>JBATKU010000123.1:0-68351 GCA_049669725.1 Desulfobacterales bacterium
CCGATGATCAAGTCCATTTGAGCCTGAAGCTCTATATAATCGCCGGCCCTGGATAAAGGGGTGTTAATTGTTATGGTGCCGTCAGGTAAATTTTTTCATTATAGTCAATGGTGCGCCCGGAAGAAAGGTATTCCTCCGTATCCCGGCCTGCGAAACAAATCAGATCTGCGACCTGTTCCCCTTCCACATCAATGATGCGAATAAATTGATACTTGCGGACGGTAAACGCTGTGCCGGTTTGAGGCTCCAGGTGATACCGTGCTACCGGTGATGTCGCTTTGTTTCCTTCCATAGATTTCTCTTTTCCAGGCTATCCTGATTGACTGCCGATTAGTCTGTCTAGTAGCTGCATGCAGACCCTGCGGCTTTTCCCATCTGGATCCAGTTCCGGATTCCAGGCTGACACGGAGACCGCTCTAAGTTTGTCGGAGAGATTCAAATGTTCAAAAGCCAGATCCTATATTTTCTTTTCAAGCCGCATAGCCGGTACCTTCATATCCGGAAAGTCGCAGTTCGAATTCCCAACCGGCGTAAATCCGAAAATGCTGTGCTGCGGATTTTAAAGCAGGTTTCCGCATCCCTGGCCTCGAAGCAGCGTATATTAATGTTTTTAACTTGTCGAGAGACTTGCGGTCGAACTTTTTTTTTGCCCATTTACAGACGCCTTTTTTGGAGGGCCCTAAATAGCGGCCACAAATAAATCAATCCGACTATCGGACCGGGGACCAGGAAGAGAAAAACATTTTGGATGCTTAACCAGCCTACCAAAAAATTGATAAGCTGGATACTGATGATGGTGATGAAAAATCCAATGCTGGTGACGATGGTCAATGCCGATCCGACCAAATCACCGGGGGCGGTTTGGGCGGTCAAGGCTGAGAATTGCGGTGAATCTCCCACGACCACAATGCCCCAGAAAATCAGAAAGCTCAGAAAAACGGCCGGTGGCGCATGAAACATCAGCGGCGTAAGCAGGCAGCAAATTCCCGATGACAGCAGCTGGTAAAAAGCCACTGTGGAGCTCCCGACCCTTTTGGATACAAGGCCGCCGGCGATGCAGCCCAGGCATCCCCCGGCGATCACACTGAATGACCACCAGGAGACATTCAGCGGCTGGTGGGTCGTTTCAGCATATTTGCCCAGCAATAACGGTATAAATGCCCATACCGTATACAGTTCCCACATATGGCCGAAATAGCCGAACGAAGCAGACCTTAAATCCCTTGATCGGAAAATAATGGCCAAGGCTTTACGGTTGAACTTTGCACCTTTGATCAGGTAGGGTCCGTCAGGCACCAGGAGCAGCATCAGACATCCGCCGGCAGCGGAAATAATGGAAATAGATAATATCACGGTTTCCCAGGGCAAGCTCCGGTTTAGGCTTTTGATCAAATGGGGAAAAGCCGTGCCCACGACAAGCGCTCCCACGAGCCAGCCCAGAGCCAGTCCAAGTCCCCGCCGATACCAGCCGGCGGCGATTTTCATTCCGACCGGGTAAATCCCTGCCAGAAAAAAACCCGTCATGAAACGAAATATCAGCAGTGACAGCAACCCATCAGCCATCAGATAAAGGCCCAGATTGGTGAGTGCCCCCAGCAATGAGCACGCAAAGTAAACCTTTCGAGGAGAATAGCGGTCTGCAATGGTAAAAAAGGCAAATAGGAGGGTTCCGACAATAAAGCCGAACTGAACAGCAGAGGTCATCTGGCTCAAGGAGGCAGCCCCAAGCCCCCATTGCCGTTGAAGATCTCCCAGGACAGCGTTGCTGGCAAACCAGAGAGATGTCCCGGCAAACTGCGCCAAGATAATAACCGGTAAGATCCAACTATGTTTTTTTACCACTCTGGAAACACTTTCGCCGACGGCTTATCGGAGTAAAAAATTTATTCATCCACAGGGCCGAGAAGGCATTCCACATGCTTTTGCCTGGTATCCTTATCCCCAAATATCGGATGCAGGCTCATGTCAGGTGAATATTTACTGGCCCGGGTTTTGCGACCCAGCGCTTCCGCCATCGCCCGGACATGATGGGGACCGGCACCGCAGCAGATGCCGATGTAGTTAATCCCCATGTCACGGGCGCTGGTGGCATAATTTGCCATATCATAGCGGGTCAGCAGAAACGGTTCCAACGATATCGGAAAAGACGTGCTGGATTCGGGCAGGCTTAGTTTTTGAAAGCAAGGCTGTTCTTCGGTCGTGCGATAGGGCACTGGAAGTCCCGCTATGTGGCCGCCGGTTTTCCGGCGGATCTTTTCCAGATGCGGCAGCATGGTGGCAGGACCGTTGCCGCAGTTGAGGCCGACCACATCGGCACCTTCATCCTGGAGGATTTTACAGGCATCTTCCCACTCATATCCGTCGCAGCTGGCCCCGGTTGCGGGGCTGAAGGTGATGACAGCCGGCAGTCCGCCGGCCAGGATGGATTTTAGCGCCAGCCGGGCTTCTCCCAGATGGCCGAAAGTTTCGGCAATCACAAAGTCGGCATTTTCCTGAACCGCCCAGCCAACCTGCTCGTCGAAAATAGCCCGGACGGTTTTAGCGGAATTTGTGACCTCCGGATCATACTCCCAGGTGTTGGACAGATTGCCTGCTACCAGGGCGCCATAATCTGCGGCCGCTGCCGCGGCAATTTTAAGCGCTGTAATATTTAATTCCTCCAAACGGTCTTCCTGTCCGATTGCTATTAATTTGGCCCGATGTCCGTAATAGGTGCAGGCCACAACGACATCGCTGCCGGCCCGCAAAAACTCGTGGTGCAATTGTTTGACAGCATCGGGGTTTTCCAGGACCACTTCAGGTACAAAGGGTCCGGCCTTTAAATAGCCGCGTCTTTCCAGTTCAAATACATAGCCTTCGGCTACCAGCACGAAATCATTTTCGAGACGTTCCAGCAGGTTTTTGCGTGTTCTGTTCATAAGGGTTTCCTTTCATTGCTTTAAAATTATTTTGAGATGAGACCTTTAAACAATTGTCCTGTTTGATTGAGTTTGTTTTCTAATATCCGGCGGCCGGCAGCTGCTTCAGACCGGTTTATAAGTTGCTGCGGTGCAAGGATTCGAGTGCTGCTGTTGTAGTCGATATAGCCGTATAAATATTTCATCCAGAACAATGAACAGAACTCGGCGTTGGACCTTAGGCCTAAACCCACCAGCATTTCGATAAACCTGCTGTCCAGGGGTTGCCAGAAGGAATACACATCCCGGGCAAAAGCCTTTGTCGGTTTTATTCGACCTAATTCGTTTTGGGAAACTTTGTAGAGCCAGGCTTCACCGATTGAAATCTCTTTGCCATGTCCGGCGGCGGTCCGGGCAATTCGGTCGACGCGATTGATAACGAAATCACGCTGGATCGGATAAATATGCAGATCAATGAAATCAAGCTGTTCAATTTTAGATAGGGCGTTGAAGTAACCCATTGGACTCCAGGTGCCCGCCCCGGCACCCAGCTTCACGCCGGATGGATGAAGTCCCTGAACCACATACTGAATCGTTGATGCAAAATTGGACACCGAGAAATCCAATCCCGTGTTCTGCGATTGCGTGTCAGGTTCGGTAAGAATGGTAAGATAATCAGGTTTTAGATCAGTGACGATTATTTGCGCCATTTCACGCAGCTGGAGTTTAAATTTTTCCAGGGTTAATTGGCTGTAATCAACGCGTAGTTTGCTGAATTCAGGTTCCCGGAATAAGGTCCCCATCTCAATAATGACTGCCAGCCCGTGCTGTCGAATTTCGCTGACGACGCGTCTATAAAAACTAAGATATTCGCCTGACCGGGGCTGGGACCGCACCAGGACCGGAACCTGAATACTCAAGGCCACACACTGTACGCCCAGGCTTTGCAGGCGATCCAACGTCAAAACGGTTGCCTTGAATACCCGCTCCGTCAGGAGGATTTCACCGCGGTTGCTGTTGGCAACCAGCAGCTCCACCCCGAAGCGTGTGCCCGGATTCTGGGAATTTTCCACCGAATTTATTCGTTCCTGCAATTGGCCGAGTTTGCTTGACAGTTCTTCGTAAAGGGCGCGATATTCTGCCGGGATGACTATGCCATCCGGTGTCGCGGTGGCAGCCTTGCGCTCACCAGCGCAGCCAAACAGGACCATCAACACGGTTATAAGAATCAGTATGCGAAATTTGGCTACCATGGATTCCTTGGTTCTGATAATCGGTTCAATAGAGTTGTTTACCACTTGTAATTATTTGCACAAACCTAAGAGTCGGGATTGATTTCATCGAAACCGGGTCTGACGAAGGCTCTGGCATCCGGAAATTCGGTTTCTGTTCGTCTGCGGAGACGATCAAGATGGGCAATTATACCAAGAATGCTATCTTCCTCATCCGGAAAATTTTTTATGATTTTGCCCCAGGCGCTGATAGACCGATCCATGCCGATCAGGGAAACTTTGGTGGAGCCATCCGAATCTTTGGGATAGTCGTCCAGATCATCTTCCGTCGCTTCGTCATGGGCGCTGTGAAGGGCACGTCTGAGTTTGACATAGATCTGGTGCTGGTACCAGCGTATGACTTCCACGGAATCGGTCAGGGTTATCGTAAAAACATGACCTTACATATCACAAATCCCTAAAATTGGGAAAGGGCGAAATTGCTCAAATGAGAACCATTGATGAGTGATTTTGCCGGCTGGTGATTGTTAGCGCTGGGAAGGATTTAGAATTTTTGAGAATGGTTGGAGTAGATTGGAAGCAGCTACAGGCTTAGACTATCCAGATAATATGTCGGCTGCAGAGACTTATCGACATCATTTAGCTTTTCCTTGGCGATGCCTGTACTCACCAGCACGGCATCGAGTCCAAATTCGACGGCTCCCCGAATATCGGTCTCCAGCTGATCGCCGATCATCACCATGTCCCGCGTGCCGCTGCGTTCAAGGGCCTCCCTGAAAATAGCGGCATGGGGCTTGCCGAGCCGCGCAAATTTTAGCTCCGGTCGAGCAGGGTATCGCCGCTGCAAGGCCGCTTCCAGAATCAGGGCGATGCTTCCGCTGGCAATGCCGAAACCCTGATCGGCTTTAGGATAGATCAAATCGGGATTGGGCAGCACCAGGTGAACATTAGCGCCGCTGTCAAATTTTTTAAAAAGCCCGGAAAGCACGGTGTCCACTGTTTCGAGGAAGGAGTATCCGGATTCGTCGCCGATGACCAGCACTTCATACGGGTCCCGGGCAGCGACCACTTTTCCCCCTGCCAGTTCAACATAGCGGGCGCTGTCTTCAGGTCCCAGAACAGCACAGGGCGCGTCTTCGAGGTGATTGGCGGCAAAATAATCCACCAGCAGCGAACCGGAGGTGATGATTTTGTCAGGCGCGATGGCCAGCCCAAAACTCTGAAAGAGTCTGGCGGATGTCGCCGGTAATTTGGAGGCATCGTTGGTCAGGATGTAAAACGGCTTTTTGGTGCGATTGAGGGTATTAATCAATCGGGCGGCCCCTGGCAGGGCACCGGATGAATGGACCAGAACACCGTAGGCGTCAAGTAGCAATACAGAATATTTTGCCAACAGTGTTTTAATATTAATTTTGCTGATCCGGGCCATTGGCTTGAATGAATCCTTGATAGTATCTTTCCCTGTTTTTTAGAATAAGACTCCGGATTTTATCTCCTTCAACAATCTTCTCGCTAAACTTCGGCAAAAGCCTCATGATATGGGCCTTTTTGTCACGCAGGGCATCCACAAGATCTGCTTCAGCTCCGGTTTCAAAGGCAGCTTGATGGACGCTGCGAATGGCTGCGGTGTCCCCGGGTTTTTCATATCTAATTTCCATTGGTGTCTCCATTTAAAAACTGTACCTCGGGATGCCTGCCTGAAGCCCATTCATGGCAAAGATCCTCAAGGTAGGACACTACTTCAGATTCGGCTACGAAGGGCGGAACAATCAGGTCATCGGCTGGGCGCCTTTTACCGTCGGCGCTTGAATAAAACAGCTGCCAGCCATCTTCTGATTTTATGGCCAGGACCCGGCAGCCAAACACATCGAGTTTGATGGAAATGTCATTAGAGAACTCACTCACTTCGAGACCACTCAATTTCGACATCTTCCCGTTCTTTAAAAACGGGTTCAAGAATGTCCAAAAGCGATTGGCCTGCCCCCCTGTTTTTCAACATCTCAAAAGTGGTGCGGTTCAAGTAATAATCTGTATCTTCAGCCCATTCCTCCTCCAGATGATCAATTAAAAACTGCAGGTCCTCTTCAGATATAGTTCCTAAAGGCGCACCATTTTTCTTGTCGCTTAACTTTATCATCTCTCCTCCTTAGATTGTGTGTTAATGTCCACCCCTCTGGACATACAGGGGCATGCATAACCGTGCGGCGCTATTTCGCGTTGCCAACAACTTTCCACTGGTCATTGTAAAGGGTCAGGAGCAGAACATCTTCCTGACGGGTATCACTGATCAGTTTTGGCGGAATAATTTCCAGGATGACCCTGGCCGTCTCAGTATCAATACGATTGCTCCCTATTACATTGACTACGGTTTCTCGCATGGCTTTCAGATGCTCGGGCGGTGCATTTTCTCGATCTTTTGTAACCAGCAGGATAAGAAACTGCTTGGCAGGCAATCGCAAAGCTGAATCCAGATTTTCGATATTCTTGAAGCGAGCCTTAAATTCATCCGCCTGTCCTTGCTGCCTGGCAAACTCATAGGCCTTCCTGATATCAGCTTTTCGTCGATCAAGCACTCTGGGATCCATCAAGGAGAAGGACATTTCCACGTCACCACGCAACATTGATGTCATATAGCGCCAGGCAGTCTTTTCAGCGTCTGCCAGATCAGCACTTTCTGCGTGTGTCCCCAGGGTGCTGAGAATGAAAATTATGGTGATGGTAAGTGTCAGCAATTTAGCTTTCAATAATTCCTCCTTTGCTCGGGAGATTGCAAATCATAAAGGTCACCGGGAACGGAAGATGTTTGAATTCTTTGGTATCGCCTTCAATAAAACCGATTTTCTGATACCAGCGCTTCAGGTTCGTCTGCGGGGCTATAATACCGATGCTGATTTTATTTATCCCTGAATCTTTGGCCTGGTGAAAAACATGATCGACCAGTTTGCGGCCGAAGCCTTTGCGCCGGTTGTCCGCTAACACCGCAAGCCGTTCGAGATAGCCAATATTCGGATCCGGAATTTCAAGCGCTGCGCATCCTGCCGGCAGGCCGTTATGCTCGAGGATGAAATAGGACACCCCCCTGGCAAAGTCGTTTCGAATCCACTCATCCGAGCAATTGGAGGGATGTTTCGGACAGTTTTCAGGCGTTAGATTAAACCTTAGGGCCACGTCGCGGTAGGAATGGCGAATGATAGCGGACAGAATCGATACATCCTCAATAGTGGCCTTTAGAATGTGCCTGCCAGAATTCATAGGCTTCACAAGTAGGTTTTATTTTTCTTCATAAGGTCGATTCTCTCGCCGCTGGTCTTAACTTCAACCACCAGGGTCGTAAAGGTCCATCGATCGGCTGATTTCTCGGCCGCAGCGTAGATAGTTGCTTTGTCATAAGGTCCGGAGATAGGAATAGCCAGATCTGCCTGGCCTGAAGAACCGCTGATATTGATGTTGCCCATCACAAACAGTCCCTCCTCGATGGGGGTGCCCAGCGCCATTTCGACTGCCGGTTCGGCTCTGGCCGCAGCCAGGGCCTCCTTATAGACGTCGGATGACTTCATCATCCCAAAGACAATTGTCACAATCAGCACAACAAATCCGGTGAAAATCGCCAGAAGCCCTAAACATCCAACGGGGACGAACCACTTCCAGTTTCTTTGCCACCAGGTGGTTGGCATTTTAGGACTTAAGGATCGGGGCAGTGGTGGCGGTTTTTGCATTTGCATGTTGCTGTTTGCTTTTCTGATGTCGATAACAGATCCCCCTAAAAAAAGGAAATTCTAATTTTAATTTTGTTAAATATTTCGTCCTGTTTCTGTCGGACAATTAATCTTTTTTGTGCTTTCTTTCGCATTTATAGGGCCATTTAGATAATAGTGCCACAAGAGCCGCGCAGCAACCGACCGCCGGGGTTTCCAAATCAAACTAAGTTTAGCGAGCTCCTGCGGCGTCGGGCGTGCTGTCAGCCGTTTGAGTTGCTGGGTTGCGATGGCCAGGGCCAGGTCCTCAGCGGGCCAGATATCCGGTCGGCGCAGGACCGTCATCAAATAGATGTTTGCCGTCCAGGGCCCGATGCCTTTGACCTTGACCAGTTCAGACCGCGCGCTTTGGTCGTTCATTGTATTTAACCCAGACAGGTTGAGGCGTCCATCAACAATGGCGTAAGCAAGGTTGCGGCCATAAGCGATTTTCTGTCGGCTAAACCCGCAGGATCTGAGCCTGGCCTCATCCAGTTCGAGAAACCGATCCGGGGTAAGGGGAAAAACCGCTGCCCGCAGGCGGTCAAATGATGCCCTGGCAGAGGCCAGGGACACCTGCTGCTCCAGAATAATACGTATCAAGCTGGCGAATCCCGGTTTGCGTGTCCAGAATGTCGGCAGCTTGAGTATCGTCAGGATATGGGCCAGATCCGGGTCGCTGTCGCATAAGTTTTGAATTGCCTCTGAAAAAGTTTTTTGGGTCAGCCGCACCGGGTTTTGTTTTGTCATCTTAACGTTTCCGCAGTTGAAATCCGGTTTTTCGATAATTCTTTCATAGCGCCCTAAGGGGAGTGGAAAGCAGCGGAACAGAGGCCAGCTGGAACACCCTGTTATTGGTAAATACTTGACGCTCTTTTAAAGATTACATAGCCAAACTACGCCTTTTATCAACCAGCCACCCTGTGAGGGGAAAGATCACTGCGGCCCAGCCGATTTTTCCTCAGCCATGCCTTGGCTATCTTTTACGTAAAAGTCAAGTCAAGTTGATCTGCCGCAGACTTCAGCCGTTTATCTGCTGTCCACAGCGGTACTTCTGCCAGCTTAGCAGATGCTAAAAGATGGACATCAACGAAACCAATACCCTTTCCCATTAAATGATTTCTATCGATAAAAAATAGGAATTCGTCAAATTCAATCGTCGGAGCCAAGGGAAGGGATTGAAGCAAGGAGATGATTTCGTTCCGGTTTTTCAGATTTCCGCAGGCAAGTTCGCCAATGATAAATGGATGGCATATAACCTCAGCATCCATTAACAGCTTTTCCAGCCGCCGGCTTCCCTGGCGAAGGTGGGTTACCCAAATTGAGGTGTCAACAAAAACCATAGTTGTTTTCAGGCAGATCTCCGTCTTGGAATGGAACGCAGATTAACCTCCGTTCCGCCTAGTTTGGCCAATCGTTTGCTGCTTTCGCGGGCAATTAAAGCTTCTAATCCAAGCCGAACTAAGGAGGTTTTCTCCTTAACGCCTGTCAGTCGCGATGCTTTTTCCAGTATTTTATCATCTATGTTCAGTGTTGTTCTCATATGCATCAATATGCATAAACAATACATATATGTCAAGTAAAAATTTTAGTAATAAGATAACGTTTGAGGTGCGGCTACGACATTAGAACGGTTCAAGACCTGCTTGGTCACAAGGATGTCACCACCACCATGATTTACACCCATGTCTTAAATAAGGGAGGAAAAGCAGTCCAAAGCCCCCTTGACCGTTAGGCAATTGGAAGCATCGATTGGTCGAGCAGCCACGAAATATTTATGCACTCACTAAACTTATTGTTTGCCCAAATTATATCAACACCCGCATCCGCAACCACCACCGCAGTCACACCCACCACCACCGTGGGCGGTCATTTCAGCCATGGCTTTAACAACTTCCCGATTGTCCGTGCCGGCCACGGCAGTGATCTTTGCTTTTAGATAGGCATCTTCGCGACCATCAAACAAATCCCATATAGGTGGGTTGAGGTGTTCAAAGAATATATAAAATGTCTGTTTAGTGATGTGGAGCAATACCTCATCGCCTTCGGCTTTGTCCACCAATTCATATTCAAAAGGCGACATACCTTCCGGACCCAGGGCGAAGATAAATTCGAATCGGGGAAATTTCGGCGTGAGATCCATGGTGTCCGGCGACGTACCGGCCTGGAAGGATAGGGTGATCTTTTTTAAGTTTTCGACTTTGTTCATTCTTGGCCTCTTTTTAAAATTGTGAACTCTCGCCCGCTTTGCTCGAGTTCCCAGAACGCAGAGATATTTCATATAGTTTGGTCTAACCTTTTTGAGGAAAAAATACTAAGCACAATTGAAACTAAAAATGAAACAAAAACTCTTTGTGCGCTTTGCGGTCTCTGCGAGAGATCCCGATTTTTAATCCAAATGCTTAGGAGGCTTGCCGATTTTGTCCCCCAGTGCTCTTTCTCTGTTTTTTACTATTAAATCCGCTATTTCATTAATCGCATTTTTGATCCACATGGCGGTCTGGGAGCCCTCGGTGTAGTTGGCTTCGCCGTAGGACTGCACCCGCCCCTGTTTCTGAAAGTTGTTGACCTGGGCAAATTCTTCTTTGGAGCCGTGCTGGTAGACGGCAAAGGTTTTTCCCCCGAACCGGTTGATGATGGAAAAAACCGGGATATCGCTGGGGCCGTCGGCCACATATATCATATTCTGAAAAGGCACACGGCGGTCTTCGTCCGGGATTTTGGCATCGACGCCGATATCCGGAATTTTGTTGGTGCCTTTGTTTATTTCAAACACGGCCCGGGTTTTGGTGGTATTGTCAAGGGCATAGGCAATCTGGGTCAATATTTTCGGTTGGGTCTTTTGGGCTTTGAATTTTTTACCCAAAAACCCAGGCGGTGGCGGATTTTCCACGAATTCGCATCCCCACACGCCGTCGATATAAGGGGCGATTTTGCTGCCCAGGATCATCTGGCGCAATCCGGTGGAGACAATGTAGTGCTCCACCTGGATTTCATGCTGGTGGTAATCGGGATTGGTGCGAACAAAATTTTTGACGGCGCTGAAAAACTTCGGGAGCCCCGGATAAAAGGAAATTTTTTTTCCAAGTCGTCTCAGGGTGTCGTTGTTAAGGCCTTTGAAAATGCCTTCGCGGGTGTAGGTCAGGATGTGGTTGAGGTAAACCGTGTCCGAGGCGATCAGGCTCATGCCGTCTCTTTTATAGTATTCCGGCAGCGCCTGGACTTCTTTCCAGAACTTATTGGGATCCACCTTGAATTTTTCGAACAGCGGTTCCTGCATGTATCCGGGTATCAATGTTTTATCAAAATCCCAGATGCAGGTGATGATGTTCTGTAGAAAAAGGGGTTGAACCATTTTTGTAAAATTTCGAATTTCGGATTTATTGATGGATCTGATCTAAATTTATTGCGAAATCTTTGAAACGTCAAACAATATTAGTTTGGAGTCGGAAAATTCGGCCCGGATAGTTGCTTTTAGCGTCCGATGGGGGTTCTTTGTCGGAAGCATAGCACACCTGCGTGATATCCGGAGCGGCTTGTGCTGCACCTGCGAAGTTAAAAAGCAGGCCGGCCAGCACCGCAAGAATTATTTGAGCAGTTAACCGGGCTTTCATTTTTTCATTGCTGCAGTCGGCATACCAGCAAAAGAATGAGTTCAGAATTATAGATAAGCGTTTGTCTCAAACCATTTAATTGCATCGGCGATACTTTCTTCCAATGGGCGCTGTCCGAGACCCAGATTTTCCCTGGCCTTTGTGCAATCCCACCAGGAATAGTGGCTGCCCACCCGGGCCCAGGAGGCACTGGTGACCGGTGGTTTTCCGGTGATCCGGGCCAGCATTTGATAGCCAAACCCTGAAAACACCGCCATCCAGGCCGGAATCCTGAGAGAGGGAGATTTGCCTCTGCCGGCCGCCTTGACGATGAGATCAAAATACGCCTTGATGCTGACATTTTTGTTTCCAAGAATATACTTTTCTCCCGCCCGGCCTTTTTCCATGGCGGCAACGATTCCCCGGGCGCAATCCGTGACATCGATCAGATTGATGCCGCCGTCCACGTATCCCGGAAACTTGCCCTTGAGGAGGTTGATGATCAGGGCCCCGGTCGGGGTCGGCGCGATGTCCCGGGGACCGATGGGGTTGCTGGGGTTGACAACGACCACCGGCAAACCGGAACGGCTAAACTCCAGGGCCACCTGCTCGGCGCGGTATTTGGAGATGTAGTAGTGGTCCTTGGTTGAATTCAGGTTAAAACGGGCGGATTCATCAGCCGGGGTTTTGCCGTGGGCACCCAGGGCGGCCACCGAACTGCAGTAAACAATTTTTTGAATCCCGGCCTCCCGGCAGGCCGTCAGAACATTGCGGGTACCTTCCTCGTTGACCCGGTACATCAGGCCGGGATCCGGCAGCCAGTTGGCATAAACAGCGGCCAGGTGATAAACGCTGTCGCATCCTTTCAATGCCAGGCGCAGGGAACTGATATCGCGGATATCTCCGTCGGCAAGCCCGACATACAGACCGTCCAGGTTTTTTAAGTTGCTGGTTTGCCGCACCAGGCAACGAATTTTTGTCCCTTTTTCTGAAAGCTTCCGGGCAACCGCCGAACCGATAAAACCCGTTGCACCCGTAATCAATGTCGTCATGGTTAGTTAGTTCCTTTTTGAATTCTTATCTCCCCGCAGTGAATAAATCTATAAATTAGACCCAATCAGATGCCTGGCAAGCCGCTTGGCCAGGCCGATGATGGTCAGCACCGTGGGTCGATCCAGGGCTTCGGGGAATACGCTGGCATCGCACACATACAGTCCGTCAATTTCGCTTTTCAGATTTTGATCCAGCATACTGCCGATCCGCACGGTACCGCTGGGGTGGGTGCCGATCAGAGGGCGCATGAAAATGCTGGATTTTTTGGCGCCGGCCTCAATTAAGATGCGCCGGCACACCTGATAGGCTTCCGTTAAGCGTTCATTATCGCCGGCCGTAAGGGGTTTGCGGATTTTGCCATCCGGGTAGATGCCGCCGGAGATGTCATCTTTTAATTTGATCATGATCCCCAGCATTTTATGCCACTGAAACCAGCGCAGGGCAGGGCCGATTCCTTTACGAATGGCGGACAGGGGATACATCAGCCACGGGTCGGTCAGCGTGCTGAGCATGTATCCGGTGTCCGGGCTCTCCCATGACCATGACATGGGCGGTTCTTTGCCGGTGCCTTCCTGGCGGGTTACGCCGTAAATCATCACCGTCGTGTCCATGGTCATGCCGACGCCGGCCTGATTCAATCCCGATTTTTGAAGAAGGCGGGGTGAGCCGATGCCGCCGGCCGAGATGATCACCGTCTCAGCCCGGGCCGTAAACTTCCCGGCCCCCAGGCGGCCCACGACTCCCACGGCATGGCCGTCTTCTATGATCACCTTTTCAGCTCGCGCCCCTTCTACTAACCGGGCACCGCCGGCGACTGCTTCAAACACCCACTCCGCCGCATTCCATTTGGCCCCGCAGCGACAACCCAGCATGCAGGTTGCCTGACAATTAAAGGTTTTCGCCTGCTGTTCACTTCTTTGGGGGTTGACGAATTTGGGCTGGGCAAACCAGTCGTAGCCCAAAGCCCGGCCGGCCATTGCTATCCGCGTGGATGCGCTGCCTCTTAAATCTTCCGGCAGCGGCTGAATGTTTAACTCGTCTCTGGTCTGCTTTACTTCGGCGTCGATGTCGACACCGTATTTATCCCTCAGCCAACCGGGAGGTTCAGCCGCGCAACCGCAATACATGCTGGTCGCACCGCCGACCATAATGGGTGCGATGATGTTAAGACCTTCTTCGGTAAACAGCAAACTCATGCGGTCCGAGTACCGGATGGCTCCCAGGTAGGTTCCATAATAAAACCGTTTCCGGTGGTCGTAGCCGCGTTCAAGTATCAGGACTTTTTTACCATTTTTGGCGAGCTCACGGGCAACGGTGGCTCCTCCGGGACCGGAGCCGACGATAACGACATCTGCTGAAAAGTTTACTTTACCGAACATGGCAGCTCCAATTTAAAAAAGATAGAATACAATAATTTTTGGCAATTTAGGCACTTTTGACATTTTAGGCAATTATTCAAAAAATCCCTGAAGCGCTTTGGGTAAATTCCGGTAATCCACGGAATTGGCCTGATCCGTCAAAGCGACCGAATTGTAAGTGTGCCAGTATAAAACGGGACCGGCATCCTGCCCGTGATTTTGACAGTAGTCATATACCGCGGCGAAGGTCTTGGAAGTATAGGTGGTATCCAGGGCGATGCCTTCCCTGCCTTTTAGCAGGCGCGATACCTTACTTGCCGCTTTGGTGGGTGCGCCGTAGCCGCCCCCGAAGTAGTCATGCAGGATTTCGGGTGATCGAATGTCTATATCCGGCAGGCGCCGGCAGCGCTGCTTTAGTAAGGCATAGGTCCGTTTCATCAGCTTTGCAACCGTGTTTTTGGTGCAGGCCTGAAAAGGGCCCAGGTGGGATTCTGATACCCGGACGCCCGTCAGCCTGGTTTGCAGTCCGGCCATTTGGAGTCCTATCGATAAGCCGGCCAGGGTGCCGCCGGAACCCAGGGGGCAGATGATGACCTCGGGTTCCGGCACCTCACCCCGATTGATTTGCTCTTTTAGCTCAAAGGCCGCATTTACATAGCCGATGGTTCCCTCCGGATTGGACCCCCCGGCATAAACAAAGTAGGCTCCGGGGGATTTGATTCTTTGCAGAAGATAATATGACACCACTGTCTTCCACAGGGTTGTTTTATAAATTGGCTCGGCCTTGAATTTATTAAAAAGAAGCAAATTTTCTTTCACACCGGCGGAAACCGGCTGCCAGAATAGCAGCAGGGTGCACTTAATGCCAAGTTTTTCACAGAAAATAGCAGTGGCCAGGCCATGATTGGTGCCGATTCCGCCAAAAGTGATGATATGGGCGGATTTCCTTTTCTTGGCTTCCCCTAAAATAAATTCGAGTTTCCTGATCTTGTTGCCGCCGTAGACAGGAGAACTCAGATCGTCGCGTTTGATCCAAAGGTTCGCATCTCCCATCTGATCAAGCCGCTGGACGGGCGTCGGGAATGTCCCCAGTGATATCCTGGGGGTGTTTTCTTCCAACTCAGGATATTCTCTGAACAAAACCGGCCTGTCGGGTTTTTCAGTTGTCCCACGTGGATTCATTTTTATTCAGGTTTTCCAGTTTATAGCCTGTTGAACGAAGATATCTTTTTCTGAGTGCATAATACGCTCCACCTGAAATTAAAAAAACCAAAAAACTGCCGACCTTCAGGGGCGATTTTAAATCATACAGAATAATAATACTGAAAAACACCACCATCAGGATCCCCACCACCGGGCAGAACCACAACCAGAAACCTTTTAGCTTAAATTCTGACCTGCGATATCGATCGGGGTAAAGTTTCGGCAAGCGGATGGAGGCAATCTGTATCGGTATGAAAATTATCAAAACACCCAGGGTTGCATAAGAAGCCAAAATTTCCAGGGAAAACCCCGATACAATGCCGGCGACAGAAAATATCCAGATGATCGCCAACAATATATGGGGTGTACCAAAACGCGGGTTCAATCGCCCCAGCCATTCGGGCAGCAAACGGTCCTGAACGATCATCAACAGTGATTTGGTACCCACGATAAATAAGGCATTCAAAGTGGTGATCAAGGCCAGAATGGCGCCGCCGGTGACAAAGAATAACAGGCCGGGTTTGCCTAGAGTCAGACGACCGACGCTGATCAGCGGCTCTTTGGAATCCAGGAGGACCTGGGCGGGTACAGGACCCACCGTCGCGATTGCCACCAAGACATAGACCACCAAAATTATCGGAAAGGCGATAAAAAATGCCCGGGGGATGACCTTGCCCGGATTAATGATTTCGCCGCCGAGCTCAATAATGCCGTTGGCTCCCACATAGGTAAAGGTGAGCAGGGCGGTCCCTAGAAAAAGATTGGGCAGTCCATTTGCAAACAGGTTGGAAAAGTTTTGCGGATCGATGGCGACCAATCCCGACACGGAATAATAAATGAGGGCTGATAACAGTATGATGACAAAAATTCCCTGAATTTGAGCAGCCAGTTTGACTCCCAGCAGGTTTACTATAAATATACAGGTCAAAATACCAACGGCAACCAGGGGAACGGAAAGGTCGGGAAAGTAGACCTGCATATATTTTGCACATCCCAGAGCGTACAGTGGAATCTGCCCCACGAACGACGCTACCCCGTAAACCCAAATGCCCACAAATGCAAGACCGGGCGACACCATCCGACTGGGATATTTATAGTTGGCGCCGGTGGTCGGGATGGCAGAGCCCAGCATGGCAATTGGAAGCATACTGATAAACACGGGAATGGCGGCCAACGCATAAGCGATCGGCAGCGCCGGCCCGGTTATTTTAAACACGATGCCGGTAAACACAAACACGCCCCCGCCGATGGTAAAGCCGATGGCAATAAAGGCCACCGCCGGAAGTTTCAAAACGCGCTTTAATTCGGGAGCAGACATAGTATTTCTTTATTTATCCGCCGCAAGCATCTATCTCAATGCTGCTGACAGGAAAAGAATTTTGAAACCACTTCTGACTCATTTCGTATAATAATCAACTAACATATCAACAGCTGTTCGCTGCATGATCAGCCGATCTTCAAACGGAAGTGACGCCGGAGTTTCGACAGTAAACACATAGGAACTGTGGTACAGACGGCTGTAGTTGGCAATGCTCAGCTGTCCGGTGAGCCGCATATATTTTAGCTTCCTGGGAGTTTAATGTGGCGAAATCACGGTTGATGTCGATCCCCGCCTGGTTAAACCGGATATCATGAGTCCATCCCCAGGGGTTTACCAGAGGGATTATATCAAACGCGATGTCTTTATAATTTTCAGGCTTCCGGGCGATGGCTTCCACAAAGCGCAGCGTACATTCGACTCCCGCCGGCTCATTGCCGTGAATTCCTGCACTGAACAAAACTTTGTATTTGACGGCACCATCCGGCCGGAACCAAATCCGCCACAGCGGTGCCTGGAAACCCGGGTAGGAGACCCGCCCAATTTCTTCCAAGGTTAGATGCCGGGATGATGTTACAGCGGTTTGCAGCCGTTGTTCATAAGCCGACAGGTTTCTTTGTGGTGGCGGAGTATCCGTAAAGGGCGCTAGATGGCCGCTGGCACAGGCGTAAAGAATCAACGAAAGGGATGTGAAAAGCAGCGATAGAAGAGTTAGGGTTTTTTGGTTAACTTTCACAGGTTCTCAACTGCCTTTTCTTTTTTTGAGGTCCAGGGCTGCTTTGAGGCCTTTTTCCCGGATTACTTTTATTTTTAGGCGGGTTTCATTTAGCTTAAAGAAACGTTTCCCGTATTTGCGCAGCCAATCCTTTCTGATATCGAAACCAAGCCCCGGTCTTGTAAATGGATGAAGCATTCCGTCTTTGTCCGGGAGAATCGGATCGATAATTCCCTCTCTGAATCCCGGAATCCAGGTGGGCCAGAAGGTCTCTTTAAGGGGTACGGAAACATGAAAAAGTTCTATGGCAGTGATTTTCATCGGTTCTCCCTTTTACAAATTGTTGTAGAATTAAGAACCTATCTGTGCTGAATCCATCCTGTAGCTTTTCAGCAGCAAGGGGCGGCAATTGACGGCCATGGCTGCGGTTGTTCCACGGTGAAAAAAATGAATAATACTTCGCAGGATTTGATCTTGCAAGCATAATCCGATGACAGCTGTTGCCAGGCCTCTGTCTGCTTGCATAACCCGCACCGCAGTATTGATTTAATTATACATATAGGTTATCATTTTTTAAACCGGTTGCAGACTGACAGCGTTTAATCGATTCTTTTTTTCACGGATTCGGATGATGAAACCGCGAACTTGGCCCCGGGTCTATTTTACAAATCTGGAATCCAGCGGGAGAATATGATGACACAGTGCGTGTTGTTGAATGCCGATTATTCGTTTTTGAATATGGTGCACTGGAAGCGGGCCTTTTGCCTGATGGCCAAAGGAAAGGTTGAGGTCGTCCGGGATACTCAACATACTATTCGCAACTCCAGCGGTAAGGAATTTAAAGTGCCGGCCGTCATGCGGCTGATAAAATTGATCCGGACGATTTACCGGTCACGGGTGGCCTTTACCAAACGGAACGTCCTGACCCGAGATCGATTTCAGTGCGCCTATTGCGGTACCCGTAAAGAAAAGCTTTCAATCGATCATATCATACCCAAATCGAGGGGCGGCCAGACAACTTTTGAAAATTGTGTGGCCGCCTGCAAAGCCTGCAACCTGAAAAAAGGAGGTCGAACGCCCAGCGAAGCAAAAATGTATCTTAATCTAAAGGCCTTTCAGCCGACCATCTCAGAATTTTTGCGCATAAAATTTGAAAATCTTGGGGTGTATGAGGTGCTCAAAGAATTAGGAGTCTATTAGGCATTAAGGTATTTGAACCAAAATCAAATAATGCAAGTTCGCTTTATCTTTACTTAACGGCTATTAAGGGAATGAGGACTTTATGAAAATAGTTACCATAGGAACCGGATATGTTGGGATTGTCCATGCCGCCGTGTGTTCTGAATACGGACATGATGTATATGCACATGATATTGACAAAGAAAAGATCAAGGCTTTTACCAGTGGACGGTCCGAGCTTATTGAAAAATATGTCAACGAGCCCGGCCTGGTTAATATCATCCGGGAAACACTGGGGAAATCCTTGCATTTTTCCGATGAACTGGAAGCGATTATTGAAGGAACAGATGCCATTTTTATGTGTCTGCCCACACCGTCAAATATCGACGGCTCGACCAATCTTACCTTTTATGATGCCGCCGCCGAATCCATCGCCGAAATTCTTGCCAAACGCCAAGATAAACGCCGGCTCGTGCTGGTGAACAAAAGTACGGTACCCATTGGAACGGCACGGCACCTTGAAGACATCATGAAAGCACACGGGGTTGAAAATTTCGGCGTGGCGTCCAACCCCGAATTTCTGGCTGAGGGAACGGCCGTGGCCGATGCGCGCCGGCCCGACCGCGTGGTGGTTGGCTGTGATGGTGAGGAGGATTTTACCATTCTGCGAAGAGTTTACTCCCAGTTTGTCCACCATGTGCGTATCAAATTCATCCAGACCACACCGGAGACAGCCGAGGCAATTAAGTATGTGGCCAACACCATGCTGTTGACCTATATTTCTTTCTGGAACGGCGTGGGCGCTAAAATCGGCGAAAATATGCCCAATGTCAACATCGATGATCTCAGGCTTGGGGTAACCGCTGATGATCGTATCAGCACCTGGGGTTCATTTGTGAGCAACGGCGCGGGTGGCAGCTGTTTTGGCAAAGATATCGCTTCACTGATTTATCAGCTGCGCCGGGTGAACGTCAGCACCAAGATGCTGGAGGCCTCCTTCGAAGTCAACGAGCACCAGAAGGTATATCTGATTGATCGGGCTATCACCGAAGGCGGTTTCAAGTTTAACAATAAAACCGTAGCGGTGCTTGGGCTGGCCTTTAAAAAGCACACCAATGATATGCGGGACGCTTCTTCGATCAAGGTGATTGAATCCCTGCTCGGCAAGGGCGTGGCCGCCATTCATGCCTATGATCCACTGGCCAATGCGACGGCCGCGGAAGCCTTCGATCCCTCCAAAAATGTTCTTTTCGAAAAAATTAAATATTTCAATTCGGCGAAAGAGGCGATCGCCGGTTCACATGCATTGTTTATATCTTCGGATTGTGAGGAGTTCCGGGGGTTCTCCCGCACTATCGAAGATACGGTCAAGCCGCCTTATCTGGTGATGGACGGGCGGCGCATGATACCCGACTACAGGGAACTGGTGGCCAAATCCTTTACCTTTCTTGCTGTCGGCTCGATGGTGATGACACCGGACTGAGACGGAAAATTGACTAATGACTATTGAAGAATGAATATTTGTTGAAGTCGCTTCGCTCTGTCCATTTTTTGATAATTTTTTATGAAATTGATTCGCCGGCTTTGGGCTCTTAGAGCTTACAGCGCGGAGAGAGGCGGACCTTAAATATTCAATATTCAGTTTTCACTATTCAATTGAAAGGCCCGGAGAAATTCTATGATGAAAGGCATTATTCTGGCAGGCGGTTCGGGTTCAAGGCTGTATCCGCTCACACTCGGTGTCAGCAAGCAGATGCTGCCGGTGTACGACAAGCCCATGATTTACTATCCGCTGTCCGTGCTCATGACGGCAGGTATCCGGGAAATTCTCATTATTTCAACCCCCGATGACCTGCCCATATTTCGCAGAATTCTGGGTGACGGAAGCCATTTGGGACTGTCGTTTTCCTATGCCGAGCAGCCGCGTCCCGAAGGGCTGGCCCAGGCTTTTATCATCGGTGAATCATTTATCGGACAGGAATCTGTTTGCCTCATGTTAGGCGACAATATCTTTTACGGCCCGGGTCTTTCCAAAATTTTACGGCGTGCCGTCCAACTGACCCGGGGAGGTTTGATTTTCGGTTACCTGGTGCGCGATCCCCAACGGTACGGTGTTGTTGAATTTGACTCGGAAGGCAAGGTAACCGGGATTGTGGAAAAACCCAAAAACCCCAAATCACAATACGCCGTGCCGGGACTCTATTTTTATGACAATGAGGTTGTCAACATTGCCCGGGAGTTAAAGCCCTCTGACCGGGGGGAGTTGGAAATTACCGATGTGAACCTGGCCTATTTGAAGCGCAATGACCTCAGGGTAGAACTTTTGGGAAGGGGCTTTGCCTGGCTCGATACCGGCACCCACGAAGCACTTCAGCAGGCCGCCAGCTATGTGCAGGCGATTCAGGAAAGGCAGGGGTTAAAAGTTTCATGCCTGGAGGAGATCGCCTTCCGCCTGGGCTACATTGACCGTGAACAGCTTAAAAATCTGGCCTCCAAATATCTGAAAAACGACTACGGGCAATATCTGATGGAAATCGCCCGGGAAACGGATATGAAATAAGTTTATTCCACCTTCCACCTTCCGAATTCCCCATTCATTAGTCTCTATTTCCTTGACAGGATTCTGGATAAGGAGTAAAAATTTGAGTTTAATAAAAATCCGAGACAGGGGGATTAATGGACTATAAAAAGACACTCAACCTTCCATCAACCAAGTTTCCCATGAAAGCCAATCTGGCAAAACGGGAACCGGAGCAGCTAAAATCCTGGCGCGAAGCCGGTCTGCACGAAGAGATCCGCAAAGCTTCCAAGGGAAAAGAATTATTTATACTCCATGACGGTCCTCCCTATGCCAACGGATATATTCATATCGGTACGGCTCTCAATAAGATTTTAAAAGATATTATTGTTCGTTCAAAGCAAATGGCCGGTTACGATGCCGTATACGTGCCTGGGTGGGACTGCCACGGCTTGCCGATCGAGCACAATGTGGACAAAGAACTCGGTGAAAAAAAGAAAGAGCTCAGCATGGCCCAGGTTCGCCGGCTGTGTCGCAAATATGCTGAAAAATTTATTGACATCCAGCGCGAAGAATTCAAACGACTTGGCGTGATGGGGGTATGGGATGACCCCTATCTGACGATGAACTATGTCTATGAGGCCACCATCGCCAAAGAGTGCGGCAAATTCGCCTTGAATGGCAGCCTGTTTCGCAGTAAAAAGCCGATTTACTGGTGCTTTACCTGCCAGACTGCGCTGGCAGAGGCTGAGATCGAGTATTTTGATGCCTCGACGCCCTCGATTTACGTCAAATTTCCATTGAAAGACGATTTGAGCGCAGACCTGCCGGCAGTGGCCGGCAAGGACGTTTTTGTCGTTATCTGGACAACCACTCCGTGGACCCTGCCCGCCAATCTGGGGATTGCACTGCATCCCGATTTTGAATACGTGGCCGTGGATGTCGGCGGCGGGGCGGTGTATATTCTTGCCCGGGACCTGGCCGAGGCCTGCATGCAGTCGTTTGGTATCAGCGACTATTCAATCATCGGCGATATCGATCCCCAAACACTGGAAAAGAAACGCTGCGGGCACCCCCTCTACCAGCGCGATTCATTGATACTTCTGGGAAATCACGTAACCCTGGATGCCGGCACCGGTTGCGTACATACTGCCCCCGGCCATGGCCGCGAGGACTACGAGGTGGGTCTTGCCTACGGATTGGAAGTTTATTCCCCGGTGGACAACAAGGGTTGTTTCACAGATGATGTGGATTACTTCAAAGGCGAATTTGTTTTCGATGCCAATAAAAGCATCAACGCCAGGTTGAAAGATATCGGCGCCCTGGTCCATGAAGAATCCATGGAACATTCATACCCGCACTGCTGGCGCTGTAAAGAGCCGGTAATTTTCCGGGCAACACCCCAGTGGTTTATCTCGATGGAAAAGACCGGTTTGCGGAAAAAGTCCCTGGAGGCCATCGACAATGTCCAGTGGATACCGAACTGGGGACGGGAACGAATTTACGGCATGATCGAGAACCGGCCGGACTGGTGTGTATCGCGGCAACGGGCCTGGGGCGTGCCGATTACTGTTTTTTATTGTGAAGATTGTGAAACCATGCTGCTCGATGAGCAGATCATGCAGGGTGTTTATCAGCTCTTTGAAGCGCATGGGGCTGATATCTGGTTTGAAAAAGACGTGTCCGAGCTACTGCCCCCTGATGTGACCTGCAAAGAATGCGGCAGCAAGAACTTCATAAAGGAAACCGATATACTCGATGTGTGGTTTGACTCCGGAGTGAGCCATGCGGCCGTGCTTGAGCAGCGATCGTACCTGAGATGGCCCGCCGACCTTTACCTGGAAGGCAGCGATCAGCACCGCGGATGGTTCCACAGTGCCCTGCTGACGGCGGTGGGTACGCGCGGCCGGGCACCCTATAAGGCCGTTTTGACCCATGGTTTTGTGGTGGATGCCGAAGGGCGCAAGATGTCCAAGTCCATCGGAAACGTGATCTCCCCCAGCGAAGTAATTGAAAAATTCGGCGCCGAAATACTGCGCCTCTGGGTTTCGGCCTCTGACTACCGCGAGGATATTCGCATTTCGGATAACATTCTAAAACAGCTCAGTGACGCCTACCGGCGTATCCGCAATACCAGCCGGTTTCTGCTGGGAAACCTCTATGATTTCGATTTCGAAAAAGATGCCGTTGCATACGGGGCCATGCCGGAGATTGATCGCTATGCCCTGCACAAGTTGCAGCTCATTGTTGAAAAAGCACGCAAGGCCTATGATGCCTACGAGTTTCACATTATTTATCATGCCCTTTTTAATTATTGTACGCTGGATCTGTCCGCGTTTTATCTTGATATCCTTAAAGATCGACTGTACACATCGCCACCTGATTCGGTGGAGCGCAGAAGCGCTCAGACCGTTTTGCATATTCAGGCGAAGACCATTGCCCGCTTGATGGCACCGATCCTGCCGTTTACGGCCGATGAAATCTGGCAATACATGCCTTCTCTAAACGGTGATCGATCCAGCATTCACTTTGCCGTTCTGCCGGAAATAAACACCGCTTTCTTAGATGATGATCTGGCTGCACGCTGGGAGTATTTGTTACACATTCGCGGCGAAGTCACCAAAAAGCTGGAGGAAGCCCGGGCTCAAAAACTCATCGGACATCCTTTGGACGCAGCGGTAATCATATCGGCCGGCGGGGATGCTTATGACGCCCTGCAGCCTTATGCCGATGAGTTGAGATCGATTTTGATTGTTTCCAAAGCGACCCTGGTAAAGGATGATGCGGTTAAAGGCGCCTCAGAAAGCAGCGATGTTGAGGGAGTGCGCATTCAAGTGGAAGCGGCACCGGGAGAAAAATGCGAGCGATGCTGGGTGCATGAGACATCTGTTGGCTCGAATAAAGAGCAGCCGACGGTTTGCCAGAGGTGTCAGGCAGCGCTGACGCAAATCAATTCCCACTCCTAAAAAATGCTGAAAAACAAGTATACAAAGCTGATTGTCGTGGCCGGGCTGGTGGTGTTGGCGGACCAGATTACCAAGGGCCTTATATTAAAATTTCTGCCGTACCATCAAAGCATTACTGTTATTGCCGGATTTTTTGACCTCACCCATATCCACAATCCGGGCGGGGCTTTTGGACTCATGGCCAATATGAGTGAAACCGTGCGCACGATTGTTTTTCTATTTGCCTCTTCTGTGGCGGTCGGCTTAATTTTTTATTTTTATAAAAAAACACCCCCGTCTTACGCTTTTCTTGCGGTCGGTTTCGCTCTGATATTCGGGGGCGCCATCGGAAATCTGATCGACAGAGTTCATCTGGGTATTGTCGTTGATTTTCTTGACGTTTACATTGGCAAGTATCATTGGCCGGCCTTTAACATCGCCGACAGCGCAATAACAGTAGGCATTTCTATATTTGGTTATCACCTGCTGTTTAAAAAAATGCCGGAATAAAGCTGGATCTTCGATATTGGAAACTGGATTCGCGATACTGGATTTTCGGTTCGGATATTAGCTCACCCATCAACTTTCGAATGATACCTGGTACCATTCTTATGTCCATAATCACCTATAAAGAACTGAGTAAATATTTAAAGAATCGGGGCAGTGATCCGTTTCTGCCCGTCTATCTGATTTACGGGGAAGAACTTTTGGTCCAGGGTGCATTTAACGAACTATTAAATGCTCTGATCCCCGCCTCCCGGCGAAGTATTAACTACGATCCCATGGACGGAACCCAGGCCAATGTCCACGAGGTTATCGAACGGGTCAGTACATTTTCGCTGCTGCCCGGAACCAAAGTGATTGCCCTTCGCGACTCCCGCATATTTTATGCCCGACAGGACAAGGAACGACTGCTTGTCAACGCTCGGCAGGCGTTTGAAGATGATAATGTCAAAAAGGCTGCCGGTCATCTTTTAAGCGTCATGGGGTTGCTAAATCTTGCATTTGACGATATCGAAAATTCAAACCGCTCAAAGAGTCTGGGACCGGATCATGCCAAGGGGGAGGATAATCGGTGGCTGGATGAAATCATAACATATTGTCGCGAGAATAATCTGTCTGTTCCGACTGCCCGGGACGACAGTCGAACTCTGCAACTTGCTATTGACAAGGGATTTCCCGGGGACAATCACCTGATCATAACCACCGATATGGTAGACAAGCGGCGAGGTCTCTATAAAACCTTGGCCAGCGCAGGGATGATTATTGACTGCTCGGTGCCCAAAGGCGCCCGGCGGGCGGATCGAATAGCCCAGGAGGCGGTGCTGGCAGAAAGGAAGGATGCTATTCTCGGGGCCGTTCAAAAAACAATGAACCAGGCGGCCTACCACGCCCTGTATGAAAAGACCGGCTTTGATCTGCGGACATTTTCCAGTAGTCTGGAAAAGCTGGTAAACTACATTGGAGATCGCCGGGAGATTTCCATTGAGGATGTCGAGTCGGTTTTACCGCGCACCAAAATCGATCCCATCTATGAATTAACCAATGCACTGGCTGACCGCAGCCCGGAACAGACACTTTTTTTCCTGGATTCCATCCTGTCTTCCGACTTCCACCCCCTTCAAGCTTTCGCGGCCATGATTAACCAGGTCAGAAAGTTGATGCTGGTAAAGGATTTTGTCGAAAGTACTTACGGAAGGGATTGGCAGGCGGCCTGTCCCTACGACTATTTTCAACGGAACATTATTCCGGCCGTCGTCAAGTATGACCGCGAGCTGTTGGATCAACTTGACGGATGGCAGACGATGCTCACCGAAGAGACGGATCCCCAAAACTCAGAAATCCCGGTGAAAAAGAAAAAGATAAAAACCAAAACAGCCACCGACCTTTTGATTGCCAAAAACCCGAAAAATGCCTATCCGATTTATCTGCTATTTAAAAAATCGGAACGGTACTCCAAAGATGAACTTCTCGAGGCCTTTGACTCCTTGAACGAGGCTGACAAAAAGCTCAAATCCAGCGGTCAGAACCCGAAGTTGGTGTTGGAGAAGGTTATTTTGGATATTTGTGGGGCATAGGATTATGGTTCAAGGCGCCGGACGCGCGGAACAAGGAAGGGGAATGGAAGGCACTAGATGGGCTTTATCAGACAGCAGGAAGAAAAATTGGCGATGCGGTTTTTAAGCTGGCAGTATGAGAAACTTAAAAAGCCGATCCCCGCCGATTCCGAATTGGAACAGCAAGCCGCCAAAATCGTAGAAGAAGCCCATGACATTGCGCGCAAACGGGGGCACAATGTCATGTCCATCATCAAAGACCTCATTGCTGATATCAAAAAGTAGCCCGACAATCTAAAGCGCCTATTTCAATAAATTTCCAACATTCCATTTGGCGCGAAGCCCTTAACTTGATACTACTTTTCCAGATGCCGGATGATGGATTCGTTAATTTCATCATCGTTTTGTTTCAGAATTGGAATAAGTTCAGCAGCAACATCTTTGATCGATTTTATATTTTGCTCTCGCATAACGCTTTGAATTTTTTCAACACCATCTTCGATTTGTTTCAATCCATCGGCAATGTCTACTATAGCCTGTTTATCCATAACTACCTCTCATAATTTCTTAGTGTTATCAGGGGTTGATTTTTTGTTACTTCAACCTTATTAAATATATATACTATTTAAGATGACAATACAAGAAAGGGGGCCATCCAATGCAGGACGCCTGGGCCGAAAAACTATCCTGTGCTGTCCAGTGTCATCGGTGCGACCGGCAACTCGTTCCAACAGACCCGAGAATTCTTTCGGTCTACGATCATGAGGCCATATGTACGGCCTGTAAAGATGAGGAAGAAAAAAGGGACGATTACGGGGACGTGTCGAAACAGACCATCGGGCAATGCCTTATAGATACCGAAATACAATGGGGCGATCCCCAGGGATATTGCTATCACCATTTCTATCCCTTTACGTGTTAGAAATTCCACATCATTGGATCATCGTCCAGATAATCCGTTACCAAGCGGCCGGCTTCATCCAACCGGGCCAATTCATTCTCGGACAGTGATACCTCGGCAGCCGCGGCGTTTTGAACTGCCTGGTCGCTGCTGCGGGCGCCGGCAATCGCACAGGCACCGGCATGGGAAATGATCCAGGCCAGGGCCAGTTGCCCGAGGCTTACTTTCTTCTCTTCTGCCAGCGGCCCAAGTCTGTCCAGGGCCTGGAGGGCCCGCTGAAAATTTTCCGGTATAAACAGCCGGTTCCTCGCGCGGTGATCTCCTTTCTGAAATTGATGGTCTTTTGCGAATTTTCCGGTCAGCAACCCCTGGGCCATGGACGAATAGGCCAGGATGGTGATATCGTTGGCAACACAATAAGGCATGGTATCATTTTCGACATGGCGCCAGAAAAGCGAGTAGGGCGGCTGAAGACTGTCAATCCGGCCGTATTGGGATGCCTCCTCTAATTGCCGGCGAGAAAAGTTCGACACACCGATCGCCCGGATCTTGCCTTCTTCTTTAAGCTGGTTGAGCGCACCCATTGTCTCTCCAATGGGAACTGCCTGGGTCCCGAAGGATCCGGCGGGCCAATGGATCTGGTAAAGATCGACAACGTCGGCTTTTAAATTTTTCAGGGAACGGTGACAGGCTTCAACCACCTGTTCTGCTTTAAGGTGATTGGGAAAAACTTTGGTGGCCAGGATTACGCGATCCCTGAAATCTGAAACAGCTGCACCGAGGACGCGTTCTGAATGTCCTTTTCCGTATGCCTCAGCCGTATCAAAGGTAGTAATACCGGCCTCAAAGGCAGCGCGAATGGCGTTGGTGGTCTGGGCATCATCAATACCTACCCACATTTCCTTGCCGGCCTGCCAGGTTCCCATGAGTATGGGGGATATTTTCAGATCCGATTTGCCCAAACTGCGAAGCTGCATACTTTCCTCCTTATCATTCAGCGCTTTATGACCTATCTATTGTAATCACTAACTTAAAAATGACAAGGAAGGCTGCGGACGCCATCCTACTAAATACTGCCAGCCATAGAGCATCATTGACAGAACAGTTGATCGGACCTATAAAGCAATGCGAATGAAGAAAGCAAATGGAGGAGGTTTGAAATTGGCAGACTTATCATCGAATTATTTTGTAATGGTTGCTTTGGGAACGGTTGTCGGCATTGCGGGCGCATTTACCGGATTGGGGGGCGGGTTTATAATGGTACCCCTGTTGCTGTTTTTTGGTTTTACCGCTCAAAAATCTGTGGGAACATCTTTTCTTGCCATACTGGTCATTTCCATCAGTGCCCTGGTGGCCCATAATAAACTGGCCAACATCGACTACCGTGCTGGAATTTTGCTGGGGATCGGCGGAATAATGGGAGCCCAGATCGGAGCGCGTCTGGTTGAGCATGTGTCAACCGACAGTTTCAAGAAGATTTTTGCCCTTGTTTTGGTTGGCCTCGCTGTTTATTTGTTTTTAAAAAAATAGGGATCAGTGGACATCCACACATTGGTGTTGGTGCACGATAGAATAAACACTGTGGATGTAATTTTTACTTTGCATAGAATTCTATAAGGGCTCGGGAATTATACATTTTGTATTTGGCACAGACAAAAATATGCGGGGAGACCCGCTATTTTATAAGGGAATCATATCCTTACGGGGATTATTTTCTGAGCCGGGATTTATTCGATTTGGGCCCGGATCCCGGTCATTTTATCATCTATCCCGGTGGCAATTCGTTTTATATTGATGAAGTTATTGAAAACCGGATCAATGATTTGGGCAGAAAATCAGATCCCCATAGGCTTGAGGACATTTTCTGGCGCTTTCTGCATCCTGAGATCAGAAGGGTATTGGAGCCTTTTCGCAGCAGGGAGAAACGACATCAGGCAAACCGGAGAAAAAGCAGGCCGCAGGAAGATCCGGATGCCAGGGTGCATATCTTCGATAAGAGAAGAACACACTTTCTTAGATTCGGTCAAACGGATCAGGGCAATATAGCCCGTCTGCCGCAAAAAATGTTTCGCATGCTGCAAAACAAATGCCGGGATGAAATTGAGCAGATGTTCATGGACTTGGAACGTGAACTGGCGGTCAGGGAATATAAAACCTATGCCTATGTCATTTTTGATCTGCAACAATACTTTTATGGGTCCTTTGCCAGGAGCAATCCCCAAATGCTCAGCCAGGATAAGGTTGATGAGCATTTTATCGAGCAGATTTGCCGTCTGAACACAGATCGATTTTTCTGGGCCGGCATGCCGTCCGGAGACGGGCTCAACGAATATCTGGTCAGATATGCGCTCATGTATTTTGACCACGACTATGCGCCCGGTTCGTTAATGGATGAGTACCTGCGTCAATTCATCAACAGCCGACGGGACTACCGCCCGCCCTATAAAAACAGTATGTTTACATTGAAAACGGCCAGCGGGATATTTGGCCAATCCCAAGATGAGTTGAAAAAAATGAGCCGCAAGGAACTTGCTCGGCAATACCGGCTAAAGGCCCAGGAGCTGCATCCGGATAAAGGCGGTGATCACGATAAGTTTGTCAAATTGACCAAGGTATATCATGAAATGTTACGAACCAAAAAATGATGGTCGCGCCAAATGTCCTGGGAGTTCCGATTCGACGATAGCCTTGAATATTACTAAACTATAATTTAAGCAGGCATGGCAATGAAAAAATCAGAATTATTCGATTTCGATACACCGGTGGAGCGGCGCGGCACGGCCAGTATGAAATGGGAGAAATATAAAAATCAAGATATCATCCCCATGTGGGTAGCCGACATGGATTTCCGGTCGCCTCCGGCCGTTATCAGGGCTATTCAGCAACGGACGGCCGACGGGGTATTCGGCTACACTCTTACGCCGGAAGAATTAAACGACCGGGTCGTTTCAATGCTCCATGAAACCTATAATTGGTCTGTGAAGCCCGAATGGCTGGTGTGGCTGCCCGGGCTGGTAACCGGTTTAAATGTGGCCTGCCGCGCGGTGGGAAAAGATGGTGATGATGTGATGACAGCCGTCCCGGCTTATCCACCCTTCTTATCCGCTCCCGGATTCAGCCGCCGCAGTCTCATTAAAGTCCCATTGAAGGAAAAAGATAACCACTGGCAATTTGATTTTGACCGGCTCGAACAAATGATCACCGACCAAACCCGGTTGTTTATTCTCTGCAATCCACACAACCCGGTTGGTCGTGTATATAGGCGTAGTGAGCTGGCGGAACTGGCCGCTATATGCGACAAACATGACCTCGTGATATGCTCTGATGAAATTCACTGCGGATTGATCCTGGATAAAAACAACGTCCATGTCCCGACGGCCACTTTGGGTCCCGAAGTGGCCGCCCGCACCGTTACCTTGATGGCGCCGAGCAAGACATTTAATCTCCCCGGCCTGGGCTGTGCTTTTGCTGTGATATCCGATAAAAAACTTCGCTGCCAGTTTAAAAACCACATGGCCGGGATAGTTCCCAGACCCAACGTGCTGGGTTATGCGGCCGCAATGGCGGCTTTTGCGGAATGTGCCGACTGGCATGCAGCCCTGCTGGACTATCTTCGAAGCAACCTCGAGACGATTACCCGTGCCATCCGTCAGATGCCGCCGTTTTCAATAGCTCCGGTGGAAGCTACCTATCTGGCCTGGATTGATATGCGGTCCAGCGGATTAAAAAGCCCGGTCAGTTTTTTTGAAGAGTTCGGGGTGGGCCTGCAGGATGGGATCGAGTTTGACGGACCCGGCTTCGCACGTTTAAATTTCGGATGTTCGCGGAGTTTGCTGGAGAAGGCATTGGAAAGAATGACAGCGGCAGTGGAAAACCTTAGAGGGTGATGGGGTGATGATATTTGATGATCACCATCACCATCACCATACACCAAACTCTAAACACCGCTCACTGCTTATACCCGATAGCCCGTAGCAGGTCTTTACGGGCATTTATATCATCGTCGGATTCGATACCTCGGGATGCAAACCCGTCAATGACGCCGAGAATGCCCCGTCCCAGTTCCGTTTGCGCTATGATGACTTCCACGGGATTGGCGGTGGCACAAAAGATGCGACACACCTCGGGAACAGTTTTGATCGCGTTTAAAACATTCACTGGATACATGTCTTTCATAAAAATGATAAAACTGTGACCGGCGGAAAGGGCGTAAGCATTTTTCTTGGCCAATTCAAGCATTTCATTGTCTGTGCCGGTGTGTCTTACCAGGCACACATCCGAGGCTTCGCAGAAGGCCAGACCGAATTTGGCCATTGGTACCGTTGACACCATAGCCTCATAAATATCTTCGACGGTTTTAATGAAATGCGACTGGCCCAGGATCAGGTTCATACTGTTCGGATTCTCGATGGCAACGGTTGTAATTTCCATGGGAGCCCTCCTTGCAAAAAAAAATGGCTTTCTAGTAAAAAAAACTTGATTTGTTGTTTTTAGCCTGCTAAATGGCAGTCCTTATAGTGTCCATAATATCTGAGCCTGAATCGAAAAGCGGCAATGCACGTATGGGCATTTTTCGTAAGCCTGAGCCGTAATTAGCTAGTTGTGCGAGTAAATGTAGCCTCCCACTGCTGCGGCTCAGGCTTCTTTATGCCCAAAACTCTCCAGCTCCTTAGCTTTCTTACCCGCCGATGGAATGCATTTGGCCGCAGACACGTGTCGGCTTCTGCAGCGCAAGATTGTGGTCGGACGGCTTATGGCTTACAGCCTTGAAGAATATCTCAGCCAGTTGATCGTCCGAACAGCTGCTTCGCAAAGGACCTCTGACATCCTCATGTATGTCTGACAAAAGGCACGGTCTGAGTTGCCCCCTGGCTGTCAACCTGAGGCGATTGCACCTGTCACAGAAATGGTGGCTCAATGCGTGTATGAAACCGATTTCGCCTAAAGCCCCTTCAAATTGATAACGCTGGGCCGGACCATCGTTTGCCGAGTTGCGAACCGGCACCAGATTGCCCAGAACACTGATGCGTTTTTTTATTTCAGGTGCCAGCAGAAGGGGGCCGTTGCCCATTTGCGATTCACCAATGGGCATGTATTCAATGAAGCGTATGTGAAACGGGTAATCAAACGACAATTGCGCCATATCGATTAATTCATCATCATTAATGCCATTTAGGGCTACAACGTTTATCTTAATAGGATAAAATGCCATTTCCCGGGCTCTTTCGATACCTTGCCAGACCTGATCAAAAAGGTCCATACCGGTAATTTGGGAAAATTTTTCGCGTTTGAGCGTATCCAGACTGATATTTATTCTTTTGATTCCGGCGGATTTTATTTTTTTCAGATTATCTTTCAACGCAACCCCATTGGTGGTCAGGGACAGGTCGGCCAGTCCGTCAATCCTGCTCAATTCACTCAAAAAATCATAGACGCCCTTTCTGACCAGAGGCTCTCCACCGGTTACCCGGATTTTTGAAATACCCAGTTTCACCCCCACCTTCACCAAACGCAGAATTTCTTCATAGGTCAAGATCTCATCATGTGAAAGTCTTGGTATCCGATCCCGGGGGACACAATAGATGCATTTCAGGTTGCACCGATCGGTGATGGAGATGCGCAAATAATTCAAATAGCGGTTGTAAGGATCAATCAATTTTAAGTCAGGCAATTTCTAACTTCCTTCTATAATATCAACTAATTTTTAATGTTAAATTTCTCACAATACTCGGGAATTTCAATCATCGGCGGTCTTTCGAATCCGACAATCTTCAATGCCTCCGGTTGATACCGGCTTTCCACCAGGTTGTACTGGATGATTTCATCATAAAGATTGTTCTTTGTATCGATTAAACCCAGCTGTTTCTGACGATTGATAAAAGTTTTCAAGATCGCAAAGGACATCCGGCCCAATGCTTTGGTGTCCTGGTTGCGGTGGATCCGACGGTCAAGGTCCACCTGGGCGATGACATCCAATCCCCATTTCTCGTAGATATCAAGAATCATGCTGGTCTCCACGCCGTACCCTATGGGAAAAGGAATTTTATCAAGCACTTCCCGATAACCGGCGTATTCTCCCGAAAGGGGCTGGATGATCTGGGTAAGTTCCGGAAAAAACAGGGAAAACAGCGGTCGAATAACAAGTTCCGTCACGCGCCCCCCGCCGGTGGGCCTGATTTTGTTTTTACCGATGGAAATCGGCCGGTCGTAAAACGCTTTGGCATACCTGATGTTGTCGTATAAAAGCAGCGGGCCGATCAGACCATAGGCAAAGCGGTGGTGAATATTTTTGATATCCGCATCGATATAAACAATAATGTCGCCTTTGGTGATGTACAGGGCCTTCCAGAGATTTTCGCCCTTACCTTTGTATTTTTCAAGATGGGGCAGAATCTTGTCGGCATCGTAAACATCGGCACCAAAGGATTTTGCTATGTCTACCGTATTGTCCGTTGAGCCCGAGTCAATGACCACAATCTCATCCACCAGCGGATAGCGTGTCATGAGTTCGGACTTCAGAATAATAATTTCTTTGGCGATGGTTTTTTCTTCATTCAGGGTCGGCAAACACAGAGAGATTCTGAGGTCCTTTTTTTGTTTTTCTTCAACCAGGCGAAAAAGATCCTTGAAGTCCGAATAGTGGAATGTATTTGTATCCAGCCATTTATGGTTCATCGCAAACCCCACTGTCAATTGCCTTTAAGACACCGATAATTTGAGCAATTCCTTTAAACATGGGCTCAATTTCCATGGTGGCTTTTGGGGTGTAGGAGTTTTCCCCATACGTGATCCCCAGGGTCACCGCCGGTATCTTCCGGGACAGAAAGAGGGACAGGGCCGATTCCGTTGATTTGCTGATGGGTTTTATTCCCAGCGATTCCAGGACGGCCGCCGCACTTTTAACCAATGGATGGTTGAATTTGAGTCGGGCAGCTTTCAAGTTACTGATGGTTTTAATATTCAGATCCACTTCATTTTCATGACTGATTCCGTCCACAATGTCTGTGATATCATTGTAAATGGATTTTACCATTTTGTAGGAGTCACTGCGAATTTCAAACCCCAGAGTGGCATCATAGGCAATTTTTCCATGGTTGGCGCCGCCTGAGATTTTCCCGATCACCACGCGGGACCGCGGTCTCTGGGGTAGACTCAACCTCATCAAACCGTTAATGACCTCATTTAAGATCAAAATGGCGTTGGGTGTGTACTTATACATGATCCCTTTATCTTCGGAAATACTGCAGGAGATTTCACCCCGGATCATGCCGTCGGAAAAATAGTTAAGACGTCCGAGTTCGACACCTTCAATGCAAATGCTCCCCCTGATCGGTGTCGGCCAGGTTTTCAAAAGGTGTCTGACACCCCGCAAATTACCCTTGCCAATGGACTGGATGACACCGGCCAGGACAATATCAGATTCAAAAGTCAGCCCCAGTTTTTCGAAAATAATAGGCAGTGACAACAGGACACCGACGCCCAGGGAATTATCCAGAATTCCCGGCCCGGTAATGGTGTTTTCTTTGATGGTATAATTATGAACAATATCTTTTTCAAAAAATGTATCCAGGTGGGCCACAATAAAGATCGGCGGCTTTTCAGAGGAAGTCCCCCGAATAATCCCAATGGGGTTGCGGTAACCGTCGGTGGTCACTTCATCGACCCCGAACTCCGCCATCCGTTCCATAAAAACAATTCCGCGTCTTTTCTCTTTGAATGTGGGAGCCGGGGTCTGTCCGATTAATACAATGTTGGTGATGATAATGTCTTTAATGGCTCTTATGTCGTCGACCAGAGCCGGCAGATTTTCGAGGAAATTCTCCATAATGGGTCCTTGAATTCATATCGGCAGCACAGTTGTCGCTTGGTGCAAAAAAAAACGATTATTGAGTGGCAACGGGGAGCGAAAACGTTTAATGTATAGCAGAATATGCAAAAAGGTCAATGATTCTTTAAATTTATGATTTTTGCTGATACAGTGAAACCGGGAGAAGGGATGCCTTATGCAAACCCATGGATCTGAAAAAGCAAGCAGCTTATTTGATACCCGCTATGTGCTGGCCCTGGATCTGGGCAGCGGTGGACTGAAGGCGGCAATTGTATCCGATGGCGGTCAGGTAATCGCCAGCGCGGTTGAAAAAACCTCTACCTATCTTTTGCCTGGCGGGGGCGCCGAACAGGATCCGGAAGAATGGTGGAAGTGTGCCAAAAAAGCGGCCCGCAAAGCCATTAGCCACGCCGGCGTGCCTGCCGATAAAATTGTGGCCGTGGCCTGCGATTCCCAGTGGTCGGTGGTCGTCCCTGTCGATGAGCATGGTAGGCCGCTTATGAGGGCGGTTCACTGGCTGGATCATAGGGGAGGCCCTTACAATCGTGAGATTGCCGGCGGTTTTCCGAGTATTCAGGGTTACGGAATGGCCAAGTTGCTGAAATGGATCAGATTGACGGGATTTCCGCCAACTCACTCCGGTGCGGATTCACTGGGTCATGTTCTGTTTATAAAAAATGAGCGGCCCGAAATTTATGCTAAAACTCACAAATTTCTGGAACCGATGGACTATCTGGTTTCCCGGCTGACAGGTAAAATTACCGCTACGCAGAAAACCATGGCGCCTTTTATGATTGTGGACAACCGTCAATGGGGTTCCTGTGAATACAACGACACGTTATTGAATCTTGCCGGGGTGGAAAAAGAAAAATTTCCGCAGCTGTTGCCTAACGACGCCATTGTCGATTCTTTGCACCCTGCGGTGGCCAATGAGCTGGGGCTGCGATCTTCAACCCGGGTCATCACCGGTATCAGTGACTCGAATGCCTCTATCATCGGCTCGGGGGCTGTGCAGGATTTTGAGTCAATAATCTACATCGGCACATCCCAGTATATGACCTGCCATCTTCCCTTTAAAAAAACGGACATCGGCAGTTTCATGGCAACCATTCCCAGCCCGTTTAAATCCAGATACTATCTATTTGGCGAACAGCTGACCGGCGGACAATGCGTGGAGTTTTATCTTAACAACCTTATCTACTGTGACGATCAATTTGATACCGGATCCCTGCCGCATGATGCTTATGAACGCTTTAATATGGTTGCCTCCCAGGCGCCTGCCGGCAGCGGCGGGGTCATTTTTCTGCCCTGGCTAAACGGATCGGGTGTTCCCAGGGAAAGTCCGAATGCTCGCGGCGGCTTTTTTAATCTCTCTTTGAAGACCACCCGCAACCATTTGACACGGGCCATTATGGAGGGTCTGGCCTTTAACAATCGATGGACCAAAGGGCCGGCCGAAAAATTTATCGGTCGTCCGATTCATCTTTTCCGGTTTTCAGGCGGCGGAGCGCTTTCCGAGTTGTTTTGCCAGATTCACGCCGACATTCTTAATGTGCCGATCCATCAGGTGGATGACCCCCTGAATACCACTGTGCGGGGTGCCGCACTGCTTGCTCTGGTAATCCTGGGATATCGCGCGCTGGAGGAACTGCCGGATCTGGTCAGGATCAAAAAAATCTTTGAACCGGATCCATCGAGCCGGGAAATTTATGACACCATGTATCGGCAGTATTGCGAACTGTTTAGAAGAAACAGGAAAGTGTTCGCGGCTTTGAATCCAATCCAATGATACAAGGAGAAACAAATGTCCGACGCAACAGCTGGAAATCAAAATGCAGATCCGTTTAAACCCTATAAGGGTCGCTTGGAAAGTCATGACCGTCTGCCCGCAAGCGGGTTGGATAAGGATCATATTTTTGCAGAGCTTGCCGCCATGGCTGAAGAAGAGAATGGGAACTGGAACAACGGCCGGGTATCGGGAACCTTTTATCATGCCGGTGAAGAGCACCGGGCCTTTCTCAACAAGATTTTTACGCTGTTTTCCCACATGAATACCATTCAATTCGATCTGTGTCCGAGTATGTTTAAAATGGAAAGCGAAATTATTTCCATGACGGCCAAAATGCTCCATGGCGATGCTGTCAAGGATCATCACCCGCAAGATGAGGTCTGCGGCACGGTCACCTCGGGCGGAACCGAAAGTATTATTATGGCCATGAAAGTTTACCGGGACCAGGCCCGGGCCGAACGTAACATCATTGCCCCCGAAATTATCATGCCGCGCACTGCCCACCCGGCCTTTAACAAAGCCGGCGAGTATTTCGGAATCAAAATGGTGTCGATACCGGTTGACCTGCCTGACTTTCGCGTTGATCCGGCAGCGGTGGAAGATCGGATCAATGCGAATACCGTTGCTATCGTTGGCAGTGCCGGCAATTATCCATACGGCCTTATCGATCCGCTGGATAAGCTTTCCGACATCGCCCAAAAACACGGTATCGGGTTTCATGTGGATGGTTGTCTTGGCGGGTTTATTCTGCCCTGGATTGAAAAGCTGGGCTATGACATTCCTGTCTTCGATTTTCGTCTGCCGGGGGTCACATCCATGTCCGCCGATACGCACAAATACGGCTACACCCTGAAGGGCACCTCGGTCGTTCTTTATCGCAACAACAACCTGAGACACTATCAGTACTTTAACGTCCCGGACTGGCCGGGCGGGATGTACGGCTCGCCCACGGCCGCCGGAAGCCGATCCGGCGGTTTGACCGCCGCCACCTGGGCCGCCATGATGTATCTGGGAGAGGAAGGGTACATCCGGGCTGCCGCAGCCATCATGAAGGTGGCCGACCGGATAAAAAAGGCGGTCGCAGAGGTGCCGGAATTAACACTTATCGGCAACCCCACCTTTGTCATCAGTTTCCGGTCCGATGAGGTGGATGTATTCCATGTCAATGATTTTATGAAAGCCAAAGGCTGGCGATTCAATGTGCTGCAATTGCCGCCGGCATTGCACTTTTGCGTGACCATGCCCCAGACCCAGGTAGCCGATATCGCTGAGCGGTTTATCGACGAGTTGCGGGCCGGTATTGACTACGCCAGGTCAAACGCCGGGACCACTTCCCAGACAACTGCTTTATACGGCCTGGCGGGTTCGCTGGAAGGCAACCAGCAGGTTACCGAGCTTGTGTTTGGGCTTTTTGATCATCTGTATGCGGTCTAAAACTGAAGGTTTCGGGTGTCAGGTTTCAGGTGTCAGGAAGAGCCGATGCACAAAAGGATGTCGGCAAAATGTGCGTTGCGGTTTGCTTGAATCGGATCTGAATCTTATTAATAAAATGCTTAAAATCTTTATAATTTAACTATTTAGGCCTATGGTACCGTGCGGTAGACCTTTGGCAAATGATCCTGACACCTGACACCTGAAACCCTTTTTTCCCCGCGGGCACATGCGCAGCGCCAACCGGTGCCTTTCTTTAAAGCACCGTCTTGGAAGAAGCCTAATCCTTGTAATTGCGGTAGTATTTTAAAATTGCCTCACAAAGACCGGGGATGGTATATGATTCTGCGGTGATATCCACCTTAAAGCCTAATTCCACGGCAGTATCGGTGGTAATCGGGCCGATGCTGGCAATCGTAGCCCCATCGATAAGCTGATTGAAATTATCCGGCGGCAGAAGGCTTTTAAAATTTATTACGGTGGAGGAACTGGTAAATGTGATCAAGTCAATGGTTTTATCTTCCAGCTGTCTGACAAGCAGATCGGAGTTGTCTCGGACCTTTTCGGTAAGGTAGATGGTTACCTCGTCAACCTCGGCCCCCATTTTGCGCAGTTCAACCGGCAGCACCGGTCGGGCTTCTCCGGCTCTGGGAAGCAGGATCTTTTTTCCATCCAATTTTTCCTTGCGGAAGGCCTCCACAACGGATTCGGCCCGATAGTTTTTCGGAATGATGTCGCTTTTCAGTCCGAATTGAAACATTCTTTCAGCAGTGGCCGGTCCGATGGCGGCTGTGTAAAGGTGATTTAAGGCGCGGACGTCCCGGTCGGTTTCAAAAAGGCGGTCAAAGAAAAATTTAACGCCGTTGACACTGGTAAAAACGATCCAATCATAGGTATCCAGTTTTTTTATCGCCTCATCCAGGGGTTTGAGATCTTCGGCAGGCACGATTTTAATGGTGGGATATTCCAGGCAGTCAGCCCCCAGATCAGACAGCTGCCTGACCAGGTCGCTGGCCTGTTCGCGAGCGCGGGTGACGACAATTCTTTTACCCAGCAGAGGCCTGGTTTCAAACCATTTCAAGGTTTTTCTTAAATCGACAACTTCGCCTACAACGATGATCGCCGGAGCTTTGAGCCCGGCCTTTTTAACGCGTTCGGTAATATTGTCCAGGGTTCCGGTCACTGTTTTCTGGCTGGGAGTGGTGCCCCAGCGAATCAGTGCCACCGGCGTATCCGGTGATTTACCGTTGGCAATTAACTTCTGGGTAATATCGGGTAAATTCTTTACCCCCATAAAAAACACCAGGGTCCCGATGCCGCGGGCTAAAGATTCCCAGTCGATACTTGATTCTTCTTTGTGAGGATCTTCATGGCCGGTAATGAAAGCCAGGGTGGCGGTCAGTTTACGGTGGGTCAGCGGAATACCGGCGTAGGCGGCGGCGGCCACGGCCGATGTCACTCCGGGTACAACTTCGAAGGGGATGCCGTTGGCTACTAAAATTTCGGCTTCTTCCCCACCGCGGCCAAAGATAAACGGATCACCGCCTTTCAGGCGGCAGACCGTCAAACCGGCCTTGGCTTTTTCAACGATGAGGGCATTGATCCCATCCTGGGAAAGGGTATGGTCCCCGCCTTTTTTGCCGACATAAATCATTTCTGTGTTGGGGGGGGCATGTCTTAAAAGGGCAGGGGAGGCGAGATAGTCATAGATGATGACATCTGCAGTTTGAATGCATTCTTTGCCTTTTACGGTAATCAGTCCCGGGTCTCCGGGGCCGGCGCCCACAAGATATACTTTAGCTTTCATACTTTCCAGGCTCAAGCGAGTTAAGTTCTTCCAATATTTTATCCGCCCCCAGGGCAAGGAGCTGCTCGGCGAGTTGAACGCCGATGGCCTCGGCACGGTCTACCGGGCCAGATTTAGTAGCTTTGAGTATCCGGCTGCCATCCACATCCGCCACCAAACCGGTAAGGCTGAACGTGTCGGTAAGGATTTCCCCGTGACCGGCGATGGGTACCTGGCAGCTGCCCCCCAGACGATTTAAAAAGGCACGTTCCCCCATTACAACCGCCCGTGAATTCGTGTGATCCAGGGCCGCCAACATCGGTCCGATGGTTGGATCCTTCTGACGCATTTCAATGCACAGGGCGCCTTGGCCCACGGCCGGGAGCATGATATCGGCCTGCAGGTACTCCGTAATATGGTGTTCAAGACTAAGGCGCCTTATACCGGCTGCTGCCAGCACAATGGCGTCAAGATCTTCGGTTTGCAACTTTTTTAAGCGGGTATCCAGATTACCCCGCAGCGGCTCAATCACAATGTCAGGGCGTGCGTGAAGGAGTTGAGCTGCCCGACGCAGACTGCTGGTACCGATCACCGCCCCGCGTTTCAATTCAGAAAAAGCCAGACCATCTTTTGAGACCAGGACATCGGCAGGATCTTCCCGTTGTGGTATGGCGCCAATACAGAGGCCTTCCGGAATTTCGGCCGGCATGTCTTTCATACTGTGCACGGCCAGATCAATGCGGCCTTCCAGCAAGGCCTGTTCGATTTCCTTAACAAAAAGCCCCTTGCCGCCGACCTTGGCAAGGGGCACGTCCAGTATCTTGTCGCCTTTGGTCTTGATGGTGATCAGCACGACCTTTTGGTCGGGGAATATCTCGTTCAATGCCGATTGAACCCAGTTTGCCTGCCACAGCGCCAGTTTGCTCGCCCTGGTTCCAATTTTAATCGATGAATCCATCAGGGGCTGCACCCGGCGCAACTGCCGGCAGAACAACCGCTGCAGGATGATCCAGCTGATGAGGACACGGTTTCTCCGCCGCCGCCCTTGCTGACAAACCCGCAGGCAGACATCAATTTGGTCACCTTTTGGCTGTTGCATGCGGTGCATCCCGGTCTATCAGATCCGATGATCAGACATTCAAAATTTTTACCGCATTTTTCACAATGGTATTCGTATATCGGCATGGACAAAACTCCTTAACTATCTAAATAGGATCTAAAAATAATAACCATCAGCGATATAAAATCAAGCCGACCAACGGGCAGTGTAAAGGGGCTTGAACCTATTCTATCGCTTCAATCACCCCCGCGGCAATTAGAGGCAGCAGGATTTCGTGATGCCCGATGATGCTGATTCCCTGTCCGCCTTTAGCAGTCGGCCTGGCAATTACGTTGGTCAGCGGACGATAATGTTTGATGAAATCCAGGTTAACGGTTGTAAAATCATCCAGTAAATACCCGAGATTTCGCACCAGTGTGGTGGCCTTTAAAAAAATTTCCGGCAAAATTACCGCAGATCCCACGTTTAAGTAAACCCCTTTTTCAAGGGTGGTAACAATAGATGCAAACTGCCGGAAATCGCAGTGGGTCGCCGCCCCTGTTTTCTGGGGATCAAAGCCGGGATGCATGTGGATGATATCGGTGCCTATGGCAACGTGAACCGTAACCGGGATACCCAATCGGACGCCAGTCGCCAGAATACTTTGATCCATCATGGGCAGTTGCTTATCAATGATGGCTCGGCCGACGCTTTCACCCAAGCCGGTTTGATTGCCTTTGACGGTTTTGATGGCCTGTGCCAAAAAAGCACAGGTTTCGCGGGCCATGCCGAAGGCACCGTCTCCTATGGTTGCGGCGACATCCTCGGACGTCTGACCGATCATGGCAAGCTCCACATCATGGATGATGCCGGCCCCGTTCATGGCAACGCTGGTAATGATTCCGCGTTCCATCAGGTCGATAACAATGGGATTGAGACCGACTTTGATCACATGGGCTCCCATACCGAATATGATGGTGCGGTTATCAACATAAGCTGTGGTGATGGCAGATATAACATTCCTGAGGTCCCGGCCTGCCAGAATATCCGGCAAACGATCCAGGAAAACCCTAAAAGTTGATCCCTTTTGCCAGATCCTGGCAAAGTCATCGGCCTTTACCTTGCTTTTGCGATCTAGCAGGCTGTAGGTTTTAACCTTGCTCAGGTCGAGGGGCTCAAATTTACTTTTCATTATTTAACTACCCTGTCGATTGTTAGAAAAAGCAAAAATTTCGGAATTAAGGGAATATAATCCTCAAGCGCTAAATTCACCCGGGAATAGCTTTCTCTCCAGAAGCTCGCAAAGTATATGGCCTAGCGTGATGTGTGTTTCCTGGACCCGGGCCGTATTGTCTGAATCTACGGCCAATACAAGGTCAGCACATTCGGCTAGTTCACCCCCGCGGCCGGTCATGCCGATGGTGGAAATACCCATTTTTTGGGCGGTTTTAACGGCCTTAACCACATTCGGCGAGTTGCCGCTGGTGCTCAATCCCCAGGCAATATCCCCTTTTTTGCCTAAGGCTCTGATTTGTTGTGAAAAAATATCATCAAAATGATAATCATTGCCAATGCTGGTCAGAACGGAGGTATCTGTTGTCAGGGCAATGGCGGCCAGGGGAGGGCGTTCTATCTGGAAGCGGTTAACAAATTCGGCTGCCAGGTGCTGGGCATCGGCAGCGCTGCCGCCGTTGCCAAAAATGAGGACTTTGCCGCCGGCTGCCAGACAGGCTGCGAGCATGTCCGCCGTCTTGATGATATTGTCCACGTTGGATTCCACGCAGCTGCGCTTGGCCGTGATGCCGGCCTCCAGGATGCTAAGGATGACATCTTTCATTTTTCAGCCTTTTTGCGGTTTTTAATGGCCTTAATATCTTCAGCAGCATCATAGCCGAAGGATTTTGCTTTTACAAATTCCTTCAAGGCACTATTAAGGCGATGCTGATTGGAAAAATGCCGGCCGAGCCGGTGGTGAAAAAGGCCATTTTCAGGGGACAGTGCGACACTTTCGCGCAAAAACATCAGCGTAATTTCGGGATTTTCTCCCTGATTGTCGAAAATGTTTCCCAGGGCCGACATGGCAGAGGCATCGTGAGGATTGTGCTTAATGGCTTTTTTATAGGCTGAGATGGCGGCTTCAGGCATGTGATCGGCAGCATAACAGTCGCCCAGATATCGGTAAACCGGACCTGAGTCCGGCTCCAGTTCGGCGGCCCGTTCTAGATATGGCCTGCTTTTTTTAAAATTGCCTGTCTCAATGTAGAGCTTCCCGGTTTGAAAAGCCACCTCGAAATTTTTGCCGTTGATTTTATAGGCATCCAGAAAATATTCCAGCGCCCGATCCCGCTGCTCAATTAAAAGATGGACCAATCCCAGGTTGTGCAGTGCCATGTATTCCCCCGGGTCTATGGCAATTGCCTTTTGGAATGCTGCGATCGCCGGGTCATAGTGGCTTTGCAAACCGTAACACACGCCGAGACTGTTGTGCACATTTACATTGTTGGGATCGAGTTCAAGGGCAAGTTTAAACTCATCGATGGCTTTCTGTATTTCTCCTTTCTCATAAAATTTATCACCGCTGATGTTTAAGCTGACATCGTCAAAGGCAACCAAACTGTTGGCCCCAAAAAAAGTAGCGTGGTCAAGGGCCTTGCGGGCATTGTTTATAATTTCGGATTTTTTATAAGTGATAGTGGGAAATGAAGCCACTCCGATGGTAGCCGTTTTACCGGTTTTCTCGACCAGGCGTTTTTGAAAATCGCGGGCCAGCTCAAGACTATCCGATCCGTTTCTGACGGGGAGAAAACTGCCTAACAACCCGCCTTCCAGGGTGCCCCACAAACCATTTTCCCTGCGGCACAACCTGTCTAAAATGCCGGCAACATCCACATGTCCGTCATTACCCTTCGGCAGTTCTGCCTGGTCGTTATCATCTTTTACCGGATCCAACCGGATGACCATGGCGCTGAATTGATCAACGGCGCCCAGCTGCTGATTGGCATAGTCGATAAAATCATTGCCGCTGCGCATATCTGGAAAAGCAGATTTGACAGCTTCATTGGCGTCAATGATTTCTGTTTTTTTTACTTCCTTTAACCGGCCGATGTCCGTCTTTGAGAACAAAAAATGGCTGGCAGACCTGTGGCTGAGGGAAAGTGTTTGCTTATCAGAGGTCATATGCTAATATCCCATCATTCCATTTTTCCAACATTCCCTCCGGGGCACAGGCCTTAAGGGCCGGAGGCCACTTGGGTTGAAGCCGCTAACCTGACTTCTTCAATATTCTTTCAAAGGCCGTTCGTATGATCGGCAGATCCTCATCCTTCAGGGTTCTGGGGTCCATGATATAGGCATCCTCTTCTATTCGCCCTATAATGGGCGGATCATTTTCCCGCATGCTTTTTTCCAGAGCGTGGGCCGACATTGCTTGGGGTCGGATACACAGGCATTTGCTCGGCAGCTCCAACAGCGGCAGAGAACCACCGCCGGCTCTGGAAGATCGCTCAATGAGGTTTATTTCCAGCTGCGATTTACCGATATTTTTCAGTTCTTCAACCAGATGGGAAGCCCGAATTTCAATGTCGCCGATATCCATGGTTAACATTTGCAGAGTCGGAATCATATCAACCGCTTTTTCCTCATCCCGATAAAGCCGCAAAGTGCTTTCAAGGGCGGCCAGTGTCAGTTTATCAATGCGCAGCGCCCTGGCAAGGGGATTTTGTTTGATCCGGTCCACAATGGATTTTTTACCCACAATAATACCCGCTTGAGGACCTCCGAGAAGCTTGTCGCCGCTAAAGGTCACGATATCTGTGCCGGCGGCAACCGATTCCTGGACGGTGGGTTCTTTAACCAGACCGTACTTTGAAAAATCGATAAAGGTGCCGCTTCCAAGATCTTCCATGAGCGGCACCCCGTGCTTAGCACCCAATTCGACCAGTTCCTTCAAAGAGACCTCAGCCGTAAATCCGATGACACTGTAATTGCTGCGATGCACCTTGAGCAGAAGGGCGGTGTTCTCCTCGATGGCATTTTCATAGTCGCTCAAATGGGTGCGATTGGTGGTTCCGACCTCCCTTAAAATTCCCCCGCTTTTCGCCATAACATCGGGAACTCTGAAAGAACCTCCGATTTCCACCAGTTCACCCCTGGAAACAATCACTTCTTGGCTTCTGGCCAAGGTCTCCAGGCAAAGCAGGACGGCTCCGGCATTGTTATTGACCGCTATGGCTGCCTGGGCACCGCTAAGTTCACACAGCAAATCTTCAACGCTGGCGTGCCTGGAACCCCGTTTGCCGGCATCAAGGTCATATTCCAGATTGGAATAGCGGCCGGCAATTACGGCGATATTTTCGACCACCGCTTCAGGTAGCAGCGAACGACCGAGATTGGTGTGTACGACCACACCGGTGGCATTGATCAGGGGTTTCAAATTGGGTGTTGTGGCCTTTATCACCGCCGCCATGACCGCTTCAGTGATGTGAGCATCCGACAGGCTTTCCTCTGCAATTTTCCGATCGGCGCCGAGAATGCCGATTCGCAGGGTTTCCAGGATTTTTCTGATGGAGCTAACCAGTACCGTTTTCGGAATATCCTTGATAAACGGAAGGGCCCCGCAGAGTTCCAGAACATGATCGACACCGGGAAGCATTCGCAACATGTCTTGTTGGCTTTTGGATATTTTCTTTTGGCTCATAATGTCATTATTTGGAAAAAGGGACCTTCACCTATTGCTGCAATGATGGCCGTGACGACGGCGTGATGATAAAGCCCGCCTTTACACAAGGATAGCCCGAAACCGAAGAGCTGAAGAACTCATTGACCGAGACGGAGATAACCGATTTTACCAGCAGTCGCAACCCTAAAATTACCAAGACCCGGTCCAGTTATTCCACCCTGTTGCTGCCGGCAAAGGTCACAGAATTGTACAGCTTTAGTGTTTGAGCACTGATAACCTGACCTTTGCGGAATTCTTCAGCTATGGCCTTGATCTCATATTCTTCGTTATCGATCAATCTTAAACTCTTCAGGGCCATACCGACACAGGTTCCAAGCAATGACTGAAGAATCAGCGGTTGGGACCGGCTTACATAAAAACTGCCTGCAGCCACATGGGCGGTTGGATTTGCATAGATTGCCTGAGTTATTTACCTGTAAATATTACGAATACATACTTATACATTTTATCTATGATTAATTCAACAGAATTATTGGCTGACTATTTGGCTTTATTAGAGAAAATGCTTTATGGAAGACCAAATTTAGGATAAGAAAATTAATGAATCCGTAAAACAGCATATTCATCACGAGTTACCTGATCGTGTTTCACAATTCCTACGTATCGACATCCGGAGGATATATGCAAAATATAATGGTTACAGGTGGCTGCGGCTTTATCGGAAGTGTTTTCATTCGCCACCTGCTGCTGGAATCAAATTTTGACGGGCGCATCATCAATCTGGACAAGCTGACCTATGCCGGCAACCCTGAGAACCTGGCCGATATCGCCGGGACGCTTCCCGAGCGTTATGTTTTCATCAAAGCGGACATCTGTGATGCGGATGGCGTCAGCCGTGCCTTTGACACTTATGCCATTGATGCCGTTTGCAATTTTGCGGCGGAATCCCATGTCGATCGATCGATTGTTGCACCGGATGCGTTTATCAAAACCAATATCCAGGGCACATTCAACCTGCTGGAAGTGGCCCGCCGAAATCTGGATCAGCTGGTGCTCTTTCACCATGTCAGCACCGATGAGGTTTACGGTTCTTTAGGCCCCAGCGGATTTTTTACCGAGCAGACCTCCTACAGACCCAACAGCCCGTATTCAGCGTCCAAGGCCGCCTCCGATCATCTTGTCCGGGCCTACGGCAAAACCTATGGACTGCCTGTTACCATATCCAATTGCTCCAATAACTATGGCCCTTATCAATTCCCGGAAAAACTGATCCCTTTGATGATATTAAATGCCCTGGAAGACAAGGTCCTCCCGGTTTATGGTGACGGTCGTAATATAAGAGACTGGCTGTATGTCAAAGACCATTGCCGGGCCGTCTGGGAGATTATGAAAAACGGCACTCGTGGAAAAACTTATAACATCGGCGGCCGCTGCGAGTTGGCCAACATCGATACCGTCAGGATGGTTTGTGATTTGCTGGATGATATACAGCCCAGAGAGGGTCAAAGACCCCGCAGGGATTTGATTGGCTTTGTTAAGGATAGACCCGGTCATGATTTGAGATACGCAATCGATTGCAGCAAAATGGAAAAAGAGTTGGGCTGGGCACCCCGGGAATCATTTGAAAGCGGTCTGAGAAAAACCATTCAGTGGTACCTGGATAACCCCCAATGGGTCCAACGGGTAAAAAGCGGAGAATACAGGGAGTGGATTAATCATCACTACAAGGAATGATGAATGACGATTGACGAATGTCTAATGATGGAATCGCTTCGCTCTGTCCTTTTGTATGAAATTAAACGATAGAATACCTTAATTCGTCATTCGACATTCGTCATTTACAATTCCGGTTAGGTTAAAACAATGCGGGATGCTAAAGATTACATCATTTTCCCCCTCGATGTCGCCTCGGAAGGCGAGGCCAGAAGGTATGTCGAGCTTTTAGCCGATCATGTGGGACTGTTCAAGGTAGGGCTGGAGCTTTTTATCCGAACCGGACCGGAAATTGTGCACTTTATCAACTCCGCCGGTTCGGCCGGTGTTTTTTTGGATTTGAAGCTGCATGATATCCCGGCCACGGTATTCCGGGCCATGGGAGGCATCGCCGATCTGGGCGTCCATTTCGCTACCGTCCACTGCGGTGAAACCTCAAAAATGCTGGAAGCTGCGGTTGCCGGGAGCAGGGGCCAGGTTCGCATTCTCGGAGTAACGGTGCTCACCAGCGTGTCGGCGGAAGATATCGAAACTGCCGGATACCGCTCCGAATTTTATCCGGATTTGTCCGGACTGGTTTTAAAGCGCGCCCGGATGGCCCAAAAGGCAGGGTGTGCCGGTGTGGTATGTTCCGGGCTTGAAGCCAAGGTAATCAAACAACAGATCGGAGCTGATTTTATCACTATCACCCCGGGCATTCGGCCGTCCTGGGCGCCGGGAAAGAAAGACGATCAGCAGCGCATCACAACACCGGTCCAGGCTGTTGAAAATGGTTCCGACTACCTTGTGATTGGCAGGCCCATAAGGGATGCCGCTGACCCCCGGGAGGCTGCCGGGCGGGTTGCCGACGAGATCCAGGCTGTTCTTTAAATGCATGTCGCGGGCATTTATATAATAATAGACTCCCTAATCCTGAGACCCTTGCAAAACATCCCTCCGGGGCGAAATCACTGGGTTCGGCGATTGAAAATTGGAACAGGCATGATATACAGGTCTACCGGGGTGTATTTCAAAAAATACTGTGAAACCGATAGATCGTCAGGCTCACAATAACGGCCCCCAAAATTAAGGCCAATATCAGTTGATCGGGGCTGAATTTTCTCATCGATTCGTGTTGCGAGTCACGGTTTTCGGGTTACGAGTTGCGAGTTGCGTGGTGCGTGGTGCGTGGTGACAACCAGATCAATCTGAAATCCACTATCACAATTTTCCAATGAGGACAATCCCAAATCCCAAATCCGCAATCGCCTGCCTCTGTTTTCTGACATCTGTCTTCTGTACTCTATTCCTGTGAATCCAGACCAAAGGCGGAGTGAAGCACCCGTACCGCCAATTCGGTGTATTTTTCTTCAATGATGCAGGAAATCCTGATTTCAGAGGTGCTGATCATGGTAATATTGATGTTTTCGCGTGCCAGGGCTGCAAACATTTTGGATGCCACCCCCGAGTGATCCTTCATTCCAACACCAATGACGGAAACTTTGGCAATACTTTCGTCTCCGAATACCTTTTCAGCTCCGGTGTCAACGGCCACTTTCTTTTGCAGTTCAAGGGCTCTTTTAAAGTCAGTTTTAGGGACCGTAAACGTTAAATCGGTTTGTCCACCGGCCCTTGTATTTTGAATGATCATATCCACAACGATCCCGGCATCGGCAATGGGTGTAAAAATCTTGGCTGCAATCCCGGGCTGATCCGGAACTTTTTTCAAGGTGATCCGTGCCTGGTTATTATCGTGGGTGACACCGGAAACGACCAGACGTTCCATGCCGGAATTTTCATCGACAACCATAGTTCCCTCCTCTTTACTGAACGATGATCGGACATGCACCGGAATTTTATACCTTTTGGCGAATCCCACCGACCTGATTTGCAGCACTTTGGCACCCAGGCTGGCCATGTTCAGCATTTCATCATATGATATTGTGTCAAGCTTGCGGGCTTTGGGGCAAATATTTGGATCGGCGGTATAAATTCCGTCCACATCCGTATAAATTTCACATACATCCGCCTTGATCGCAGCTGCAATGGCAACGGCGGAGGTATCGGATCCACCCCGTCCAAGGGTGGTAATATTGCCATGGGGGTCGCAGCCTTGAAATCCGGCAACCACGACGATGTGACGTTTGCCTAAAAGCTTCAGGATACGATCGGCCTTAATATTCATAATGCGAGCGTTGCCGAAACAGTGGTCCGTTACCACTTCAGCCTGGTGTCCCATCAGAGACTGAGCGGGATAATTCATTGATTTTAAGTTCATAGCCAGAAGGGCGCAGGTGGTTTGTTCTCCGGTGGCCAGGAGCACGTCAAGTTCCCGACTGTCGGGTGATGCCGTGACTTTTTGCGCCATTCCGATCAAATGGTCGGTGATGCCGGCCATGGCGGACAGGATCACCACGACATCGTTTCCCTGATCATAGGTCTTGGCAACCCGTTTAGCGACACTCATGATGCGCTCCGGATCCGCCACTGAAGTACCTCCAAATTTTTGTACGACTAAGCTCATACCATCTCCACTATAATAGTTACACCAGTTGAGTGAAACCCCTTGGTTTTGATATGTCTCCGATCTGGTCGTTAGCCGATCTGGAGCAATTGTTATATGCTATTGTTCGATTCTAACGGCGTTCCATTGCGCCTCGAGGGTTTTTAACAAATTCACCTCATTTTGTCCAGTTGCCTTCAGGTTTAGTGTGCGGCAATCATCAGCGATGATCTCCAATGCGACCAGCAGATGTTCGGCCGGCAGGTCGTCCCACAGCTTATCAGCCCACTCTATTGCTATGGCTGCCTGACCATGCAACACTTCATCCAAGCCGATGTCTGCAAGGCCACTCATATTTTCCAGGCGATATAGATCTATATGTACCAGAGGGTAACGCCCTGGATACTCGTTGATCAGGGTGAATGTCGGGCTGGTGATATAATATCCGTCCGGAACCTCAAGGCCTTTTGCCAGACCCTGCACAAAAACAGTTTTTCCACTGCCGAGATCTCCGATGAGGGCGATGACCAGCGGCTGTTTTATCAGTGAACCTATTTTGTGGCCCAATTTTCGAGTTTCATCTACCGACTGAGTCGAAATATCAATTTTTAGGTTGACCATAGAAGCGGATTTTTATGGTTACAGGTAAGGTTAAAATTTTAAACCAAGTTCTTAATTTCGCCGGGAATCGCCCCCATGAGATCACCGGCCAAATAGCCGTATGGTCCCATGCTTTGGGCCAGGCTGTCTGCCGCCGCCCCGTGCAAATAGACGCCGGCCCGACAGGCGTATTCCGGAGAGAGCCCCTGCACTATCAGACCGGCAATGATTCCGGTCAGGACATCTCCCATACCGCCGGAGGCCATCCCGGCATTACCGGTGGGATTGATAAATACCCGGCCGTCGGGGTGTGCGATCACCGTGCGGGCTCCCTTCAGGATTAGATGGACATTGAAGCCGCCTGCAAATTCCCGGGCACATTTTATCCGATCCTGCTGGACAGCACTGACGCCGGTATCCATGAGGCGTGCCATTTCGCCGGGGTGGGGAGTTAAGATGACCGGAGCCCTGGCATTTTTAAGGATTTGTGCGTGGCCGGCCAGGCTGTTTAACCCATCGGCATCAACGACGAGCGGAATAGGGGCGGATTTGACGAGTTTTAGGACAAGATTTTGGGTCTTTTCTGCCGGCCCCAGACCCGGACCGATGGCTACGCATTTCTTTCCCTCCATCAAATTTATTATAGGATCTAAGGCAGATTCATCGAGTACACCAGGTTGTGTCTCGGGCAGCGGCGCCGTCATGGCCTCCAGAACCTGTGATTCTAAAACTGGATTCAGGGTTTCAGCAATTCCGAGTGTCACAAGTCCTGCGCCGCTGCGCAAAGCCGAAATAGCGGTCATCGCGGCGGCACCTGTTTTCCCGGGAGATCCGGCAATGACCAGCAAATGGCCGGTCGTACCCTTGTGGGCATCCGGCATGCGGGGGGTTAAACAGGATTGGATACGGTCTTTTGTTAAAAGCCACTGGCGGGGCATCACCTCTTCGACGATATGGGGGGGGATGCCGATATCAACGATGTTTAGCGCTCCGGTATACTGTGCGCCCGGATGGATGATGTGGCCGGTTTTGGCAAAGGCAAAGGTTGCCGTGGCGCTGGCCCGGATACATGCACCACACACCTGTCCGGTGTCTGAATTTAACCCCGATGGCACATCGACCGCAAATACGGGTTTATTGAGACCATTGATAAATTCGATGACGGTTTTGAAAAATCCTTTGACATCCGATTTTAAACCGGTGCCGAGGATCGCATCGATCCACACGTCAAACCCGGCCATTTCCGACTGATATTTGGAAAATGAGGCTTCATCCGGGATTTCAACCAGTGGGATATCCAGCGGTTTCAGTAACTTGAGATTGGCCGCGGCATCCCCCTGGACCCTGTTGGCTGTGGCAAGCAAATATACCTGTACATGGACACCTTTTTGTTTCAGGTAGCGAGCCATTACATAGCCATCGCCACCGTTGTTGCCCCGCCCGGCAATCACGCCGACCCGTTTATTTTCGATATCCGGGAATTGCTCAAACAAAAAACGGGTCGCCCCCCGCCCGGCACTTTCCATCAGAACCATTCCTGGTATACCAAAATCTTCAATCGTTCGGCGGTCCATCTCCTGCATTTCACTGGCTGTTACAAGATACATGGAAGGTTCTCCTTACGAGTTGCGGGGATCGCGTTGCGCGCGTGTTACGTGTTGCGAGGTGAATGTCTGCGTCTTCAGAACCCGCAACGCGCAACTCGCAACCCGCACTCCGCAACACGAAACGCGCTAAAGTGCCCTTATCAACCGCACCATCTCCTCCACCGCATCCCGCATGCCCGTCATCAGGGCCCGGGAAATAATGCTGTGGCCGATGCTGAATTCATCGATCTCGTGAATGCCCTTGAACGCTTTGATTGTTTTATAGCACAACCCCCGGCCGGCTTTTACGCTGAATTTAAGCTTATGGGCCAGTTTAACTGCATCGATGATATTTAAAAAGGCCTGATGTCTTTTTTGTGCGGTCTTGGCTTCACAGTATGCGCCGGTATGGATTTCTATCATGCTGGCATTGCTGCCGTGGGCCATTTTAATCTGTTCGGGTTCAGGATCTACCAGAAGACCCACCGGTATACCACTGTTCTGCAGGGTGGCCACGGTTTCAGAAATATCGTCGCGGTAAACAATTAGATCCAGACCCCCCTCAGAGGTGTGTTCCTCCCGCTTTTCAGGCACCAGGGTGACCAGATCAGGTTTTATATCAAGGGCGACGCCAACCATTTCAGATGTTGACGCCATTTCCAGGACAAGTTTGGTCTGGACCACACTGCGTAAAATGCGGACATCTCTATCTTTAATATGTCTGCGGTCATGGCGCAGATGGACGATGATACCATCGGCTCCGGCCAGCTCCGCAACGGCGGCGGCTGTTACCGGATCCGGTATCTGACTTTTACGGACTGCTCTTAAGGCTGCCACCTGGTCAACTTTTACGGCTAATCCAGACATCGGTCCTCCTTCGACAATCGTCATTCGTCATTCGAAATTAACTCAATCAGCTCCCTGCTCTTATCCTCCATAATCCGGGCGTCTTTTTCGGATGTTTCGTGATCGAAGCCCATCAGATGTAAAATGCCGTGCACCAGCAGTTCGCTAAATCGCCGTTCCACGCTCGTAGCGGCAATCTGCGCTTCTTGTGCGGCCGTATCCGCTGAAATGACCACATCGCCTAAAAGATGGGGGCTCAGATCTGAGAATTCTCCTTCGCGCATGGCAAAGGCGATGACATTTGTAGGGCCTTCTCGGTTTAGATATTGTTGATTTAATTTTTCTATCTGCGGATCATCGACAATAAGGATGGAAATTTCGCCGTCAGGACAGTCCAAGGCGTCTAAGATGACCTGAACCCTTTGCTTTGTCTTCTTCAGCGAGATTTTGTGCCTGCTTTGCCTGTTGTCTATCAGGACTTCCATTTTTCAGCCTTCCTTTGCTATTTTCGCCGGCTGATGCCCGCTTTTCAGTATATTCGATCCGATGATGGTGGATACCGTACAAAATTTTGTTGAAGCTCCTGGCGATTTTATGCAGGTCTTTTAAGGTCAACTCGCATTCGTCCAGCTGACCGTCTGAAAAGATATTGTTGATGAGGTTCTGGACAAGACCCTGGATTCTGGACGGTGTTGGATTATCAAGGGTTCGTGACGCCGCTTCGACCACATCAGCAAGCATGACCAGGCCGGCTTCCCGGGTTTGCGGCTTGGGGCCGGGATATCTGAAATCATCTATATTAACTTGATCTTCTCCTTTCAATTGTCTGGCTTTGTCATAGAAATATTTGATGAAGCTGGTACCGTGGTGTTGCCGGATGGTGTCGATAATATCCTGACCGAGCTTGTGGGCTTTCGCAATTTCGACGCCTTCTTTGACGTGTGCAATCAAGATCAGGCCGGACATGGATGGAGCCAGTTTGTCGTGTTTATTTTTGCCGGTTTTTTGATTTTCAATGAAATATAGAGGTTTATTAATTTTGCCGATATCATGGTAGTACCCACAGACTTTGGTAAGCAGGTGATTGGCATCTATTTCAGATGCTGCCGCCTCCACCAGGGAGCCGACGATAACCGAGTGGTGATAGGTGCCCGGTGCTTCAATCATGAGCCTGCGAAGAATCGGCCGATCCAGGTTTGCGAGCTCGAGAAGGGAAATATCTGTTGTATAGCCGAATGCGATTTCAACCAGGGGAACGATGCCGGCGGTCACTATGCCTGCGCCGATTCCACCCATAAAGCTGAAGGCCCAGTCATATAAAAGTTTGGAGCCGGACAAATCGGCCAGATAGAAATCAATGGCAGTAACCAGCAGAATATTGAGCAACCCGAGCTTGGCACCGGCCGTTATGAAGACTTTGCGTTCACGGCAGATTTGGATCCAGTATGCTGCCATTGTGCCGCTTATCAGAAAGTAAAGAAAATATGGCAAACTGTTGCCAAATATTACCGCGAAGGAGACGGCCATTACCATTGCTATGGGTATGGCGACCGTGATGCCCATGAACACACAGACAATCATTGCCCCTGATGCCAGGGGAATACCAAACCAGATCGATGACATCTGAATGGGAAGGGTGGCGTTCAGCGTCAGCACCTCGGACAATTTATAACTGATTTCAGCTAGAAGGAAGAAAGTTAAAAACACACAGGCCATAAAGAGCAGACTTTTGTTCTGCTCCCCGGATAACCGGCCGGGCTGATTTAAATGAAGAATATAGGTGGTAACCAGCAGGCACACCATCACCATGGCCGCGCCGAAACTTGTAAACAATACCTGCTGCTTTTTGGACTGGGTTGCGAGGGTTTTAAGTTTCAGCAGCTGGACTTCGGTGACCCGTTCACCTTCACGCAGAAGCATTTCGCCGGCTTTTATTTTGTGAAGTACGGGTTTGATCTCCGCAGTTGCGGCTTTCTTTCGTTCCTGGGTTTCGTTGCGATTCAAGGTGATGTTGGGCTGGATGAGTCGTTGGACAAAATCCACAACCAGATTCAGCAGTCCATAATCCAGGTCGCTGAGCAATGGTTGACCGGTGATCCGGACCATGGTTTTGGCCTGGTCGAGGCCGTAGAACTGTTTGAGCTGGTTTACGGCTTCTTCCTTTTTGGTGCTGACGTTTCTAAGAATTATTCCTTTTTCCGATTCCTTGAGCAGAATTTCTTTATTCGTTACCACGCCGTTATTTAGAATTTGTAATAGTATCTGGGTGATATGGTCTGCAGTTTTTTCCGAAAATCCGACGGTCTCCAGTGCACTGAAGGCGCCCTGGGTCACCCGTATGCCAAGCTTTTCCTCAAGGTATTTGCGTTTATCCGCGATGACGGTCGCTGACGGCTTTTGAGCATTGGCGGTGTCTTTGACGGAGTTTTCGGCTGCCATCGGTATCGGTTCGGAGGTTATGCTGTGAACTGCGGAAGCCGCTCTCATCTGGGCGAAAATCTTTTCGACATTGAGGACTATTTTGGTGCCAAGTTCAGGGTCGTAATCGTAAACCGTCGGCACCTTTTCTTCGGCCAGCTTACGATTTAATTCGGTTGCTGACTGGTCTTCGATAAAAAAATCTTTCGGAGATTTGATGTCCCTTTCGGCGACATCTCCAAGATTATATTGATGTTTGGTGATTACCAGGCTGGGAAACAGAATCAGGCTAAAAAGGATCGTCAGGGAGAATAAGATAGCCCAGCGAAATCGCCGGTCCGAATTGAGAATTTTCCCAACCGGTTCTTTGTTTTTCTCTTTGCTCATTATTTAAGTAAGGCTCGAATAGCTTCCGTTACGCTCAAAGTACAGAAATTTTTTTTGTGAAGAAAATAGCTTCAACCGGAATTGTTTTTGTTTCTGCTCGCTTCAAGCTCCTCATAAGCTTGAATTATTTTCTGGACGAGTTTGTGCCGGACAACATCTCTTTTCGAGAAAAAGACGAATTTTATACCATCGATAACCTGTAAAATATTTTTGGATTCAATCAACCCGGAAGTTCTATCAGACGGCAGATCAATCTGGGTGATGTCCCCAGTGATGACCGCCTTTGAATTAAATCCGATGCGCGTTAAAAACATTTTCATCTGTTCAGAGGTCGTATTTTGGGCCTCATCCAGAATAACAAAAGAATCGTTTAAGGTGCGTCCCCGCATGAAGGCGATGGGGGCAACTTCAATAATTCCCTTTTGCATCAAATTTGCGACCTTTTCAAACCGCATCATATCGTGAAGCGCATCATAGAGCGGTCTTAGGTAGGGATCGACCTTTTCGGCCAGATCCCCGGGTAAAAATCCGAGGGCTTCTCCTGCTTCCACCGCCGGTCGTGTCAATATGATTCGGCTTGCGATACCCTTGGATAAAGCCGATACGGCCATTGCCATTGCCAGATAGGTTTTGCCCGTCCCGGCCGGACCGATGCCAAATACAATATCATGTTTGCGAATAGCATCAATATATTCTTTTTGAGCCAGGCTTTTGGGGGTTACAGCATCCTTTTTCGAGGTAATGTACACCCTGTCCAGAAAAATTTCCTTTAAATTCGTACGATCATCACCGCTCAAAAGCCTTACTGCGAAACTGATATCGTTCGGGTGAATGGGATAGCCTTCTTTTAAAAGCCCATAAAGCTGGTTGAGAACGTTGCCGGCCAGGGCAATGGCAATCTCATCACCGTCAATAAACACGGTGTTGCCTCTTGCATTAATAGTAACGTCCGTATCCCTGGCTATTTTTTGTAGGTTGCTGTTATGCTCACCAAATAACTGTCGAGTAAGTTCAATTTCGGCAAAATCAATGCTGGTTTGAGTACCTGTTGAATTTTCTACCATGTTGTCAATATTTCCACCTAAAAGAATTCAGTGCCCTTTTGTTCGGCAGCAACAAATACCGACGGGCACTTAGTCAAACTTTATAACTATCATACCTTTTTTAGGGATTGCAAATGCCAAATTGCTTTTGGTTTAAAAAAGAAAAATGGCTTGACTCCATAAATATGCTTTGTTACTTCAACCCATTGATTCTTGCCATACAAAACGGGTGCTTAGCATCCGGTTGCAGATCCTGTCCATCCTGTGCCGTGCACGGGATGCTGGCATAATTACACAGGATCTATCTTTAGACCCTAAACCGAGGACGCCGAAACCATTAGATCTTGGCCACTTATGAATCCGTTTGATATATTAATAATCGTTATCCTGGGGTACAGCTTGGTCAGAGGCCTTTTCAGAGGACTGGTCAAAGAGGTGTCATCCCTCATTGGCGTTCTGGGTGGTTTTTATGCTGCTTATACGTATTATAAGGTGCTGGCCGGCTTGCTTGCGGGATTGATACATGACACATCATATCTTAACATATTGAGTTTTCTAATAATATTTTGTGTTGTGCTCATCCTTGTCGGTGTTTTGGGCGTCATCATAAAATACGTGCTGAACATCTCGTTTTTAGGCTGGGCCGACCGTATCGGGGGTGTCGTTTTTGGCGTCTTGAAGGGCATATTAATCGTTTCCATCCTGTTTATTACCCTCACCGCATTCCTTCCCAAGGGAACTGCTTTTATTAAAAACTCCGAGCTGGCTCCACATGCGTCATGGATTTCAGAAAAGTTGGCGGAGGTGATCTCCAAAGAAATGAAGCTAGATTTTAAAGCCAAGCTGGGGGAACTTAAAAAAGCGTGGAAGATAAAAAAATAAATCAACCCGATGGTTTTCTGGATGCATTATTGCGGCTGGTAGAAACGCTGCGGGGGAAAAATGGATGCCCCTGGGATAAAAAGCAGACCCCCCGGAGCGTAAGCGTTTATTTGGTCGAAGAAGTCTTTGAACTGGTTGAGGCAATCGAGAAGGGAGATGCCGGAGAAATTCAGGAAGAACTTGGAGACGTTTTATTTCATATTGTTTTCATTGCCAGAATGTTTCAAGAGGCAGGGCAGTTCAAGTTGCAGGATGTTGCCGAGGGGGTCACCAATAAAATGATTCGGCGCCATCCCCACGTGTTTGGTGACCAGACGGTTAGCGGCAGCGAGGAGGTAATACAAAACTGGCATAAGATAAAGTTAAACGAAAGAAAGTCTTCTCAGAACGCTTCAACCTTTGATTCAGTGCCTGCCAGTCTGCCGTCCCTGATGCGTGCCTATCGCATTTCTGACCGCGCCGCCAAAAGCGGAATTGAATGGACCGAAATGACCGCAGAATGCCAGAATCCGGATGGATTGCCACAAAGAATAAAAGCCGCATTGAGGCAGCAGGACAAAGATCTTCAGTCGCAGGAATTCGGCCAACTGTTGTTTGCACTGGTAAATATCTGCCGCCGGGCAAAGATTCATCCGGAAACCGCTCTGACCGGAACCCTTAAAAAGTTTGAACGGCAGGTTAAGAAAATGCAGGATTTGATTGCTGATGCCAAGCAGAATCTGGAAGATCTCTCACCGGCACAAAAAGCAGAGATCTGGCATATGATTAATCCTTCTTAACCCGGAATTCTTTTAAGCCATTTCACCTAGGGGCAGATATCCGGGAGGGGTCACACTGACCAGTTTGCCGTCGCCGTCGTATCTTTCAACGAACAATTGACCATCCTTCAGACTATTGCGGGTCTTCAACTCTTCCTCGGATTTAAAATTCATTTCGGCTTTATGTCCATCATCACTTTTTTCTACCGGCCGGTGTTCTTTAACCTTATCGGCCTTCTGGGCCTCAAGGTCCTTATCGTAGGTCTCACTATTATAGTTAGACCTCACGAATTGCTGCATTGTGGCTTCACCGATTGCGTTAATCATAATAACCCCCTTTTTAACGCCTATCCGTTTTTCATTTTAACAGCTTAAACTTTCCTCTTATTAAATATTTTCGGTCAATTGGCCTTCTGCCAATTATTAAACCCAGGATCCCATCTTTTTATCCCCTACCTCCTTCGACAATTGCTCGAGCCGTTTGATTAAAAAGCTGGAATCTTCCACTGAAAGCGTATTCCTTCGTTTTTGATTTACGGTATCAATCACATTAAAAACAAATGTTGATTCTTCCGTATCGTCAGCTGCGGTCTCCTTTTCCACCCTTTCTGTCGCGCGTTCCGTAGGCTGTTGATCCGCTCCATTCTGGGTCCCGAATCGGGTAATTTTTTCCAAAATGTCTTTTGATACTTTTTCTAATGTTGCCTGCCTTTTTCCTTCCGGAGTCAAGCTTACCTGATCGGCAGGCAATCGCTCTGATAGGTTTTTCCTGTTTCCTGATGTCATGCTGTCTCTTAGCTGTTTGCTGAAGACGTTTAAAACATTGTGCATCTGATAGCTTGGTACAAACATTCCCAAATCCTCCTGACTTGTATATCGGAGGCTTTATTGCCAAACTTTAGGAAAAAGTGAGGAAAAGTGAGGAAAAAATGGGTAATAGATTAGATAAGAATTTGAAATAAAACATAATATTGATAGAAAAGGTTTAAGCTGCAGAAGACCCCGGTAGGGGAAATGGGCTTAAAAAAACATCGAACCCTCCAGAGGCGGGCAGGCATCGAACTTCCAGCACCTATGAATATATGCAACGTGTGAACATTTGCAAAACAACTTAGCACATATGGGGATAAACCGCACCCGCTGCCCAACAAGTCAAGAAACGTCTCGTAGGGGCGGGCATTACGCCCGCCCGACTATGTGTGGGTATCTTGAATCGCTCGGATTAGGTATTTGATAACGTTTTAAAATCTCCTGCTGCGATTTCGAGTTCGAGAACGATATCGAGAGCGAAGATAGGGTTGTATTGGTTAGTCGTCGAAATCCCCCTCCGGCCCCTTGTCGCTATCAATCATAGCGGCCCGCTTGATGATTTTTTCCGAGGTCCACTCCGCGGGGTCTTCAATCCGTTCCGCTTTCGGGCCCGGGTCATAGGATCCGGCACTGAGAATGGCCTTCACAGCAAGCGGTGCCGTACCTGCAGTGTTCAAGACGTTAACCAGCATATTGTAAACGAAGTCTTCAACTCGGCTGGCCATCCGTTCTCTAATTTCAACTGACTGTCCGAGCAATTTGTTTTCGAAGGGTAAATTGAGTTTTTTATAGTTGCCGCCCTGCCAACCCTGATCCTGGGCGTAGGCCACCATTTCAGACCACAACTTCTCTGTGGTTCCCTGATCGTGAACCTTGATAAAATTTCCCTGCTCGTCCAGCCGGGCATTGCCGTAATCGTTCACTTCCAAGCCCCATGAAATCATTTGAAGGGCAGTGGCGACATTTGCCTTGGTGGTTCTGGTTTTGACCGCTATTTCTCGTAACCGATCGGAATTATTACCGGAGGTGCCGTGCTGAGCACCGGAGACCTTGTATTTTGTCAGCGCTTCGTGAACATTTGCTGTCAGATCAACCTGAATACCCTTGTCGCTGGCTTCAATTCCATGGGTCGTCCCGTTGTTCAGGGCAATCCAATTCGGAAAAATACCATGGGCATTTAATCCCTGGATGAGAAATGACGCTTCCGCTACGGTTGACAGACCTTCTTTGCCTTTGATTTCACCAACTTCCGTTTCAAGCCCGGCCCATGGCGGTACAAACGGATTGAGTTCCAGATTGGCCAACAGGTTTTTATCATCCGGCATGTGAGATCCATCAATGGCGATGGAGGTTATTCCGGCCTCAAATATTGAGGGGATTTCAGTTTTAGCGGCCTCGACATCCTGGTCACTTTTTAATCCGTAATGATCGGCATGGATGGCGACGGGAATAGTGATTCCCAGTTCGTTGCAGGTTGCATCAACTATTCTGGCCATGTTCCAATAATTTACAGCGCAATAGGCATTAGCGCCGCCCTCTGATTTGGCAATCTCGATGATCAGGGCCGCATTGGCTCTCTGGGCTGCCTTTAGGGCCCCACGAATGACAAAAGTGTTTCTACCATTGGCGGCCATGGTAATGGCGTTTCCTTTGGTAAGCATGGCGATGTCGATGAATTTACCGCTGACAATTAAGGCTTTTGAGTTTGGAAAGAGTTTGACTATGTTAGGCGGACGACCGATTTGCAATGCTTTCTCAAAGTCTGCTGCGGTCACTGCGTTGGTTTCAGCCATAATGTTACCTCCTTTGGTGTTTGATACCCGATTAAGACAGAAACAGATGAGAGTTATTCGTTAATAGTTATTGGTTTAGCGTTTAAAGAAAATAATCCAAAATAGTCAGCCGTCATCGTCAGAAAAAACAGGATTGGATCGCACTTCTTCGATGACCTGGAGGATTTCCTTTTTATAGTGCTGGGGTGCGTATAACTTACCCCATCCTTTCTGAATCTGAAATAAACCATCGTAGGCCGTGTCATGATAGGAGCGAACTCGGTGAGGAATGTCGCGCTGGTCCAGTATGGACCGGATCAGTTGGGCTTCAATTCCATTTTCTAAAACGATAATTTTTATATATTGAGATTCTTGATATGGTTGCATCGATTCAGCAAATTGTAATCATTGCCGCACAAACCGGGAGTCTTGTACCCGGTAGCAAATTCAAGTCACACCCTCTGCGGATGGCAATTAACTCAGGTGCAGAAACTAAGCATAAATATCGATTAGTAAACCAACCTGGTTAATTTCCTGTGCTTTAAATTGACGATTGGAAGTATAGATTGATTCCGGGTTTCCGGCTTGAATTTTATATCCGGGAGAATGGGGAGGCGGCATCAGGACATATCGCTCGGCCGCAGAGAACCGGCTTGCTTTGACAGAGTCTGTTTCTCCCGGCGAATAGGGAGTGACATGCCGGGGCCCTTGATTATAGGGAACCAACTGGTTGTTGGAAGAGATATCCATCGGGATACATTATAGCCTTATAAGGTTGCCGTTAATAAATAAATCTTCTTTTGGAAAATTAGCTGGGCTACAGGTTTCGCAACTTAGTGCTTCGATTCGCAATTACAGTGATAATATAAATACTACCAATCCAACGTAATTGCTGACTCAGCACTAAGTCCTGAGCGGGTAAATACGGCATCGTTTTTACGAAACGATGCACTTAGCCGTATTGATAAACATCATAATCGGTTTTTTACCGAGCAGCATATCAATATGCCCCTGAATTTTAAACCTTATCTTCGATAGGATCGAGAATAGCTAATAATGAGATAAAAAGTCAAGGATAACTGAACACTTGGACGAAAAAGGGACGCTTCCAGCAAAGCTCAGGCTTCCAGTCGCCTTGGTTTGATCGCAAGGTAGAGGCCTCGCATCGACCGGCCAGCGACCCCGTCCTGCAGGGGCGGCAGTAAGCGCGGGGCGGGATTAGTCTTCGGTTGTTAGAGTTCGGATTTTGAAAAAAAGAGCGGGTTCCGGCATTAGACCCGAAAAGGCTGATGGTATAGGTAATAAAAGGCCAAACCTAGTGAAAACGAGTATTTATGAAGTGGCAAAGAGGGCGTTTGGGCCTCTGGATTACTGGTTTTTCTTCTCTTTCATTTCAGCATTTTTTTGTATAACCTGATTATTATAGGTTTCAACCTGTTCCTGGTATGCTTTTCCTTTTTGGGCATAGGCTTCTGCTCTATTGTTCAGGTTTTCAACTTTTTTGTTATATTTAGTGATTTCTTCCTGGGTTTTAATCTTCTTTTTTTCCTTGGCAAGGTTTCCTTTTTCTTTAACCAGGGCCCGATATTCTTGGTCTATTTCGGCCTTCATTTTTTCCAGCTTTTTCCGTGTCACTTCCAGCATATCTTCTGCTTCGGTGTCGTCGCCAGCAGTTGCTGAATCGGCCGCTTCTTCCTGTTCTTGTTCGGCCGCAACTTCTTGCTCATCCTGCCCATCTGCTGTGTCATCTGCTTCCACAGCGACTTCTTCGTCGACGGATTCGTCAGTTTCATCCTGGTCTTCATCGGGTTCTGCAACTTCATTCTCATCTGCTTCTGTTTCTTCCGCAAATTCTTCGTTGTCTTCTTCCACCTCTTCCGGTTCCACATCCTGCTCAGGCTCTTCCTCTGCGACCACCTCTTCTTGCGTTTCAATTTCTGTTGTCGAACTGGCGGATTCGCGCTGCTCGGCGGGCACCTGGTTTAAATCGTCAGTAAAACGGACATGGCCCTCATCATCCGTATATTTGTAGATCTGAGCCGGAGCTGACAAAGCAAACAAGACGATAGCCAGGCAAATAAAAAATTTTATCGAATTCACGGAATTACCCTCCTAAAAAGATCCCCAAATTTTCCACTGAACGGATTCGGGGTTGTTAAACCACTTCTAACACAAAATCAGAAATTTTCAGTAGCCTATTAAAATTTATCATATGCCGAATCGTAATGCAAATTTTGTATGTAATTGAATGCGATATGGGTCACTGGTGCCAATATTTTTTGTGTGCCTTAACATTCTGCAGTACACTCGAAGACGATATCGAGACCCCCAAGCCGGAACAAATTAAGATTTGACAATCTTCGCACGTGGTGTAAACTATTGATAATCCCGCATAGTCGCGACATCCATAGCAGCTTTTGAATCAATATATAAACAACAATGCTCGGTTAGTTCTTATGAAATTAAAATTTTCGATCATTATTCTAAGTGCACTCGTTCTTATCTGGGCCTGTGCGCCCAAACCTGTTTCGACTCCCGGCCCTTATCAGGTGACCGGAGAAGATGAGCTCTTTGCCCGGGCTGAAAAGCTTTTCGAATCCGAATCCTACGATGAGGCTCTGGCGCTTTATGACGAGTATTCTAAACGGTATTCGGATAAACCGCTGGCAGCGGCCGCACTAATGAAAATCGGACTTATCCATGCTTTAAACAAGGACTTTGAAGGTGCCCGTGCTGCTTTTCGAAACATCGTATCAGCATATCCCACCAGTCCGTTTGTCCCCGATGCCATGGTCGAGGAGCTGTTTACCTATTATCAGCAAGAGCAATATCAGGATGTGATCCAACTCGCGCCGGACATTCTAAAAAATACTGATTCAAGACCCCATATATTCAGGGTATACGCACTTGTCGGCGATACCTATATGGCCCAGGGGGCTCCAATTGACGCCATTGACTATTACGCCCGCGCTCAGGAATTTGCCACCGGCCAGGAACTGGAAGCCATCGGCGAAAAATTCAGAGAGGCCATCGCTCAACTTGATTCGGAGGATGTTGCGATACTGATCAAACATCCGGATGAAAGCCTGCCCATGGACTATTTATTGTTTCAGTTAGGTTTGAATTACGCCATGGAGGAAAAGTATGATGATGCCTTAACTGTCCTAAACCAGTTTATTGAAAAATATCCGGAACATGAAAATAGAATTCTTGCCCAAAGCCTGATTGACGAAATTAAAAAGAATGCATTCTTCCAACGCTATACAATAGGCTGTTTGCTGCCGCTGAGCGGGCCCTATCAAACGTTTGGATTGAGGGCATTGAAAGGCATAGAACTTGCCCAGGCGCAATTCAGCAGCCAGAGCGGCAATCCGCCTCTCAATATTATTATCAAGGATACCGGGGCCGATCCGGATAAAACAATCATGGCGCTGGAGGAATTATACCGCGAGCAGGTGGCCGCCATTATCGGACCCATTGTCACATCGGAAATTGCCGCCCGGGAAGCCCAGGAGATGGGTATCCCGATTATGACGCTCACCCAGAAAGACAATATTGCTGAAATCGGCGATAAGGTATTTAGGAATTTTATCACACCCAAAATGCAGGTGCAGACCCTAACATCCTTTGCAGTAGAATCCTTGGGACTTTTGCGCTTTGCCATCCTGTACCCGGATGAAACCTATGGCATAACATTCATGAACCTATTCTGGGACCAGCTCCTGAAAGCAGGTGGCCAGGTAGTCGCGGTGGAATCATACAAGCCCGACCAGACGGATTATTCGGATTCGATAAAAAAACTGGCGGGGCTCTATTATGAAATACCCGAAGACCTCAAACCCGAAGAAGGGAAAGAATTGACTGCCGATCAGAAGCAAGAAGGTGATGCGACCTCGGAGCAGGCGGCGGACGAAACTCGCAAAAAAGGTTCCAGGGGGGAAGACGAGGAAGAAAAACCCCAAGCAGTTGTCGATTTCGATGCCATTTTTATTCCCGATTCACCCGGCAAAGCCGGACAGATCGTACCCCAGCTGGCCTATTATGACATTAAAGATGTCTATATCCTTGGCACCAACCTTTGGCATTCGGATTCTTTAATTAAAATTGCCAGCCAATACGTGCAGGGCGCCGTCATGCCGGATGGCTTTTTTGCCGATAGCCCTTCACCGAGGGTTCAAAAATTTGTCAAAGAATTCGAAGAGACCTATCAGGAAACCCCCGACTTTATCGAAGCCATTGTGTATGACTCGGCCATGATACTTTTCAATGTTGTCAGCCGGGAGCAGATTCGATACCGCAGTGAAATCAGAGATGAATTGTTAAATCTGGAAAATTTCCAGGGTGTTACAGGTCTTACCCGTTTTGATGAAAACGGGGATGCGCAGAAGAAGCTGTATTTGTTGAGGGTCAAGGGCAAGAAGTTTGTCGAACTGGATTAGCTTTTCATGTTTGGTTTTTTGTATTTGGTAAAAAAGGTGCTAATGAGACGGGCTCATTAGCAGCCGGGTTTATATTCTATTGATAAAGAAAATGCCCGGACGCATACACCCCATACTAGATACTAAACCCGAAACACCAATCACGTATTTTTTAGCGAGCCTTGTCCGGTAGCGCCGAGGGTAGTGCGCCATAGACTGCCCTTGGGGTCCACTTTTTTGCGTTTATCGGCAAGCACCTTCATGGGTACATGGACAAACTGGTTGTTCCAGTGGCCGATCAGCATACTGGTTTTGCCGGCCATTCCGGCATGGACGCTGTTTCGTCCCAGAAAATTGCAAAATACGCGATCGTTGGCATTGGCCGGAAGACTCCGGATCATGTAGCTTGGATCGATATACTTAATTGAGACATCAATGCCTTTGCCGGTAAAGAAAGAAGATATGGTTTCTTTTAAGTATAGCCCGATATCCTTGAGTTTAATATTTCCGGAGGCATCCCGGTTGCTTTTTTCATCCGCAAAAAACTTCTGACCTGCGCCCTCCGCAACGACGATTACCGCATGCTTTCTTTCCGCCAGGCGTTTTTCCAACGCGCTTAACAAACCCGAAGGCCCTTCTAAGTCAAAATCAACTTCTGGAATGAGCACAAAATTGACATCCTGCTGGGCCAAAACGGCTGTGGCGGCAATGAAACCTGAATGTCTGCCCATTAGTTTTATCAGCCCAATGCCGTTGGGATATCCTTCGGCTTCGTTATTGGCGCTGATAATCGCCCGGGTGGCCACGTCTACTGCCGTGTCAAAGCCGAATGAACGGGAAACCATGTAAATGTCATTGTCGATGGTTTTGGGGACACCAACAACACTGATTTTCAGTCCTCGGTCGATGATGGCATCGGCAATCCGGCCTGCGGCGGTCAGGGTTCCATCACCGCCAATCATAAATAACAGACTGATGTTCATTCTTTCCAAACTGTCGATAATTTCATCAATATCCTGGGGACCTCTGCTCGACCCCAGCACCGTTCCTCCCCGATCATGAATATTGACCACAGTCTCGGGCGTCAGGTCAACCAGATCGTGGCCGTATTTGGCAATAAATCCCTGCAGTCCGTAACGAATTCCAAAAATATGCCGAACACCGTAAGCATAGTGCAATTCGAGCACTATCGAACGGATAATGTCATTGATTCCCGGGCATAGTCCGCCGCAGGTAACCAGGGCACATTTTAATTTGCTCGGGTCAAAGAATATCCGATGCCGGGGACCTGCCAGTTCAAAACAGGGCAGCGCTTTCTCGTCTTTGATCATCCGGTTGACCCGGGTATTGTCTACTTCAATAATAACCCGGCTTTGATCTGAAACAAAACTACTGCTACCCGTTTCATCGGCTCTTTTTTGAAGCGGTGAGGGCAGGGTGGTTTTGCCAAGGGTGGGTATTTCAGTAATCAGTTCATCGCTGTGCATGAAGACCTCTCAGATAATTGAATAATGAATATTGACAGTTTCGTCAATATTCAGTTTTTTGACTCAGGCTCCGTTAAATTTGAATGCGCCTTTGCCCAGTATATCGTGCAAATGCAAAATGCCCTGGACCTCTTCCCGGGTATTGACGACAGGAAGAACAGTAATCTGGTGCTGTTCCATGATATTTAGCGCATCATAGGTAGGGGAATTTTCCGCTATGGTCTGTGGATTTTTGGTCATGATGTCTTCTACGGTAAACTTTAAAAACGATCGTCCGGATGCCACCAATCGGCGGATATCTCCGTCAGTGATAATGCCTTTTAGCATATTTTGATGATTGGTTACCAGGGTCGCGCCCAATCTGCCGCGGTCAATTTCTTTGACAGCTTCCTGCAGGCTGGTTCCTTCGGAAACCCGGGGCAGGGACGGGCCGGTGATCATGAGGTCCTTAACTTGGCTGGCCAGCCGCTGGCCGAGAGTTCCGCCTGGATGTATCATTCTGAAATCATTAGATTTAAAATTTTTTTTATCCAGCAATACCACTGCCAGTGCATCTCCCATGGCCAGCATGGCGGTGGTGCTGGCGGTGGGCGCCAGACCCAGCGGACAGGCTTCAAACTCTACTCCCACATCGATAACAATATCGCTTTGAGCAGCCAGAGTGGAATTTTTGGAGCCTGTAAAAGCAATGATTTTACACCCGATTCGTCGGATGCTCGGCAGCAGAATACACAGTTCATCGGTTTCCCCGCTGGTTGACATGGCAATAAAGATGTCATCACGGGATACCTGGCCCAGATCTCCGTGCATGGCCTCTACGGGATGCAAAAACAATGATCTTGTACCCGTGCTGTTTAAGGTGGCAACGATTTTGCGCCCCACAATTCCCGATTTTCCAATTCCGGAGAGTATCAGTCGACCACTGGAACTGCAAACCTGCTCAATCATCTCGGAAAAATTATCATCGATCCGATCAACCAGGTTAATGATGCCGTCGGCTTCTATTTTTAAAACTTCAATCGCCTTTTGAATGATTGCGCCGGAATCACCCTTCTGTTTTTTCACTTTGGATTTGGAGCTCATATTAGGCTAACCGCATGTGCATCGAAAAATGGTTTGTAACTTGCATGATTAAAAGAGTGTAACTTGGTGATTCAACCTGATGATTTATTTTCAATGATTAAAGTCTAAAAATCAAGTCCGGATCACGAATTTAGAAATTTAAATTTATAAAATTTTTTTATTGACAATCGATTCGGGGGTCATTATATTCCCCTGAATTTTAATCTGTTTTGGCCGGGTCCAAACGGTTCCCGGCTTTTTTTATACAAACCAAATAATTTTCAAGGGGGTGATTCCAATGATTTGTACAACCATCAAAGAAGGCGTTGAGTGTCCTTTTATGTCCGCTAAAGGGTGTTCTTACAACGAGGGGATTTGCCATCAGATCGTCGAGAAGTGCCAGGGTTGCAACCGCGGTAACGAATTTTCAACCGGTTGGTATTGCTCAGCCTGTCCTGATCCCACAGTGAAATGGAAAAACGGAAACTGCAACATGGCATCCCATGTTAGTGCAGCCGCCGAAGCCAAAAAGGCCAAAATTAATCCTTTAAAGGCCTCCAAAAGAGCGCGCCGCTAATTTCGTCCGCGATCCAACGGTAAACCCCGCTCAGAACCCGAGCGGGGACTTACCCCCATTAGCACTAAATCGTTCGTAATTGTTCACAGACTTAACATCAAATTTCGCACGGACTGAACATCGAACGTCCAACGTTGAACATCGAATATTGATGTCGCTCTGCTCCGCAATTTTATTTGTATTCATAATTCCGATTTTTAGTGTCTAATCTGTTAGAAGCTTCTCAATACTAACCAGCTGAATACAGATCCCCACC
>JBATKU010000124.1:0-21600 GCA_049669725.1 Desulfobacterales bacterium
GTGTGTATTTTCTATAATACCTGCGACCGATGAAGAAGGCCGCCAGCCCGACGATTAAAATGACCAGGAGATTTTCCATTTTACCTCACCAGAATTCCAAGGGCCGACCCGGTTTGAAAAATAAGAACGGCTAAACCAAAAGCTAACAGGGTGTTAAAAATAATAGCAAACGCGCCCCATTTCCAGGATCCGGACTCTCTGGAAATACAGACGACCGCCACAATGCAGGGCGCATAAAACATGGTAAACACAATCAGACCCAATGCCATCAGCGGCGACCAGCCGGGGTCTTTGGCCAGGGTCCTGGAAAGCGAGCCGCTCGCTTCCGGATCAACTTCTCCCAACGAATAGGCCGTGCCAAGGGTGGACACCATCACTTCTTTGGCAGCGAATCCCCCGATCAGGGCAATATTGGTGCGCCAATCGAATCCAGCCCATTGCGATACTGATTCAAGCGCGGTTCCAATGCGACCGGCCGCAGAATATCTCAGATTCGCTTCAGCCGCTGCGTAATCTATGCTCTGCAGTTGTTTTTTTAGATCCTGTGCTTCTCCGGAAAGGTTGGTTCCTTCATCAGCGTTTTCCAGTTCGGCGCTAACTGAGGCAGGCACAAAATCCCGCAAAGACAGACGCCTGGACTCAAACTCATCTACCCTTGATTGCGGAAGCATTGGAAAGGTCATCATAGTCCACAGGATGATCGAAAATCCCAGGATAACCGTCCCGGCCTTTTTTATATACTGCCAAGTTCTCTCCCAGGTATGAATCGCCAATCCTTTAAAAGTCGGCATCCGATAGGGCGGAAGTTCCATCACAAAGGGGGTCGAAGCGCCTTTGATGACGGTAACCCGCAGCAATTTGGCAACCAGCAGAGCACCGGCCCAGGCTCCCAGTGTAATAGCGAACATGATCACAGCCTCATATCTTGCAAAAAAGGCAGCGATCAATAGGGCAAACACCGGTAGCTTGGCTCCACAGTTCATAAACGGTACGGTCAACAGGGTGGCCAGACGCTCTCGTGGGGATTTCAGCGTCCGGGTGGCCATCACTCCCGGAACCGCACATCCCCCGGCAATGCCGCCGGAGACAATAAACGCCATCACCGAACTGCCGTGCAATCCGAATATTCGAAATACCCTGTCCAGCATGAAGGCGACCCGGGCCAGATATCCGGAATCCTCGAGAAAGGCAATTCCTAAAAACATAAACATAATCAAAGGCACAAAGCCCAGCACTCCGCCGACGCCGTCGATTATTCCGGAAACGATCAAGGATCGGAGTAAACCATCTGGCAGAATGGTGTAAAAGCCGTGACCGATCCAGCCGAAAAGGCCTTCCAGCCAACCCACCGGCACTTTGCTGTAAGTGAAAACCACATGAAACAACCCCGCGATGACGATCAGCATAATGAGGGGGCCCAGAAAACGGTTGGTTAATACTTTGTCAATTTTATCTGAAGAGTAAAGCCGGTTCTGATCATATTTTTGGTAAATGACCCCTTGTTTAAGGATGGACTTGATATAGCCATAGCGCTGATCCGCAATCATGGCTTCGGGATAGGTGTCCAGTGTATTTAACAAATGATTCGATACTTTTTTGACCGTTTCCTCCAATTTAGCTGCCAGATCGGGGTTTACTTTTTTACCCTGGCTTAAAATCGGCTCATCCTTTTCCATGTACTTTAGAGCAATCCAACGCGCCGGATAGGTATCGGCCAGAAAGTTGTGGGCCTCAATCTCCTTTTCCATGTCGAGCATGGCCTGATCAACATCATGGCCATAGGAAATTTTGAGGGCACCGAATTCTTTATGGTCCCTCACAATGTGGGCGGCGCTTTCCATCAACTCTTTTTTGCCTTTGCCGATCCGGGCAACGGTGGGTATCACCGGCACCCCTAAAAGGGTGGACAATTTATCGGCCTTGACCTCAATTCCGCGTTTTTTAGCGACATCTATCATATTGAGGGCAATGCAGACCGGGATGCCCATCTCGAGAAACTGAACGGCGAGATACAGATTGCGCTCCAGGTTGGATGAATCCACAATGTTGATTACCACTTCAGGTTTTTCGTTGACCAAATAATCTCTGGCAACCACTTCCTCCAGCGAATAGGCCGTCAGCGAATAGGTCCCGGGCAAATCAACAATGTGTAATTGAAAATCCTTATGGGTATAGGTGCCCTCTTTTTTCTCGACCGTCACCCCGGGATAATTTCCGACATGCTGCCGGGCACCGGTTAATTCATTAAAAAGGGTCGTTTTACCGGAGTTCGGATTGCCGGCCAGAGCAACCGTTGCTTGCATTATTCTTTAACCTCCACCTCAATAAAATCGGCTTCATTATTTCTCAGGGTAAGGGTAGCGCCTCGAACCCTCAAAGCCACCGGATCGTATAGGGGAGCCCGCCCCTGGATTCTGATTTCAGTTCCCGGGACCAGACCCATCTCCCGCATACGCTGGCCAAGATCACCGGCCACCTTAATTGAAGCAATCGTTCCTGCTTGATTATCATTCATCTGGCGCAAGTTCATCCGCATTTCAAATAAGACCTCTTGGTTCCATAGATAGAATTATAACATAAATCAGAAAATGTTTGGTATAACAAACTTTATACGTTGTCAACAAAAATATTTAGCTACACCAACTTTTTTTACCGAAGAATAAAATAACCAGAAAATCTAAAATTTCAAGTGGATTGATCCAAATATACTTTGATTCGGTGATAGGTGTGCAGGTTTAAATTTGAAGGGATGGAAAGGAGTGTCGGGTTGATGGAGTGGGTGATGTTGAAGGGTCGGAAAAGGGGCATGAGGAGGAAGTCCTCAATCAGAGAGACATCCTCCTTGAGATGATAAGTTCCCAACCGGAAATTGAATGCTCCAATCGAAGGCATTCAAGCGCCATGCCCTATGCTTTTGCTTTAGCCGCCTTGGTCTTAACTTCCCAATCTCCAACGCTATCCACATCTGCAACCTCTTCCCAACCGCTGATCATAGCCCGGGTGTGGGCAAAGATGGTGCGACCGGTGGTTATCATATAGATGTGGACGACCACAAAGGAAAGGATGGCAAAGGCGCCTGCCAGATGGACCATGGCCACCACCTCCAAAGAAAGACCGGAAAGACCCCATGCCGGCCAGGAGTTATACCCCCAGTAAAACAATCCGGTGACCATCTGAACCGGCAGCAAAATGGCGGCCAGAATCAAATATGTAATTCTTTGCAAAGGATTGTGTTTGGCATCTTGGCGTTTGGGCACCGGGTGAGCTTCACCGCGAAAAATTCCGTACAGGTAGTAACGGACCACCGCAAACATCTTTTTGGTGGTGGGAACATACTGCCGCCATTCCCCGGTGGTAATGACCCAGAATACGAAAAACAGGAAAGCGATCAACCAGGTGTTGCCGACGAAATTGTGAATTTTAACCGCTGTTTGGAAACCAAATAGGCTGTAAAGGCCTTTGACTTCAAAACCGGTGATCAAAAGCAAAATGATCAGCAATGTTTGCAGCCAGTGCCAGAAACGCTCATAACGCGCATAAAGATAGATATTTTTTAAATTATTATTTTGACCTGCCATGGAATTAGTTCTCCTTTCTTCCGTTTCCACTCGTAAACATTCTGCCCAGGGCGTGGATGACCACTCCCAGCAGACAGGCAAAGACCACGCCCCATCCGGCAAAATCAATCTGCCCTCTTTCAGCAATAAGTGTACCAATGGTATGGTTGATAACTGACGAATGCGATCAAAAATATCGCCAAACGATTAAATTATCAACGTAAACTATATATTGCTTATTATATTAAACATATACCAATATATGGTAGATTAGCTATTTGCGCCTTTAACGAGAAAAGGGCAAAACCGGGTTTAAATATCATCTGATTTGGCCCTTGAACTTGTTAATAGTTAATGTTAAGTTAACACCAATTAAGTTAACATTGTTAACAGTTAACGCTCATGGATAGCCATATTAAAGTACTTATAATCCGATGATCGTGATGATATTCACAAGGCAATGAAATTACAGGTTTATTGGAAATAAAACTCAGCTCACCTCTCGATCTTGTGCGCCGAGTAGCCTCCGATTTATCAACGATCCTAACATTGCATGGAATTTGCACACAGGGGGTGCATGCTAATGAAAATTGCGAAATATTGGAAAACTATTGTCGATACCCTTCATGATGGCTTGATGGTCCTCGACTCCGCGGGAAATATCCTGGCAGTCAATCCAGCGGCCGAAAAACTGACGGGCTATTCAGCTGAAGAACTGGTCGGTAACAATTGCCGAACACTAAATTGCACCGGCTGCGATGTGTTCGGCAGGGGACCGGGCAAAGACTGGTGCAAGCTTTTTGTCTCCGGTGAGGTCAAGGCCAAGAAGTGTTTGATCTCCGACAAACAAAGACGGGCCGTGCACGTTGTCAAAAATGCATCCGTATTAAAAGATTCTGAAGGAAACATTCTAGGTGCCGTGGAAACATTTACGGATATATCTCAAATAGTGCGCCAGCAACAGGAAATTGCGACCCTACGTAAAAGCTGTCACCTGGAAGAGGGGCATCACGGACTTCTGGGTGAATCACCGCCCATGCAATATCTGTTTGAACTCATCGAAAATGTATCGCAGACCGACGCCCCGGTTTTGATCCACGGGCAAAGCGGCACCGGAAAAGAACTGGTCGCCAGGGCCATTCACGAAGAAAGCCCCCGCAATAAAAAACCCTTTATCAAAGTCAACTGTGCCGCCTTAAACGAAAACCTGCTGGAAAGTGAGCTCTTCGGACATGAGAAAGGGGCATACACCGGTGCCGATCGAACCCGAATCGGTCGCTTTGAAGCGGCCCATGAAGGCACGATATTTTTAGATGAAATCGGAGATATCCCCCTGTCGACCCAAGTAAAGCTTCTGCGGGTGCTGGAAGAAAAAGAAATCGAACGGGTGGGAAATCACCAGCCGATCCCGGTTGATGTGAGGATCATTTCAGCTTCCAATAAAGATCTGGAGGCCATGATCGGCGAGGGATTGTTTCGAGAAGATCTTTTTTTCCGCATCAATGTCTTTCCGCTGAACTGTCCGTCCCTGGCTAAGCGCCTCGAGGATATTCCTCCGATCGTTCAAAATTTTATTGACCAGAATAGAAGTAAAGGCGGTAAAGAAATTCTGGGCCTCACCCCTGAGGCCATGGAGGCCCTGTTGGCCTATCCCTGGCCGGGCAATGTTCGTGAACTGCGCAATGCCATCGAGTATGCGTTCGTGCTGTGTTCAGGCGATTGGATTGGCAAAGAACATCTGCCCCCCAAAATCGCTACAGTTGGCAAACGGTCGGCTGCCAATCACGGTATTGGCTCAATATCATGGGAAGAAGAACGGATCAATCTGATCCAAACTTTGCGCCGCGTCGGTGGCAACCAATCCGAAGCCGCCCGCATTCTGGGTGTCAGTCGGGTGACCATCTGGAAGCGAATCAAAAAATACGGAATTGACCTAAACTCGGAGTTAGGCGGGGTTGCTGCAGCACAGACTGCTGAACCCGTTATATGAGAATTCCTCTCGCGCCGCTATATACCGCTTTCCATAAATATGTTCCGAAATACGGAATTGCGGTATAAGCGGTTGTAGCAAAAAGCGTTCGAACAACGGAATGTTTTTTTGACAACCGCTATAAAGACTTGATCCGGAAAAACGTCACTTGCTTCCGAAAACCTTTTTAAGCAAATTCGTAACCCGGGCGGCCGGATCCTGACGGATCTTTTTTTCTTCTTCCGCCAGCATTAAATACAGGCCGTTAAGGGCCTTGTCGGTTACGTATTGGTCCAGATCAAAGCTCATCCGGTCGGCGAAAGGAATGGTTTTTATTTTGTTGTCTATTGATTGATAGGAACTGGTAACGCCGACCTCGGACATGGCCTGACGGGTAATTGGTTTGAAAATCGCCTGCAAACGACCCGAGGTTTTACCCTGAAAATACTGAGTCGCGGCATCGTCCGGGCCATCAAGGATCTGGCGGGCATCGGTAAACGACATCTGCTTGACTGCATCCAGGAAGATGGATTTGGCCTCAGGGGCTGCGCGCTCCGCCGCTCTATTCATGCTTAATTCAAATTCGTCTACCTGGTTGCCAAAGCCTGCAGCCCTCAAAAGTTTCTCGGCTTTCATAACATTTTCCGGTAGGGGAATTTTAATCTTTGGATTTTTAAAATAACCGTCGGTTTTGGAAACAGTTGTGACGGCATTACTTGTACCGACTTCTAAGGCCTGCTTAAGACCATTTATGATTTCATCCTCGCTAAGCCCTTTTTCTCCCCCCAGATTTTTGGCCGTTTCCTTGAGCCAGTCCTGAAATCCGGCATCGGCCTGATGGCCGTAACTGAATACAAACATCAAACCTAAAATTAGGATCAAAACCCTTGATTTCATGATATCCCTCCCATGCCAAAGTTAATTTTACCAACATGCTTTTTTGAGATAGCTTATACTAGCTTAAGCATGATACTTTCAAATGCAATCCGTCAGGTCAATCCCCATATGGAGCAATAATCCCAGCCCGATTAACCGGGACTTGGGGAAAGTAGCAATAATTGTGTACAAAAAAATCGCGGGATAGGAATGCAGTGGATGGAAATTAATGCTGCAACGATTGGGATCGTAAATGGGGTTGGCCAGCAGGTGGTCAAGATCTACAATCATCGTCAGGGCCATGATCAGCCAAGCCTGTTTCCATCGAGATTTGAAGAAAAGAATCGCGATTAATCCGGGAACCAAAAAGTGAAGGGCAATGTGAAGTGCGGAGTGAACCATGGGTTTAAATAGGCCCGCCGGGAAGATGTAACGCTTTTAGAAGCTATCTCAAATTTGAGATAGCTTCTGATAAGGTCTCGGCCTGTATCCATGAGGGGTTTAACCCTGGGCTATCAGGCTTTAAAATGTATAAATACATTGGTGTCTTGCCCGTCGATTTCCGGTCTGTTTTCCATCCAGTTTAATATTTTACAGCCGTCGGCTTCGCCCGATGGTGCCGAACAACTGATGTATGGCATAGCAGGGTCTCCGGCAATTGATTTATAGTAAAGCATACGGGCAGTTTTTTTGGGGATCACTTTCAGTTCCAGCATATGAACCATATAGATAAAGCAATCCCCTTCAAAAAGATCACTGGTTTCCCTGAATTCGTTAAGCCGTTGCTTGAATTTGTCGATAGCGCTGTTTTCATCTTCGGCTTCGATGAATAAATTAAATTCTCCATGACGGCGCTCCGTCTCTTTGGTATTTTGCTGATTGGTGGCGTGAAGAAATTTTCCGATGTAGATCATTTGGGTTCCTTTCTATTCTATAAAAACCGAAAAATATGATGCCGGCTCGTTTTCGTTTGAACTATCTTATCCCGTCCGGGGGCATTTGTCCAGAGGCGCTTATTTCGTATTGCGGATTGTGGATTGCTGATTTCGGATTTAAATACTACAATCCTGATATGCTGCTTCTTCCAGTTGGGATCACAGTACTGAACCGCAATATTTACAGTACTGGGCGTCAGGATCGTGCCCTTCGGCGCTGCATTGCGGACAGGACTGGGTGGATACTGATTTTTTATACCCCTGGGTCAACTCGGCGGTGACGATTCCGGTGGGCACGGCAATGATTGCGTAACCGATGATCATGATCAGGGCGGCAAGCGTCTGGCCGAGGCCCGTTTGCGGCGATATATCACCGTACCCGACTGTTGTCAGGGTTACAATGGCCCAATAAATGCTTTGTGGAATACTGGTGAATCCGCTTTCCGAATCTTCAATGATGTACATCAATGAACCGAAGATAATGACCAAAGTGAGTACAACAAACAAAAAAACGGTTATTTTGCGACGGCTGGCTCGCATGGCCCGCATTAAAAGCCGTGCTTCACCGACGTACTGCACCAGTTTCAGAACCCTGAAGATACGCAGGACCCGCAATAGGCGGATAACCAGGAAATACTGGGACCCCGGGAAAATGATACTCAAATAAGTAGGCAGTATGGCTAGCAGATCCACCACACCAAAAAAACTGGTCGCATATGCAAGGGGTCGACCGACGCTGTAAAGACGCAGGCCATATTCGATGGTGAAAAGAATGGTAAATACCCATTCTCCCAGGTAAAGCAGGTCGCCGTACGATTGTCTAAGGCTGCTGACACTATCAAGCATAACCAGGACAACACTGGCCACGATAGACAAAATCAGCAGGATATCAAATAATTTGCCCGCCGGCGTATCCGCTTCGAAAATAATCTCATGCAGCCTGGAACGGAGTGAGTTTGAAGAACTATTTCCTTTCATGGCCTTCCTCGGTTATCGGATGTCAGAGGCTAGAGGCAATTGAATCCGGAATTGGGAATGCGGAATTATGAGCTTTAAATATTACCTTTGCTTCACCTTGTATCCCTTCTGCTTTAAAAGGGCGACAACACTCTGGGGGCCTACCAAATGCCCGGCACCGACAACAATGAATATGTTTTCAGGCTCTCCCAACATGGTCTCAATTTTCTTCACCCAGTCTTTATTACGCTGAAGCAGCAGGCGATCTTTTATCTCCGGATAGTCTTCAAAACTTTTAAATAGGAGTGAATACAGTTTATCGGTCTGACCCTTCTGCCAGTAACTCATCATATCCTCAGCCATTTCAGCTGCGATCTCCAGATCCTTCAGGGTCTGGCCTAAAAAGGCAGTCTGATCATCGGCACTCATATTCCCGAGAAGGTCCAGCTGGTAATCTATCGGCTCCAAATATCCGATCTCTTTTTCATCCGATTGAGCTCTGCCGTAGTAATGGACATCGATGCCATTAAGGGGGCTAAATCCTAAGCGGTGGAGCTCAAGGGTGGTTAAAGTTACCGCGAGGAACCAGGGTTTGAAGCCAACAAACTGCTCCATGGGCAGCCCCAGATCGGCCATCCTTTTTTGGAGCGCAATGCGCATATCTCCGGAAATATTTTGCAGCAGGGTTTGCCCTTCCGGATATTGCCCCATGTTCAACATCCTGCTCAGCACGGCCGGATCCTGCATAGCCCCCATGTCTGTTTCAAAAACAACTTTTGGGCTTACACTGTAAGCAGCATTAATTTCGGTTGCCAGCGGGTAGGCATCGCTTTTCAGAAGGTGCAGGGAACCCAGCAAAAACACCTTGTTGGTGGGCGTCTCCACTTCCCAGAGACAATGTTTTTGAACGGCTGCCTGTTGGTTTTGCCGGGCATCTGAAGCCGTTGAAACAAACAGACTGCAAATCAGGCTCAATATTAAGCTGGCAGTTTTCAGCCGGCCGGGTTTAACAGGTAGATGGATTGCCATGGTGATCTTTCTCCGGTTATTAGAAGGATCAAATTTACCGGCAGCTATCTTTTTATTAGAGGTCGAGGCAGGCGAGCTATTCATAATCCAAACGCTACTCCCATTCTTTTAATATCTGATTCACAAGCTTGCCGTCAGCCAGCTTGCCGAAATGTTTCATGACAGGGCCCATGGCTTGCATCCTGTTTTTGAATTTCGAAAAATCAATATTGTCTTTAATCCAACTGGTTATCTCTTCTCGATCAATCATTTGCGGCAGATAGGATTGCAGAATGTCAAGGTATTCAGAAGTCGTCTGCCCGGTGGCCTCCATGACGGTTTGTTCGGATTTTGATAGCCCTTTGATAATACCGATGACATCATCGTCGGTTATTTCTTCAGGTTTTTTAAGGCGGGTTGATTTTTTGCCGCTTTCAAGGGTAAGCGGCACGGTCAGTTTGGGAAACTCCGCCATGATCAAACGCAGGGTGTTGCGAACTTCCTGGTCCCTGCCCAGCATGGCTTTCTTGAGGTCGGCTCGAAGCTTATCATGCAAAGACAGCGGCATATCCTGACTCCAGCCATAGTTTGTTGTTTCTTCCTTGGCCATCTCGCCCTCCATCAGGTATTTTCAACTATTTGGGGTCCAGGCTACTTGTTAATCGATATTGGTTATTGGAAAAAATAATCAACAGTTTCTGAATTTTTTCAATTATAGTATTAAATCGGGATACTATCAAACTGATTCTTGCCATACAGACCGGGTGATAGGTGCGTAGTTGCAAGATTGAACCTATAGCCAACCGACGACTGACGCGCTTTTATCTCCAATTACGAATAACCAATCCGCCGCGGCGGATTAACTTGAAATGAATTTTGGCGGTAACGGCGGATCTGCGGTAAGTCCCTGGCCCGGAAGCAGTATCACTGTTGAAGTGCCGTGGGCCAGGATTCTCCCCCCACTATCTGTTACCTCGGCATCGGCATACCCCAGGGTCCGGCCCAGTTTGATTTGACGGCCTCTGGCAATAAGTTTGCCGGAGACAGCAGGTGCAAGGTAGTTTAATTTAAGATCAACGGTAGTCACGCCGGTGTCCTGGTCTTCGACCTCATAGAATAAGGACCAGAATGCAGCGGCATCGATAATGGAGGCAAATACACCGCCGTGAACAAAACCGAATGGCTGTAAATGCTTGTGGGCCAGATCGACTTTCATTTCTGAAAAACCGGCGCCCACATCTGAAATCTTCATGGAAAGCAGGTCAAAATAAGGACAGCGGTTTATCAGTTGATTGACTCTTTCGATATACTCAGGATTGATTGTCTTCATAGCATTTCTCCAGTCAATTACACCTTGATTCGCTCATAAATAAAAAAGTTGTAAGGTTCAACACCATCTATAAATTCAGATTTGGTGATTTTAAAGTCGGCCTTGTAAATTTCCGGGAAATAGGTATCCCCGGGAACCTCTCGAGCCAAAGCGGTTAAATAAATCCTGTCAGTTACCGGCAGTGCCTCTTGATACAATTGGCCGCCGCCACAAATAAAAGCTTCGTTTTCCTCCGGGGGACAGGATTGGAAGGCACTGTCAAGATCATGAGCAATGATGCAGCCGGCGGCTTGATAATCGGATTGGCGGGTGATGACAATGTTGGTCCTTCCAGGCAGGGGGCGGCCGATCGATTCATAGGTTTTTCTTCCCATAATAACGGTATGGCCGAGGGTAATCTCTTTAAACATCTTTTGCTCACCGGGAATTTTCCAGGGAATATCTCCCCGGTTGCCGATAACCCGATTGGACGCCATGGCGACAATTGCTGAAATGAGCATTTTTCTCCTCCTTTATAGCTCCAGTTCCATAAAACTTGGGTTGTCGAGGGGATTATAGCAATAGGCTTCGATGGTCTCAAAACCCAGAGAAAAATAAAGCTTTTGAGCTGCTTTCATGGATTCAATTGTATCCAGGCGCATCTTTTGGTATCCCTTTCTACGGGCCTCGCCAATCACTGATCTCGCTAGCGCCCTGCCGATACCACGACCCTGGTACTCCGGTAGTACATAAAGCCGCTTCATTTCACAAATTTTATCCTGCAACGGGCGCAAAGCCACGCAACCCGCAGTGTCTCCGGCACCCTCGGCCAGCAGGATGCAGCCTCCGGGAGATGCATAATCACCCGGCAGTCCTGCCAGTTCCTGACTAAAGCCCTGAAACTCCAGATCAAAACGGAGAGAGTCCGCATACTGAACAAATAGCTCATGGGCCGACTGAAAATGGACTTTGGTTTGAGCATGGATAATTCGGGTCATGTTCATGCTTAGTTATTCAGCGAGTTAGTTTCACCACCAATTCGCTATAATCATTCGACCTGAGTTGCTGTCTATCTTTTGGCCTCTCTATAAAATAAAATGGTGTATTGCTAGGGTGCTCCTCTCATCATTTTGTTAAACAAGATCAAATAATCGTCCTTGCTCATCGGCCGGGGATTATCCGCGTTGCTGCCATTGACAAAAGATTTGAATGCCAGTTCTTCAATATCGGCCGCCTTTACGCCGAAACTGCCAAAGCTGGGCAGGTTTAGATCCACGGCCAGCTTTTTTACAGCTTCAACGGCTTTCCGGGCCCCATCCGCTGTCGATTCAAAGGAAATTCCCATCGCAGAGGCAATTCTGGCATATCTCTCCCGGCAGTAGTCCATGTTGTATTCCATTTGTGCCGGGAGTACAACGGCATTGCAGACGCCGTGGGCGGTATCGTATTTCCCGCCCAGTGCTTCAGCAATACAATGGACAGATCCCACATCTGAATGACTGAAGGCAATCCCGGCCAGTACACTGCCCAACAGCATCCCGGCCCGCGCTTCCATATCCTTTCCCTCAAAGACTGCGATTTTCAAATATTTTGCCACCAGTTCGACGGCATACAGGGCCGCAGCGTCCGCCAGGGGTTCTGATACCCTGGCCGTATATCCCTCGATGGCATGGGTCAGGGCATCCATTCCGGTGGCAGCCGTCAAACCCGGCGGCATGGTTATCGTCATCTGCGGATCAAGCAAAGCAATCCGGGGTGCAATGCAGGGATGCTTTAAGGTAAACTTAAATCCTTCCCCGGTATCCGTAATCACAGAACTGAAAGTCACTTCGCTGCCGGTTCCGGCAGTTGTCGGTATGGCAATGAGCGGAAGAACATTTCCGGAAATTTTATCCTTGCCTTCATAATCCCTGACGGCCCCTCCATGGGTCGCCAGAACTGCAATGGCTTTGGCACAATCGATGGGGCTCCCGCCCCCGACCGCCACCAGACAATCTGCCTGCAATCCTTTGGCTATTTCGGTTCCTGCGTGCACGTTGTGGTCCTTGGGATTCGACTCGACCTCACTGAAAATATCATATTCCATTTTGGCCGTTGTAAGCTGGTCAGCAATGGCTGATAAAAGGCCGGAGGCCTCTATCCCTTTGTCGGTAACGATCAGCACTTTTCGGGATTCAAGCTCTGTAACAGATTCCGCCAATTTTGCGGTTGAACCGACACCATATTCGATTCTCGTCGGCAGTTCAAAGCTAAAACTGTTTAACAAATTCATGCGTAATCACTCCTTATTAGAATTCCATCCAGATTATTAAATTTCTTGCAAGATCAGATGACAGTTTATATGCTAAATTGATTTATAAGGCAAGAATCAGGAAACCGAGCGCATGACGAAAAGGAAAAACCGCCTTAAAATTACAGGACAAGCCAGACCCTCGCGAGAAGTTTATGTTCGCAAGGTGACCTGGATAGGATTGTTAATCAACATCGGTCTTTCAGGCCTAAAATTTGCGGCCGGCTATTGGGGTCGAAGCCAGGCCCTTATCGCCGACGCCATCCACAGCCTTACCGATACGACAACCGATATAGCTGTTATCGCAGGCTCCCATTACTGGTCCCGACCCCCGGATCAATGCCATCCATACGGACATCGACGGTTAGAAACCCTTGTGACCGCATTTATCGGTCTTATGCTGGCCGCTGCGGGCATTGGCATCGGCTGGCAAGCAATTTCCAGTCTGCACCAAAAACACGCAGCGCCGCCAGGTTGGATTGCATTTTATGCTGCAATGGCATCAATTGTAGCCAAGGAGATTCTCTACCGCTGGACAGCCGGCGTTGGAAAAAAAATCAAAAGTTCCGCCCTGGCAGCCAATGCCTGGCATCATCGCTCCGATGCCATCAGTTCCCTGCCGGTTCTGGTTGCGGTCACGGGCGCATTGATTTTCCCGTCCTGGTCCTTTCTGGACCATGTGGGTGCCGCCATCGTCTCAATTTTCATTTTGCATGCGGCCATCAAAATTATCTGGCCGGCTGTCAGCGAACTCATCGACGCCGGCGCCCCGGAAGAAATCCAAGAAAAAATTGTGGAAATTGCCTGCAATACCAGTGGCGTCCAGGAAGTTCATGCTGTCAGATCCCGGTTTATCAGTTCAAGTATACAGATTGACATGCATATTGTCGTGGACGGCAATATAAGCGTCCGGGAAGGTCACACCATCGCCGATAACGTCGAAAATGGTATCATCTCAGGCATACCGGAGGTATTGGAAGTTGTTGTCCACGTGGATCCCCCTCCGGCATCATCGGATCTTGGGACCCCATGATAGCCGCCCGGTAGGACCGCAACCTGAATCTATGCCAGCGCCAACACTCTTGTCCTCTCAAAGCTATCCGGAATTTAATTATTTTTTAGGCTGGATCCGATTCAGTTTTAAGTTGAAAATAACTAAAAACCATAATATTATTAAATTGTTAGGTTTCTAAAAGAAATCCCTAAAGTGCCTAAAGCTAAGGTAGTTTCTTAATACCTATAATTTTAAAGCTATTAAAGACGGTAAACTATGCCAGTTTTTGAATACACCGCTCTGGACGATAGAGGCAAATCCACTTCCGGCATTATTGATGCGGAAGGGGCCCAAGCCGCCCGCCAGAAGCTTCGTACGTCAGGGATTTTTCCGGTATCAATTAAAGAAACCCAGGAGGCGCAGCCGAAAAAGGAGCCGGGAACATTCAGCCTGGCCTCACGGTTAAGCCGCGTTAAACCGGTGGAAGTCGCTATGATGACCCGACAGCTGGCGACCTTGATTGGCGCCGGTTTTCCACTGGTATCTGCCCTCGATGCGCTGGTGCCCCAGACCAAATCCCATGGTTTCAAAAAAATCCTGGCCCAAATCAAGAATTTGATTGTGGAAGGCAACAGTTTTGCCCGGGCCCTGTCGAATTATCCGGGACAATTTTCAGCTCTGTATGTCAACATGGTTCGCGCCGGCGAAACCTCCGGAACCCTTGAAATCGTTTTGGAACGACTGGCTGACATAACCGAAAAACAGCAGGCCCTGAAAAACCGAATCCAGACAGCTCTGGCGTATCCGATTTTCATGCTGATCATCGGCACCGTTGTATTGTTTATACTTTTGATCTATATTGTCCCTAGTATTACGTCCATTTTCACTGAAATGAATCAGGTCCTGCCGACACCGACCCGGGTCCTGATTTTTTTGAGCGATTTTTTTAAATCCTACTGGTGGAGTATTTTGATTCTTATCGCTGCCCTGGCAATGTTTTTAAATCGCACGCGAAGGACCGCAAAGGGACGCTATTGGATCGATAAGACCATGCTAATATTGCCTGGCATTGGTATCCTGGTCAAAAAGCTTGCTGTGGCTCGCTTCGCGCGCACACTGGGATCTCTATTGGAAAACGGCGTTTCCATGCTGATTGCCCTCGACATCGTCAAAAATATTGCCGGCAACCGGCTCATCTCCGATTCAGTCGAAACGGCCGCTATTGAGGTAGGCAAAGGCCAGGGATTGGGGGTGGCCCTGTCCGGCAGCGGAATTTTCCCCCAGCTATCCATCCAGATGATCCAGGTCGGAGAACAAAGTGGCCAACTGGAAACGATGCTCACAAAAATTTCAGACGTATTTGAAAACGAGGTGGAAATCACTATCCTGCGACTCACATCATACCTGGAGCCGGTCATGATCCTGGTCATGGGATCTATTGTCGCCTTTATCGTGTTATCTATATGTCTGCCGATATTTGAAATGAACCAATTGATACGATAGTCATTCATAGGAAAGGTAAAAAAAATAATGGAGCAAATATCAAAAAGCAATCACCGGGGATTTACACTGATAGAACTGATGGTTGTTATCATTATACTGGGTATTCTCGCCATGTGGGTGGCACCCAAAATCATGAGTCGCCCTGGTGAAGCCAGACAGGTCAAGGCCCTTTTGGATATTCAAAACCTCGAGAACGCTCTAAAATTATACAAACTCGATAACGGTATCTACCCGACTACTGAGCAGGGTCTTCAGGCCCTGGTGGAAAAGCCGGAAACCGGAACTATCCCCAAAAAGTGGAAAGCCGGCGGATACCTCGAGAAGGGCAGGGTTCCCAAAGATCCCTGGGGCAATGATTTTATTTACCTGTCTCCGGGGCTTAAAGGCGAATTAGATATCATCTCCTATGGGCTGGATGGCGCGCCCGGCGGCGAGGAGGAAAACAAGGATGTAAACAACTGGGAAATCGAATAATAAATTCGTCAGTCGTCCATTGTCTGTTGTCATTTGTTTGCTCTATAATTTAGTTCCTTTTCGGATCTATACCGTCATGTATCCAGAAACCAATAGATTTGGCGCCTATGCCCCCAACGCACCACGGACGACCAGCAACGGACAAAGCGGCGGGTTTACGCTGATTGAGCTGATTGTAGTGATTTCGCTGATCGGCCTTATGCTGTTTTTTACTTTGCCCCGGTTTGGGGACAATCCCTTTCTGGACGACAGCAAACAAAGCTCGCGTTGGCTGATCGGCAAAGTGCAATCGTTAAAAGAGAGTGCCATCCGGGATCAAAAGCAGTATTCCCTGCATTTTGACCTGGATAGCGGCCGGATATGGGAAACCAATGAATCTATGTCCGCCGAAGACCTTGAGAGTGCGGCTTTTAACAGCAGTTCTTCCCTGCCGGATGATCTCCGGATCATTGATATCGAGTATCCGGAAAAGGGCAAAATTATCTCCGGCGAAGCCGAACTCATTTTTTACAAAGCCGGCTATACGGACAAAGCCCTGGTTCACATGCAGGAGGGCGATTCGTATTTGAGTTTTTTAATTGAGCCCTTCCTGTCGAATGTTCAATTTTATGAACGTTATGCCGGTTTTGGGGACTGAGCCTTGCTTTCGGATTTCGGATTGGGGATTTAGATTCTCGAAAATTCAAGGCAAGCAAATAGTAATATAAGGTTTAAGGTGAAAGGTACCAAATAGAGGAAAGATGACAGAAGACAGACCTCAAAGGACAGATTTTCTCGATTGCGGCCTGCGACGAACTCAGTCGTTTAGATTTCGGATTGTCTGGATTTCACCTCGCACCTCGCAACACGCAACGCGTAACCAACCGCGCATCCACCATCGAGTATCGAGCAACCAGCATCGAGCAACAGGATTTACCCTGCTTGAGGTTATGGTGGCGATGGCCATCATGGCCATCGTTCTCGTCAGTGTTTACAGAATGCATTCTCAAACGCTGGCCATGAATAGCGCCAACAGGTTCTACACCCAGGCTCCCATGCTGGCGCAAAGCAAACTGGCACAGCTGGAGACCGGCTCATCAGAAATAATTGCAAGTGATGCGGGGGACTTCGGGGATAAATTTCCCGGTTACAGCTGGAATGTCGCTGTGGAGGAGGTAGCGGTAGAGGCGCTGGGTGAAGCTGCCAATGATTTTAAAAAAATTGATTTGACTGTATCCTTTAACAACAATGAATATATCTACAATGTCAGGACTTATCGATTCATGCGGGATTAGACCAGAAGCCAGAAGTCAGAAAACAGATGACAGAAAACTATTGGCATAGGGCCAAGCGCGTAGGGCCAAGCATAAGACTTCTTAGAAATCGTCTGATGTTAGACCTTTACACCAGGCGCTATGCACTAGGCCCCTTGCGCAACAGTATCCAGTATCGAGCATCGAGCATCGAGCGACCAGCCGGGGGTTTCACATTGATGGAAATCCTGCTTGCCTTTTTGATTCTGGGAATCGTTGTGACCACTATTCTGGCCTCTTTCAACGCCGTATTCTCGACCACCGATACATTGAACAACAGCAGCCGGTATTATGATATGGCCAAAAATTGCCTGAATCGCATGACCCTCGACCTGGAAGCCCTATATGTCCGTCAGCCACCGCTTTACAAAAAACCGGAGTTTGACGATCCGCCCGATCCTTATCGCATTGAAGGTTCCACAACCGATTTTGGTGGCACAAGTTTTGCAAAAATTAGATTCACCAGCAGTGCCCATATCCCTTTGGGAAAAAGCAACCGGGAGGGAATTGCCGAAATTGTTTATTACGTGCAAGCCAAAAATGACGGCCAGATGGTTCTCAAACGTGCGGATCACCTGTATCCCTATCCGGAGTTTGAGGAAAAGGGAGGCGACCCCGTTTTGTGCAACAATTTAAAATCATTAGCATTTAAGTATTTTGATGCTGACGGATCTGAAGTTGATGAGTGGGATTCCGATTCGGACGAGCAGGGATACGCAACACCGGCAGCCATTAGCATTCAGCTTGAAATCGGCAATGAAACCACATCATACGATTTTGAAACCACTGTCAATCTTGCGGTTCAACGCCAGAAACTCGAGTAAATCTGTTTTTATTTTTTTTAGGACACGGATGAACACGGATTGAACGGATAATTTAAATCGGGGAATTAATTAGCCGGGAAATTTATATGGATTTAAGCATGGACCTTAGGTGGGAAGAAAATTGGCCTTTTCTGTGTTTATCTGTGCAAATCCGCGTCCAAAAAAGTATTAAATGGCTACAAAATGCCGAAATTAAACAAAATAATGTCAAATAACCGGGGGATCGCTCTACTGATAACCATATCAGTAACGACGATTTTGGTAGCCGCCGCCCTGGAATTCAACCGTCGCGCGAGATTTGAGGTGCTCTCCACCGCTTCCATGCGGGACCGCCTGACAATGTCATATATGGCATCTTCGGGGGTCCATACCGCGATGGCCCTGTTGATAAAAGACCAAGCGGAATCCAAATTCGACTCCCTTCAGGAAGACTGGGCAAATCCTGAAAAAATAGATGAACTCCTCCAGGAAATTCCTTTTGATAACGGCAAACTCTCGGTTTCCATTACCGACGAGCTGGGTAAAATTCAGATCAATGCCCTGGTCAAATTTCCCGATAGCCGCCAGTTCAACGAATCTCAGGTGATGATCTGGGAACGTATGCTAAACGTTATCGGAAGCGAGGACGATCTTCAAACTGACAGTAGTCCGACAGCCATCGTAAACTCGGTTAAAGATTGGCTCGATAGTGGCGATGACGAGGCGACTACCGGTTTAAGCGGCGCTGAATCGAGCTATTATGAAGAGCAGGATCCCTCATACGCAAGCCGCAACGGTCCGATTGAGGATCTGAATGAACTGTTGCTGATAAAAGGCATAACCCCTCAGCTTTACTACGGTACCAAGGACGCACCCGGTCTGGCCAATTATATGACCGTCCACGGATTGGCCGTTGGTGCGGGAACCACCTTCAGCTGGCCGGGACGCATCAATATAAATACGGCAGAGCTGCCGGTACTGGCCGCTCTGCTGGGGACTGAAAACCAGGATTTGGCCCAGGCTTTTTATGATTTCAGGCAGGAAATGGCGGCTGAAAAAGATATCCATGACTTTTCGAGCCCTAAATGGTATAAAAATATTACCGGGTTAAGTGATGCCACGATCGATTCCAGGCTGATTACCGTATCAAGCGACGTGTTTCGCATTCAATCCACTGCTTCCCTTAACGACATCCAATCATCCGTAATCGCAGTGGTACAACGGGTCCCAAACCCCGAATCCGGCAAATGGTCATGTAAAGTTTTAAGCTGGAAAACGGAGTGAGCGGCAAATAATGAGCAGAAAAGTACTTGGTATCGACATTCGAAAAGAGTCCGTATCCGCGGTGCTGGTTAAAACCAGCTTGCGTGAAAGCCGGGTCGATACCCACGCCTATATCCCCATACCGGATTCTGAAGAGGATCCGGATAAGATCAAAACGGCACTGGAGGCCCTGACCGGTCAAATCGATCCAACCGGCTGTGACTGTGTAGTCTCTATCTCCGCCGACCATTTTTCTTATCGTCTCCTGAAAGTGCCGTTCAAAGTGGCGAAAAAAATCCGTATGGTTCTGCCTTTTGAGCTGGAGCCTACGGTCCCGTTTCCGGTTGATAACCTGGTTATAGATTTTATTGATCTGGAGTCGGACCCTCAGAGTGACCAGACGGATCTGATTGCCGTGGCAGTGCCGAAGTCCGAGTTAAACCCTTATATTGAGACCCTGGCCGCCATAAAGATTGACCCGGAAATGATAACTGTCAGCGGTCTTCCCTCAGCCCTCTGCCTGGCCCGCCAGGCCGATCCTGGAGAAGATCAACTTTTTCTTGAAATCAACAAAACGATCAGCACCCTGTTCATTGTCGGCAGCAGCCGCATAAAACTGCTCCGATCGATTCCGACACCGCTATCTGAAGATAGCCGCGCCGGAGCACTGGGCGCCTTTGTCCGGCGGACGCTGGCAGCCTATGGCGAACTCTCCCGTTCGGATTTTCATCCCCTGGATATCGTGATGACCGGCTCCGGTTTAAACGGTGGCAGTTTTGATAAAGATGTCGCCGGCGTTCTGGATCTCCCAGCCAACCGGTTGAATATTTCCAAGCGCCTGGATATCCCCATAGACGATGAAGACGTCAACCCATGGGACCCGGCCTTGATGGATAGTGCCCTCTCTCTGGCCCTGGTGGAAATCGAAGGCATCGGCGGGCTAAATTTTCACAAAGGGCAATTCGCCGCAAAAAAGCTTTTTGTGAAGCACAAAAAAAATTGGATCAAGACCGGCATATTCGCGGCATCCGTAGTTGTCCTGCTCTTATTTAATTTAATTACGAATTCATATACGCTGAATAAGCAGCTGGATGGTTACGATCAGCAAATTCGCAGCATATTTCGAGCGACATTTCCCAAAGAAAAAATAGTCGAACCCTATCAGCAAATGCAGATAAATCTAGCGGAAGCCCAAAAAATTGCGGGTGTTCAAAGTACCGCCGGGCCTCACCTGCGTAGTATCGATATTCTAAACGCCATTAGCAGAAACATTCCGGAAACCATCACGGTCGATCTTAGCCGGATGGTTATTTCGCCGGAAACCGTAATAATTTCAGGAAATACCGACACCTTCAATTCTGTGGAGGAGATCAAAAGCAATCTGGAGCAAATTGACTTTTTCAAGAGGGTAACGATTACCTCGACCAACAAAGACCGCTCCGGCAAGGAGATCCGATTTCAGTTGAAAGTGGAGCTGTAAAATGAAACTACCGACCATATTAAAAAATTTGAATAAACGCGAACGCTATGGAATTATGCTGGCGGCGGGTGTCATCGCAATTTTTATATTTGCGGTATTCATTGTGGAGCCTTTTTTCAGCCGTTCGGCTAATATGAAAAACAGCCTGAAGACCAAAGCCGATATGCTGGTCGAGATGCAAAGACTGCAGTCTGATTATACCGCTCTGACACAACAGGCCAAGATATCAAATTCCCGCTTTCAACGCCGGCAAAAGGGATTTACGTTGTATTCCTTTCTGAACAGACTGGTCGACGAGTCCGGGATCAAAGATCGCCTTATCCATATGAAACCAACCAAAACAGTTCAAAAAAACAGCCCCTATAAGATCTCCCGGGTGGAAATGAAGCTTGAAGCCATTACCCTGGAACAACTGACAAATTACCTTTACGGCGTTGAAACTTCTAATAATATGGTCGACATAAAAAAAATCTCGATCTCGAAAAAGGACAAAACCCAGGGATTGCTTACAGCGGTATTGCAGGTGGAAACGGTTGAACTTTAAAATGAAACCGACAAAAAAGACACTCCTATACACTGCCTACATCATCGGCCTGACCGTTTTTTTTCTCTATTTTCTTTTTCCTTCAGATGCGGTCAAAGACTATGTGGCTTATAAAATAAGCCAGGGTAACCCGGATATCAGCGTCACCATCGACCGGGTCAACCCGGTGTTGCCGCCTGGGATCAAATTGCATGCTGTCGGTATCGCCCACGGCAACAAGGCGCTGATCGACCTGGACAGTGTCAAAATAACGCCGGGACTGCTGTCATTTTTCAGCAGTACGAAAACCGCCAGATTCAAGGGCCGCGTTAAGGCCGGCACTGTGCAAGGACGGGCCGAAATAGAC
>JBATKU010000125.1:0-14931 GCA_049669725.1 Desulfobacterales bacterium
TTTTTCCGACAGTGCCGACACCGATGGCAGAAATCAGCACGAAATTCATGCAGATTCTGAACAAAATAGACAATCTGCCCATCGAACAGATTGGAAAGGATCTGCGGGATACCGTCCACGGTGCCAAACAGATAGCCGAATCACCCGATATATTAAAAGCCATTGGAAACCTAAATGCCGCATTGGCGGAAACCCGTGCGCTGGTTTCCGACCTGCGAACCAAGGTCACGCCGGAAATCAATACCTTACTTGAAGAAGCCCGCAAATCTCTGGCCAATGCCGAACACATGCTGAATGCCGACTCCCCGTTGCAGGTCAAGATGAACACCGCGCTGGAAGAAATCAGCGGTGCGGCACGATCATTGCGACTGTTGATGAATTACCTGGAGCGGCACCCGGAGTCACTGCTCAGGGGGAAAGGATCGACAGAATGATGAAAAAATCGAGGATAATCCGGATTGCATATTTGGTCCTAATTGTGGGCGTTATGATGTTGACCGCATGCGGAAGAACCCCACCGGCAAAATTTTACACCCTGCAGCCGGTTGAGCAATCTTCCATGGGCAGGTCAATGCCCGGGGAGGTTGCCCTGGCAGTCGGACCGGTGGCCATACCCGCTGCCATCGACCGGGCCGAGATTGTCACCCGGGAGGCTGGCAATGAAGTCAGCTTCTCTGAATACCATCGCTGGGCCGGTCCGCTTAAACAAAGCATCGCGTCGGTGATGGCGCAAAATATCGGAACACTGCTGGCAACTGAACGGGTAACGCCCTTTTCCCGGGAAAATATTTTCCAGCCAACCCACCGGGTGGTGGTCAATATTAACCGCTATGACAGTCAGCTGTCCAAAGAATTCCTGCTCGATGCCACCTGGAGCATCAAAGATCTTGGTGGCAATAAACTGCTTTTGGTTCAAAATTCCATCATCCGGGAATCCCTGGCGTCATCTACTTATGAAGGGCTTGTTGCCGCTCAGAGCAAGGCGCTGGCAGCCTTAAGTCAGAAAATAGCCGCCGCCCTTTTAGATGTTGTTCCTTAATTAATACTCTAATTGAGTGATACTCAATTAGGTGGCACCGGGTATTGGGTATTCGGTACTGGTGTTCATCGTGATTCAAAACACATTTTATATGCCTTCGCTGGTGACGATATAAAATTGAATCGTAATTCCGTTAAACCAATGCCCAATACCAAATATCGAATACCTTCCCGATTGAGCTTGGCTCAATTGGGGTAATAAATGCACCCCCGGAAATAATCAGTGGGCGCATTTTGTCAGGCGATGCGTTTAATAAAAAAGGATGTCTCTTTGCCTTCGGTTTCAGTCTTTATAATCTCATTCCCGCTAGTTTTGGCCCAGGCCGGAAAATCGCTTAAGGCGCCCGGATCACTGGTTACCGCCTGAAGCACCTCGCCGACTTCAACCTCTTTAATCCCCTTGCTGACTTTTACAACCGGCATAGGACAGGCCAGTCCTTTGAGATCCATGACTTTGGCGACACTGATTTCATCACTCATTTTTAACCTCCATTTATTCTATTAAAATAACTTTTTTGGGGTTTCTGACAAGATTTTAAAAGCTAACCACGAAAGCAAGAAATATTTCTTTTCTTTTTCGTGTTTTCATCCTTTCGTGCTTTCGCGGCAAAATTATTTTTTTTCATCATACAGTAGATAGTTCAGTTTCCTCTGCCCTATTTTCCGTGCATACTGGCAGCACATTCATTTTTCCCCAAATCCATAATTTCCTGATCTTCATCGTCGACCTCGAGTAAACCGGCATTGACTTTACGGATTTCGGCATACTCATCCGGCTGTTTGCGCATGTTGTCTTTGATAAACCTGACAAACTCGTCCTCCTCCGCGATACCATAAATATCAGCATTTTTATTTCTGATGCTGCCCAGGGTGTCCACAAACATTTGCTGCGGGTTCGCTTCGCTCCATTCGATGTAGTGCCCCGGCAAAATGACTAGATCGTCATCTAAGTCGGCAATCTTGGTCTTAAGCGTATTGAACAGCAACTTGGACCAGTCCTCCGCCATACCGCCCAGGTCGGGACGTCCGATAGACAAAATAAACACCGTATCTCCGCTGACCATGTACTTGTTGTCAATGAGATAGGAGATGCTTCCCGGCGTATGTCCCGGCATATGAATGGCCTGGATTTCCGGACCCCCCTTCGAGAATTTAAACACCTCCTGATCATTCGGGCTTTTGTACTCAAAGGTGGCATCCTTAAAATCGTTCTCGTGACCAACTATCTGGGCACCTGTGCCTGAAAAAATTTGCTGACTGCCGGAGATATAATCGGCCTGCAGATGGGTTTCAAAGGTCTTGATGATCCGGGCGCCTTGCTCCTTGGCAAAGTTCTGATAAAATTGAGCGTTGCGGGATGGATCAAATACAACCATCTCATCTTCATATATCAAACCATAACTGCAGGAGGCCTTGCCCGGGCGAATAAACTGGTAAAGCTTATATCCGCTTTCCGATGCCACCGGTTTGGGGGCCAGCATGTTGCCCCAGGATTTTATCCCCTCTTCCAGGTATCTGACATCCTGCCATCCGTTTTTAACCAGAATCTCAGCGACATATTTGGCCGATCCCTCTTTGGCGCACACAATCCGGATACTTTCCTCTTTGGGGACCTGAACCTGGGCCACCGATTCATCCTCCTTTTCGATAAACTCCATATAGGGAATATTGATCATTTTCGACAGATGGGGGCCCTCAACTTTAAAACGGCCGAATTCTTCATTATTGCGGACATCCAGCAACGTAAAATCCTGCCCCTCATTGGTCACCCATTCAAATAGATCTTCTGCCCTGTAAGACTGCAACTCCATGATAGCCCTCCTTCAAGATTTTGGGTTTTTAATAAATCGTTATGCTCTTTGAGCCTGAATACTTAAATTAGTTACGATCTTTCTTTTAAATTTTCAATGATGAATACAAATTCAATCGTTAATAAATAATGAAGCCACTCCCCGCGGCAAGCCGCGGGGAATTAGACCCTAAAAGAGATTAAACCCTCGTCCGCCGCAGGCGGATTAAATTCGACTTTATGCCTTATGGTAAATCCCATATCCCACATTCCCAATTCCCAATTCTTTTCTATCCCAAATCCGAAATCGAATTACTTTCCTTTGAACTTAGGCTTTCTTTTTTCAAGAAAAGCCATTTGCCCCTCCCTTATATCTTCACTGATAAAGGCGGTCTCAGTAATTGATTCGGCTTCTTGCATGCTGCTTTTATCCGGCTGGACCGCCTCTATCAAGAGATTCAAAACCCGTTTGGTACCCTTCAGCGCCAGGGGCGCATTGGCTGCTATGTCTTCGGCCATTTGATAGGTAAAAGATTCAAGCTCGCCACGGGGAACGAGGTAATCCACCAGGCCGATCTCTTTTAACCTTATCCCGCCATAGGTTCTTCCGGTAAAAAATATCTCCCGGGTGCTTTTAAGCCCGATGACCTGTATGAAGCGTTGCAAACCGGTCCAAGGATAAACCAATCCCAGTTTAGCCGGCGGCATCCCCATGCGAATATCATCAGCCCCGATGCGTATGTCACAACAGATGGACAGTTCGCATCCCGCACCGAAGGCCACGCCATTGATCATGGCAATTACCGGATAGGGATAATTGACGATAAATTTAAAACGAGACTCCACCGGGTTCAGTGTTTTCAATTTCTCGCGCACATCCTCGCTGGGCTGGGTCGGCAGGGAGCGAATATCATAGCCCGAACAGAAAGCGTGGTCGCCAAAGCCTGTTATAACAACAGCCCGTATGGAGTCATCTGTTGCCAGTTCTTCCAGTTTTTCCAAAAGTATTTCGACCAATTCGGGGGACAGGGAATTTTTTTTTTCGGGTCGCTTTAAGGTTAGGATACAAACGCTGTTTTTGGTATCGACCAACAACAGGTTATTTCTCACTTGTATCTCCCCTTTTAATCTGTATTTACACCCGGCCGGTTGGATAATGGCGGATCGTGTGTCATTGCCAAGTTTTCATTGGATCATCGTATCGCAAAGTTACATCGAAGCCAAATATATATCAGCCCCAAAGTGCTGCATTACTATAATGCACCGTTTGTTACAATTCAATATAAACACTTAAATTTTTCAATCTGACCAGATAGACTTTTTGCGTATTAATGTTTGACAGCAACGTTTTGTATACAGTATACAGATTCCATACAACTCTTAACATAAGGATGGTGAGAAATGGCACAATCCAAAACCCATAAACGTGAACTCGAACGACTTGAAGCCCTTGAAAAAAAGGCTGAAACGGGTGGCGGTCCAAAAGCCGTTGAACGTCATCACAGCAGGGGCAAATTAACGGCACGCGAGCGTTTGGACCTGCTGTTCGATCCGGACAGCTTCGTTGAAGTCAACAAACTGGCCCAGAGCCAATCGGTTGATTTCGGCATGCAGGAAAAGCGGGTTCCGGGGGATGGCGTGGTCACCGGCTACGGAACCATAGACGGACGGCTGGTATTCGCTTATGCCCAGGATGTGACTGTACTGGGCGGATCTGTCGGTACGATCCACGGACAAAAAATCTGCCGGATTATGGATGAAGCCATTAAAGTTAAAGCACCTTTGGTGGCCTTGAATGATTCCGGCGGCGGCCGCCTGCATGAGGGTTTTTTTGCCTCCAAAGGTGTGGCCGGAATGTTTTATCGCAACACAGCCGCATCCGGATTAATCCCGCAGATTACCGGCATGATGGGTTCCAGCGCCGGGGTTGCGGTTTACTCACCGGCATTAACCGATTTTATTGTCATGGTTAAGGGACAGAGCCATATGGTCATCACCGGCCCGGCAATTATCAAATCGGTCACCGGAGAGGAGATGAGCCTTGAAGAACTCGGCGGTGCCAAAGTCCACAGTGAAATCACCGGCCAGGCTCACTTTGTAGCCGAATCCGATCAGGAATGCATCGAAATTATAAAAAAATTACTCAGCTATCTGCCTTCAAATAATGCTGAAAAACCGCCGGTGGTTAAGAGCAATGATGATCCCGATCGCGTCGATAACACCCTGGAGGAGATCGTTCCGGCTGATTTTAGAAAGTCCTATGACATGCACCAGGTGATTTTACATGTTGTGGATCATCAGGATTTTTATGAAATTTCGCCCCGCTTTGCGCCCAACATCATCATTGGCTTTGCCCGCATGGATGGGTGCACCGTTGGCATTGTAGCCAATCAACCCCGAATCAAGGCCGGGTGTCTGGATGTAGATGCATCCGACAAAGCCGCCCGTTTCATCCGGTTCTGTGATGCTTTCAATATTCCCTTGATTAACCTGGTGGACGTGCCCGGCTATTTCCCGGGGGTGGCCCAGGAGCGTGCCGGCATCATTCGCCACGGCGCCAAGATGTTGTATGCTTACGCTGAAGCAACCGTGCCCAAGATTACCCTGGCCCTGCGCAAAGAATATGGCGGGGCGGTGATGGGAATGTGCTGCATGGGCATGGGAGTGGATCTGATGCTTGCCTGGCCCATTGCCCAACTGGTTGTTCTCGATACCACGGCAGCCGTAAATCTTATCTTTCGCAAAGACATCCAGGCCGCCGATGACCCTGATGCGCTCAGGCAACAAAAAATTGAAGAATATGACTATAAGTATTCCAACCCCTATCATGCGGCCTCTAACATGCTGGTGGACTCCGTTATCAAGCCGTCTGAAACCCGGCCCCAGCTTATAAGGGCGTTGAGAATGTTGAAAAACAAGCAACGGCCGGAACCGAATAAGAGGCATGGGAATATTCCCTTATAAACTTAAACCTGATCCAGAGAAATACGCGAGACCTGCTGCTATAACAAGAGATGGATGCTTTTCGAAGAAATGCCTAAAGTTTTAAAATGCCTAAATTGCCTAAAGTTAAGGTGTTCTATCGATTCAATGATAGCAGAATCATCAAACCGGTTATAAATAAAAAAGATGAAGCGCAGCGCCACCACAATTTTAGGCACTTTAGGCAATTTAGAGCATTTTCCCAATTTATTCGAGTTAGAATTATTAATTCTTAATTATTCAAGCTGGCAATATATTTAAGAAAGGACACGCAACCATGAATTTTGATCTTTCCAAAGAGCAAAAAATTATTCAAAAAGCGGCCCGGGAATTTGCCAAAGGTGAGTTTACCAATGTGGCCCGGGAACTAGACATCAATGAAACCTATCCGGCAGATATTGTAAAAAAGGCCAAAAAACTGGATCTTGTCGGCCTTTTTATCCCTGAGGAGTACGGGGGACCGGGGTTGGGCTTTCTGGAACAGGCCATGGTGCTGGAAGAATTCTGGAAAGTTGACCCGGGAATCGGTCAGCAGCTCAGCTCGGTCTCCTTTGGTGCCGAAGAATTAATACTTTTTGGAACCGAGGAACAAAAAAAGAAATGGCTGCCGCCCCTGTTTGAAAGTGACGCGTTGATGGGCTTTGCCATCACCGAACCGGATGCCGGCAGCGACACAGCAGCCGCAACCACGACCGCAGTCCGGGACGGAGATGAATATGTAATCAACGGCAGCAAGGTCATGATCGGCAACGGCACGGTCGGCACCTTCATGCTGGTCTACTGTCTCACCAACCCCGAAGTGGAACGAAAAACCGCCCGCCACAGCATTATTATCGTTGAAACGGATCGCGAAGGGTATAAAGCCGATCCCATGCATGGCAAAATGGGTCTGCGCGCATCCGACACATCGGCGGTCTATTTTAATAATGTCCGAGTTCCCAAAGAAAATCTTCTAGGCGCCGAAGGCAACGGATTCATCCAGCTAATGAAATTTTTTGATCATTCCCGGGCCTATGTCGCCGGTCACGGCGTCGGATTGGCTCAGGGTGCGCTGGATATGGCCGTCAAACATGTCAAAGGCCGCAAACAGTTTGGGCGCCCCCTGGCGGCCTTTCAGGCAACCCAGTTCAAAATCGCCGAGATGGCAACTAAAGTTGAAACCGCGCGAACCATGGTCTACAAATCCGCATGGCTGCTGGACCAGGGAAAACCTGATACCAAATTAACCGCCATGGCAAAATTGTACGCCTGCCACGTCGCCGTTGAGGTGGTGGATGAATCCCTCCAGCTTCACGGCGGATACGGTTATTTTAACGACTATGATATTGAACGCTTTTACCGAGCCGCCAAGGTTCTGGAAATTTATGAAGGAACCAAGGAAGTAGAAAAGATCGTCATATCGAGGGAGATATTGGGGAAATTTTAATCGCCTAGGGTTCACGAAAAAATAAATTCATAATTGTTGATGGGCATTTGAGATTCAAAATATCCAAAAAATCTCGCTGTCTTTAGCTTTTCAGACTGGCAATATGATTCCATCGCTGTTTGATAATGTGGTCCTTTTTAGAAATGAACCTATAATCCTTTAGCGTTGAGTAGATTTTTCAATAAATTGATATCGCCTTATTCCCTCCAATATCCCACCGGAATATTTTTGCTTGGCAAAGTAAATACCTCGGATTCCCTTCAGTTTTTTAAGCTCGGGGCTGTAATTTCCCACGACCACTCCCAGAGGTTCGCCGCGCAGCATCTCCTCATCATTTCCGGAATCCCCGCACACCAGAAAGTTTCCCAAGGGGATTTCCCACTTATAGCTAAGGTAACGAATGGCCTTGCCCTTGGAGGCCCGATAAGGAAGAATGTCCAGATATTGATCCTGGGAATAAATCAAATTGTATCGACATTTTTCCCTGAGCAGGCATTCATGAATCATCGATAATCGATCTTTGGCCGGTTCCATTTCATAGCTGATTTTAAAACGCTGTTGGACATCAGCTTGCTGGTATTTTAAAAACGCAAAATCTTTAAGCAGGTTGACTATTTTTTCTCGATCCCACTTGGCTGATATGTGTGTTTCCCAGCCACGACCATTATGGAGGTTTTCCCCATAATAAATTTCTGCACCCACTGAGGTGACAAGGACATCCGGCAAAGGTATCCGATGTTTTTTTAGAAACACGGTCGCCGATTTAATGGTACGACCGGTTGCCAAACCAAATCCGATATGTTCTCTGTTTTCCTGCAGCAGGCTCAAAAGCTCCGATAGGTGCTCGTTGCTGTCGCCGACCAGCGTATCGTCGATATTGGCTATGAAGAAATAGTTTAGTCTTGCCAGACGCCGGCCAATGGCATCGGACGGGACAGCGACTTTCATTTTCTCTTCATCCTGACCTGCAAAAATGTGATCGATTTGCTGCATATAGGACGTGGCATAACTTTCCCATGTGTAGTGCTTGTGAATATTCATGATGCCGGCTTTGGAATACTGCTTCCATTTTTGACTGTCGGTAATAATTTGTTTGACTGCACTGGCAATGGCTTTGGTGTCTGTGGTATTCACCAGTGTGCCACATTCACAGTTCTTAACGATATCGCGGGGTCCCCCGTCGTCAGGGGCTATGATCGGTAGGCCGCAGGCGGCTGCTTCAATCAGGGTGAGACCGAAGGGTTCCGTTAGAGCGGAATTGACAAATATGCCTTTCTTTTCCGCAGCAATCCGGTAGAGCTCCGGAACTTCGTGCTCAAAATCGTGCTTTTTAGGGATGGCAATTTTTCCGTATAAATCATATTTGTCCATAAGCAGGAGAATCTCGGTAAGGACATCTTGTTCATTGTCTTCCATTTTGGTGATGTCCTTGCGAATGCCGGCAAAAACAGCTAAATTGGCCATCGACTGCAGTTCTAAATCCTCGCCGTAAGCTCTGATTAAGCCGGCAATATTTTTTCGCTTGTCCGGGCGACAAAGTGATAGAATAACCGGGCGGTCAGGATGCATAAAGAAACGATTTAATTCCTCCAGCATCGAAGCCTGAGCATAGAGTTCAATTTCATCTTTTTCTGTCTCCGGCAGCATGCTGTGATAGTAGGGATAAAATTTATCGACATCCAGCCCCGGGGGAATTACGTGATATTTAGGAAGGTCCTTGTTATGGTATTGCCCATATTGATCGTTCACTTCCTGGTGGGTGCTGGCAATGATCAAATCGGCTTTTCTCAACATCTCTTCTTCCATTCTGATCCGATAATCGATCTTATATTTTTTTATTATAACTGCCTCTTGCATGCCTTCATCAGTCAGTCGTTTCATTTTTGAACGACCGAGAGAATGGCCGGTATAAACGAAAGGAGTGCCAAAGATTTCGGCCAATTGCATGGCAACATAACCCCCATCCGCATAATGGCCGTGGATGATGTCAGGAACGGTACTCTGGCGCTTGATGTGTTTAATGGTTTTATCCACAAACTCATCAAGGTACGGCCAAAGGAGCTCTTTGCGCATGTACTTTTTACCACCGCACTGTATACGAACAATGCTGAATTTGTCGTTAACCTGCTCGACGGGCCGGGCGTAGTCTTCGGATATGGCTTTGTCGCGAATTAAGCGGGTAAAGAGTTCCACCCGCTTAACATTTTCAGATTGACTGAGCGCCTTTCCTAATTCAACAACATATTTGATCTGTCCGCCCGTATCGGCATCATGTCCCAGTTGCATGTTTTCCGCACGCAGCAGGCCATGTACACTAAACATTTGAATATGGTATTTTTGAGGTTTCATGATTTCAATCATTTGCAAAAAGGGCCCTGAAAGGCTCGTAAAAAGATGTTGAATCTGGAATGGCGCCTTTAATTTCGCAGACGCGGGAGGCAAACAGCGAAGCCCGATCCAGTATTTCCTCCGGACGCCATTCCTTGAGAATACCTGCGGTAAGTATTGCTGCATAGGCGTCGCCCGCGCCGACCGGATCAACAACCTTGATTGCTTTAGTTGGTTTGGTGCCAAACCAGCCCTCATTGGTAAATAATTCACTTCCCTGCCTACCATTAGTCAGGGATACTGTATTGATCGAATGGGTTTCCATTAAATGATGAACAAATGCCTCATCGTTAATCTTCGAAGGCCACATCTGTTTTAATTTTGCAAGCTCGCCGACATTTAATTTTAATATATCCGTCTTTGAAAGTGATTTTTCAATTATGGTATTGTTATAGCATCTGGGCCGGAGGTTGACGTCGTAAAAATTGAGGGTTTGCGGTGCGTTGTCAGATATAAATTTCTGTACATTTTTAGAACCGGTTTGACTTCTTTGGGCGAGAGAACCGAAATAGATAAGCCGGGCACCATCGATGAGATCTGAATGGTAATCCGGCAAAAATTCTATATAATCGTAGGCCACATCAGCGATGATGTCAAATTTCGGTTCACCGCTTTCATCCAACCGAACATTCACCCTGCCGGTCGGATGAACCTCGTCGATTTGAATGTCATCCAGATAAAATCGAGTCAGTTCCAGTTGGTGTAAGATTTCTTTACCGGCATCGTCTATGCCGATTCTCGATATAAAGCGAACATCAAAGCCAAGATTTCTGAGGTGGTAAGCAAAATTGAAAGGAGCGCCGCCAAGACGGCTGTAATCCGGAAATACATCAAACAGAATTTCACCTATTACCAATATCACAAATGCTCCTTTCCGTTAGGCCGTTTCAGCGTATCTAGGCCGTCAATAATTTCCTTTTAAGATTGAAAAGGATAATGTTGGATTTGGCTATTAAATACCTGATCCCAACATTTCCGCGGCTCTGGCAATCAGTTCCTCCGTTTCAGGAATATAATGAACCAGTCCCTCCATTACACCGGCTGCGTAATTGCCGTTCATGCCCCAAAAATTACCTTTGGGTAAATACAGGTGACTCAGCATGTTTCTACCCGATAGCGTTTCCACCGCTTCTTGGCGAATTTCATCCATGGCGTTTTTTACCAAAATCGCCTGCAGTCCACTGGTTAATACATCCAGGTCATTGCCACTATCACCTGCAAATACGGTTCGACTATCGGAAAATTCTTCTTGTTGCATAAGGAACCGAATAGCATGCAGCTTGTTTGCACGGGCCGGGATTATGTCGAATAAACCGTTGGTGCCGATTTCATCAACACTCCAAATGATATTGGCAGGCACTCCCTTTTCTGCTAATATGGCGCGTATTCTTTTTATCAGGCGCTGATGATCAACAGTTATATCTGTGTAAAAGCTCAATTTGTGCATGTTCTGTTTAGCAGGCTCTTGAAGTCGTATTTCTTTAATATCCTCGAACAAGCCTGCCAGCCCTTCCCAGCTTAATCCGTTCCAATCCTTGCCGATCTCATCGCTCCAGCCATCCGATAATTGCCAGTCACCATCAATTATTCGATAGAGAGTGGTTCCGACATCGCCGATGGCATAATCCGGCATCGGCAGATGAAATTCTTCAATCGCATCGAGGATGAGTTTCTTGTCACGCCCACTGACATATGCCAGATAAATGTTAGAATATTCGGTCAGCTTGCGAAACACGGGACGGGCTTGAGCGGATTCTTTCTGATTTCCATTCGGAATCAGGGTTCGATCCAAATCGCTGCATATTAATATTTTTTGTATATGAGCCATAGATATTATTTATCGATAAAAGGTTTCTTGATTCATAAGTCTCAAAATGAGACTGGTGCCGTTGATCGTCAAGAGGGCGTACAATTGGAACTCTCGACTAGTCTACACAAGAATGCGGATTGGGTCAAATCTTCAATATTTGTATATCGATAGGATTATTCTTGAAATGAAAATACGATAGAAATTAATAATCTTGAACGAAACGTTATGTATTTATTGGGCAAGCAATGGCTAAAATCAGGAACCTCGGGTCCTTTTGACTCTGGATGAATATTTGATAAATCCTCCGGTATTCTGATCGTTGCCGTTCCAGTTGATTTATATTAATGATGTATCGTCCATAGAAATCAGCCTTATTGCAAAAATTTTGACCTCATATTATATATTATAAACACGAACAGAAACGAGTTGAAACCCAACATATGCAGAAAAATTTAGAAACAGGGAACTGCGAGAGCATAGTTGATTACGATTTAATTTCACTATAGGGGGCAACAAATAAATGACGCTTCACAACAAAATAAACCTGATCACCTATCCGGACAGCATGGGCAGCAATCTACTCGAACTTCATTACGTCTTACGCCGCTATTTGACGCAAGCGATCGGTGGCATACACATTCTGCCATTTTATCCCTCGTCAGCAGATCGAGGCTTTGCACCATTGACTTACGACGAGGTCGACCCGGCCTTCGGAACATGGGAAGATATCGAAATGATCGGCCGGGACTTTGATTTGACATTCGACTTCATGGTAAACCACATTTCCCGCCAATCCATTTTTTTCCAGGATTATCTGAAAAACGGATCGGACTCCGAATATGCGGACATGTTCATGCCCTTCAGTAAATTGAGCTCTACCGGAGAAATCAGCGAAGCGGATCTCGCGAAAGTCTACACGCGCAAACCGCGACCACCGTATACCGTCATCGAGCGTGCGGATGGATCCCGCGAAAAGATCTGGTGCACCTTTGACTACGAACAGATTGATTTGGACTTGCGTTCGCCGGTCACCCAGGAGGTGATCCGCAACTTTCTGATACGCCTTGCGCGCACGAACGCCAAAATGATCCGCATGGACGCCATTGCCTATACAACCTATCGGCTGGGCACCAATTGCTTCTTTCTCGAACCGGATATTTGGGAACTGCTGGATTGGCTTAAGGAATATGTGACCGCTTTTGACGCAGTTATTTTGCCGGAAGTACACGAGCACTACAAATACCATTTGAAAATTGCGGCCAAGGGTTATTGGACTTACGATTTTGCTCTGCCCATGTTGGTTTTGCACACCCTTTATCATCACAGCAGTGCGCGTTTGCGCCACTGGCTGCAAATTTGCCCGCGTCAACAGTTGACCACCCTTGATACTCACGACGGCATCGGCGTTATCGACGTGGAAGATTTGTTGACTCCGGAAGAAATCGATAAAACCCTCTCCGGTCTGGATGAAAAAGGGTCCAATACACGCAAACTATACTCGGGTCCGGAATATCAGAATCTGGATATCTATCAGGTCAATTGCACCTATTATTCCGCCCTGGAGTGCAACGACGATTCGTATATCGCCGCTCGAACGATTCAATTTTTTGCGCCCGGGCTGCCCCAGGTATACTACGTGGGTCTGCTGGCAGGTGAGAACGATATCGAGCTGGTTGAGCACACCAAAAACGGCCGTGATATCAACCGCCACAATTACAGCCTGGATGAAATCAAAGTGGAATTTCAAAAACCCGTGGTGCAACGTTTATTGCGTCTTATGGAGTTTCGCAACTCTTACCCGGCTTTTGACGGCCAGTTTGTGATTGCCGAGGCACCGGATGATCAGCTGAAACTGTCTTGGTCGCAGGCCCCCTATCATGCTACCGCCAGCATTGACCTGAGAAGTTACAGCGTCCAGATCGAATATTACGACCGGGATCAGCGCAGGACAAAATCATTTTCTGTATGAAGCCAAGTGCAAGGAATGCTTTAAGATTTCAGATTACACAATGACAAATAAATTCTTTTTCGAGAATTGATTTTTGTTAGTTTTCGTGCCTGCATGTAAAGTTTGGAGGGACTTAAAATTTGTTGGATGTGCTGATGTAAGATGCAAAATATTGCGATGATTGGTTAATAGCGACAACCCACAATTGAGCCAAAGTGTGGATTGCGCATACCGAATATACAATTTTCAAAAATCTATTGCCGGAGAGACTAACACAATATGGGGCTGCAGATATGAAAGTGGTATCCCAAAGAAACGGAAAGTTTTCGAGTTAGGATACGTTTACACTATCAGTAATTTATGGATGGTTATAAAAGCTTTGAGATATTACAGAAATCAGTAAATTTACGCTGGAAACTCATGTGGATGATACCACAGGTTTTTTGGGCCTTTAATTTTTACCGATTAGTTGGAGGAAAGCTGTAGATTTGAAATGGCGGTAAAATTAATGAAGGCTCTTTTGAAACGCAATTCGAAGTCTGGATTGAGCCCTTCAAATCAGGATCAGAAAACCACGCCCCTGAGTATTACCAGAACCCCCCCTACGACGACCGCTAATGCTCCATCCAGCATCCCGCGGGTGACCCCATTGATTGCTTTTCCTGCTAAAAACCCCATCAAAAATAGTATCGACAGCAGACTAAGATCACTGAGTAATAATCCGGTTTTTACCGTTATAATACCAAACGCAGCAATTACGAAAATAAAAAATGGTGACACTGTGGAAAGCAAGACCGGAGATACCTCAAGGGTAATCTCAAGAAGTCTTTTCCAACTAGTTTGCCGCCGAACAGTGATTTCCTCTGAAATTACTGATGCAAAAACGTATGTCACTAGTAAAAGCAAGGCAAATATTACTAAATTTAGCAAGATTTCAGTGGGGACAGAATGGTCTGCCTCAAAAGCAATCATTAAGATCCACGTGGTCACAGCTCCAGTAATGATTCGGTAGGCATTTTTGCCACTCGACAATTTATTAGCGATTTGTTTCTTATAACCCACAAGCAATTCCTGTGTTTCACCTTGACGCTAAGTTGTTATATTTCGATGTCCAAATATCAAACTTCCCAATTTATATATAGATTTGTATATTATGCAATATTAGTGCATCTTTGGTAAGAGTCAAATCATAAGCCCCAATAATGTTGCTTTACACAAAAAAAAAAGCAAATCCACCTAACTGGATTCACCCTCAAAAGTTATGGTTTCACTGAGATGATCCCGCTTCGGGAAAAGTTGATATCATATCAGCCAGAACCAAATTTGATGCTTTTTCGAACTTGTACTTTCTTGATATCAAAACATTGTTATTAATGCAATACCATGCGCTTATCACCGCACTTTTTGCTATGTCAAAATTTTTGGTAAATAGCAGCTATCGTCTGCTATGCCTTGAAAACTGGAATAGAGGATATCTTAAATTTTCATAGCCTCTGATTATTCAAGTTTTGTTGGCGATAGTACAGGTTTCAAACCCGATTCCATTAAGC
>JBATKU010000126.1:0-1778 GCA_049669725.1 Desulfobacterales bacterium
AGTTTCTGGCCGGCGGCGTGACGGGGTTGTCGCTGCTGGTACATTACGTCCTGCCGTCGCTGCCGCTGGGGGTGATCTATTTCACTCTGAACATTCCACTGTTTTTCATCGGTTGGATGTTTGTCGGACCACGGTTTTTCTGGTACAGCGTTGCCGGCGTGATCATCTTTTCCGCTGTCATGTTTTTGCCATACCCTGTTATCCCGATCAACGACCTGATTCTGGCCGCCTTAACCGCGGGCATTATTACGGGGGTGGGCTCGGGGATCATATTGCGGTCGCTGGGATCGGCCGGCGGTCTGGATATCCTCTCGGTGGTTTTATTTAAAAAGTTTTCCATACGTCCGGGAACCTTTGTTCTGGCTTTTAATGCCCTGCTGATGACCGGCGCGGCCTTTCGCATCCCTCTGGAAATGATCATATATACGCTTATATTTATGTATGTGACCTCCTACAGCGTAAACATGATCGTCACCGGGCTGAGCCAGCGCAAGGCGGTTATGATCATTTCGCCACAGTGGCAGGCGATCGCGGATGAAATTATGAAGAGCATGCAGCGCGGTGTCACCGTGGTGCGCGGTGAGGGCGGCTACACCGGCAGGGAAGTTCAGATCCTGTATTCGGTCATCACCTTTAGCGAGCTTTCGCGGTTCAAACAGATGATCAGAAATATCGACCCCCAGGCCTTCGTTGTCGTCACCGAAACCCTGGAGGTCATGGGCAAAGGCATCGGCAATCAGCCCCACTGGTAATTACGATTTTGAGTTTGAGAAATTGAAGACCGTTGGTTGACAATAGGCACAGTATGAAAAAGCACAGCAGCTTAATAAAACTTATCGCTCTTTTTATTCTTGTAACTTTTTACTTCGCCAGCATTCCGCCTGTCCAATCCTCAGGAAAAGAAAAGCAAATTGTCGGATGGCAAGACAGCAATGTTAGCTCATGAGCTTCGAATCGGGGAAGTTCACGGAACGATAGTAAGTAATCTTAAAATAACGTTGATAGCCTTTTGCATTGGTCATGAAACTCCCCTGCGCTATTTATCCTAATCTGTATCCATCTAAATAATTTCAGATTGTGATATCAGTTTTATATCCCAACTGTAAAATTTCTGTACCTATCTTGCGATCTGCGATTGTGTATCAGCCGCACGAAACCCGCACTTTGGCTGAAGTTTATAAAACGGCTATACACTGTGCAATCTCAAAAAATCGAAATTTTTCAGGTAGGCAAAAGAAAAATACAAAATCAGAAAGTGATAGATATTTAGGGCAATGCTAAAATTGCATTGCCCGCCAGGTTTCACATCATTTTTTTAAATGGCACTCCCTATTGACAAGGATCATAAACATGATCAATTTTCGATATTTACGGATTCAGTATGGTCCCAAAATTTGGAAGAATGAGACGGACCTGCTCTGGACCAATCTTGATTTCAGTACTTATTTCATCCATTTGATATTCCGCATCTTCCCAAAGATAAAAGCAAAATGAGCAGGTAAGTTTTATTTAAACATTATAAAATAGATTCTTCTAATGCCAATAAGGTTTTAAAGAGAGAGGTTACAAACTTGAGCCGAAGTCCCTCTTCAAATGATCCATCTGTAATTGAGCGCGATCAATTGCTGTCCAGAATTCAGGAACTGGAAGAAAGATGTCGTCGGTCCGAAGATGCACTTCACACAATGGAAGAACAAAACCGACTTTTGGGTGACAGTGCTCCGTTTGGTATCTTTGTTATAGACACCGAGGGCAATGTTTTCGGCGCCAATCAGAAA
>JBATKU010000127.1:0-14578 GCA_049669725.1 Desulfobacterales bacterium
TGTCATGGTGGGTTTAGCGCCGGTGATGTCCACCATTTTGGCATCGATGCTCACATTGTCACCCAGAACCGTCAGGCTGCCGAAAAGCACGAAATCGGCATCCAGCCGGGTGCCGATGTCCCGGGCAACGGCCTCATTGATCCGTTCGGAGCCTGCTGCAGATTGCACGGCCGCCTCTGCCTCGCTCCGCCCGATCACCTCCACCCGGCTTTCTTGGGCAAGACGGGTGGAGAGCATGTCGAAAATGCCGTCCCTTAAAAACGACAGGTCTTTTTCAGAATTGATCTTAAAGGGCAGCAGGGCGACGCGTTTTGGCTCGGCTGCCGCCGAGGAAAAATTCATGAGAACCAAGGAAACAATAATTAGGCTCAGCAAATATGGACGAAATATTTTGAGGTTGATTTGATTCAAGTGATGGTCCTCCAGCAGCGTGTATCGAGCAGCAAATATCCCAGTAGCCAGCAGCCAGATACCCCTCACAACGGACTACCGGCTACAGACAACTGACATTCCTATTCCAGCTTTTTTTTCAATATCTCATTAACCATCTTCGGATTAGCCTGGCCCCGGGTTTGCTTCATAATCTGTCCCACAAAAAAGCCCAGAAGTTTGGTTTTGCCGTTTTTATAGGCCTCAACTTCCTTGGGATGACCGGAAATTATTTTTAAAATAACATCCGCCAGGGCCTCTGTATCTGTAATTTGAACCAGGCCCTTTTCTTTCACAATCTGTTTGGCCGGCTTGCCGGTCCGGGCCATTTCATCAAAGACGGTTTTGGCAATCTTGCCGCTGATCACCCCGTCTTCGACCAAAGAGAGCAGCCGGGCGAGGTTTTCAGCGGAAACCGGTGAATCTCCGATGTTTTTTTCCTGGGCGTTTAACAACCCCAGCAGCGAGCCCATTACCCAGTTGCTGACTTGCTTAGGATGGGGGAATAAGCGGGCACATTTTTCAACGTAATCCGCCAGCTCCCGGTCCGATGTCAGCAGTGCGGCATCGTAGGCGGGCAGTTCATATTGATCCATGAAACGCTTCTTTTTGGCATCCGGAAGTTCAGGCAGGCTTTTTTCGACTGCTTTGATCCAGGTCTCGTCTATGGCAAGGGGAAGCAGATCGGGGTCCGGGAAATAACGATAGTCATGGGCCTCTTCCTTGCCACGCATCGATGTTGTTTTATTCTTGTCCGGGTCCCACAGCCGGGTTTCCTGAACAATTTGCCCGCCGTCCATAATAACCTCTTTCTGGCGGCTGATTTCATACTGCAGGGATTTTTCGACGTGTTTAAAAGAATTCAGGTTTTTAAGCTCCGTGCGAGTACCAAGGGGCTGTGAATCTTTGGGGCGGATGGAAACATTGGCATCGCACCTGAAGCTTCCCTCTTCCAGGTTACCGTCGCAAATTCCCAGGTAGCGCACGATGGATCTGAGCTGTTTCAGATAGGCCCCGGCTTCTTCCGGCTGGCGGAGGTCAGGCTCGCTGACGATTTCAATCAACGGAACGCCGGTACGGTTGAAATCCACCATGCTGAGGGGTCTGGCGGGATCATGGCCCAGCTTACCGGCATCTTCTTCCATGTGGATGCGGGTAATCCCGATACGGCGAAGGCCGCCGTTGACTTCGATGTCGACAAAGCCGTTCAGGGCGATGGGCAATTCATACTGTGATATCTGGTAGCCCTTGGGGAGGTCCGGATAAAAATAGTTCTTGCGCGCAAAACGGCTTTCCCGCATTATTTCGCAGTGGGTGGCGAGGGCCATCCGCAAGGTGAAATCCACTACTTTTTTGTTGAGTACCGGCAGCACTCCCGGCATCCCGAGACACACCGGGCAGGTGTGGGTATTGGGTGGTGCGCCGAAAGAGGCTGAACAGGCACAGAATATTTTGGTGTTGGTTTTTAACTGGGCATGAACTTCAAGCCCGATAACCGGTTCAAATTCCATTAATGATCCTTCCAACTGGCATCCGGTGGTCGTTAATGTTGCCGCCTAAAAACCAAATAATGAACAATTGGCAACATTTAGTCAAGACTAAATGAACAACCCCGCCGCAAGCAACGGGGTATCAAACGGAAAATTTTAAACACCCCAAAATTATTTCAACTGTTTTTGTTTTTATAGAGTACACCAACATGCTTCCTGTACAATCAGGAACCGGTGTGCTATTTATTTAAGTTTAATTTAAATTGATAGAATTTTAGTATCGGGTATTCTAAGAGTCAGTTGGGTCTGTGAGTGTCGGACAGACGGGAAATAGTGGTTCAATGAAACAGAAGCATTGGATATCAATAGCAAGCGGAGTACTGATCATTCCACTCCTTTATTTTTTCGATGTCCCGATCTGGCAGGCTGCCCGTGATCTGGTAGAGCCGGATTATTTGTATATTCCCGAATTCGTTACCCACTATGGCCTTTACCTTTTCTACATGATTTTCGGCGGCATCGGGATTTATGCCTTCGTCAAGAAAAAACGCAACCTGATCGCCTTGTGCCTGGCCTATATCATAACCCAGCTGGTCTTTTCGCTGATGGTGGTCAGATTGTTAAAAATTGTTTTGGGCCGGGCCCGGCCCGGTTGGGGCACAGAATTCACTTTTTTTGCGACGCGTTTTAAATACAATTCCTTTCCTTCGGGGCACTCGGCCGATGCGTTTGTGTCCGGGGTTTTTCTTTTCTATCTCCTGAATCAGTCAAAATATGCCGGGTATCGCTTTTTGCCGCTGATCTATGCTTTTTTGATTGCCATCTCCCGTGTGCTTGTGAGCTCGCATTATCCTTCGGATGTTGCGGCCGGAATGGCTATCGGGATAATGGGGGCGTGGTTTTCTATATCCAGGTGCCAGCGCCAATCGCCCTAGTCGCTGACAGCCCGGGTATTGCGAAGCGTTAATTTTGGACTGCCATCAGCTTCGCTGCCACTCTATCGGTTCGGGGAATACCAAGACTGGTAAAAATGAAATCAAAAAGATCCAAACAGGCTGCCGCCGCCTATCAAAAATCGGGCGGGGGCAATCTGAAGACGGCCCCCGGGCATTGGCTGCCGATTCTGGTGCTGATGCTTCTTTGCCTAGTTGTTTATTATAATTCCCTGTCCAACGGGTTTGTCTATGACGATTTTGGCTCAATCGTTGAAAACAAGTACATCAAGCAACCGGGAAAGTTTTTCGCCGCCCTGTTTAATCAGTCTTATTTTAAAATGGCCGGTCTGGAGGCCAGTTACCGGCCGGTTGCCAGCTTATCCTATTTGTTGATTTATGCCATCGCCGAGTTAAATCCGTTTTATTATCATCTGACAAGCCTGTTATTGCATGCGTTCAATGCCATTTTGGTTTACTGCCTGGCTAATTTCATCCTTCAAAATCGCTTGAGCGCCATGATATCAGGGTGTTTGTTTGCCTGTCACCCGGTGCTTTCCGAGGCGGTTAATTGCATCGATTTTAATGATGATCTCCTGACCGGTTTTTTCTATCTGCTGGCACTCCTGTTTTATATCCGCATAAAGGCCGAACAGGTTAAATTTAATATCGGCGCCTATGGTTTAAGCTTGTTTTTTTATCTTCTCGGATTATTGTCCAAAGAAATGGCGATAACACTGCCGGCAATTATTTTGCTTTACGATTTTATTTTGAGAAATGCCGACCGGGATCCGCCAACTTTCCAGCAGCTGCTAAATATATTGAAAAAAAGAGCCTACTTTTACTCCGGATATATTGCCGTCACGCTGTTTTATTTGTTCCTGCGATTTTACCTTTTTCATAATCCCGGCGAATCCTTGAAATCTTCATACGGCAGTTTGTTTGAAAGGATTATTTACATGCCCGGCCACATTTTCAGCTTCATCCGGTTGATGCTATTTCCGACAAATTTGACCGCCGATTATGTGTTTTCTTACCCGGATCGCTTTTTTGACAGTATGAACTTAATCGGCTTTGCAGTTGTTCTGGGACTGGCCGGCACGAGTTTTTTCATTTATCGCTATTCGAAAGAGATTTTTTTCGGCATATGGTGGTGTTTTATCACCCTGTTTCCTGTTTCAAATTTGATCGGTATTTACCATCCCCTTGCCGAACGATACCTTTATCTACCGCTAATCGGTTTTTGCCTGGTGATCCCTGTCATTATTTATGGTCTGGCAGCACGACTCATCACCCGGCCGCCCGCGGCAAAAAAGGTATCATTGATTCTGATACTCGTGATTCTCAGTTTTTATTCGACCGCCACAATCTTACGCAATCCTGATTGGCAGAACAATTTCAGCCTGTGGTCAAAAACCGTTCAGACTTCACCAAACAGTCTTGTCGCGCACGGAGGCCTTGGCCTGGCGTATCAGGAGCGCAGGATGCTGGATAAAGCGCGGGAGCATTTCGAAATAGCAATTAAGCTTTATCCCGCCCACGCCAAGAGTTATTACAATCTGGGTTTCCTTTATTATCAGAAAGGCGATTTGAAGCGGGCCATGGAATATTTTAATCGCTCCGTTACCTTAGATCCAGAATTTATCCGAGGCCATTACAATCTTGCTACCCTTTACGCTAAGCAGGGTTTAATGGACCTGGCGATTCGGCACTATGCCAAAGTGATCGAAATAGATCCTGAAATGGTCGAAGCCCATTATAATCTGGGGATGGCATACGCGATGCAGCGCAATCTTAGGCTTGCTATTTCAGAGTGGGAGAAAGTCCTGCAGCTCGCCCCGCGTCACACCAGCGCCAGAAATAACCTGGAAAAAGCAAAGCAAATGATGGATCCGACCGCTCGCCCAAATGATAACTGATTTTCGTTTCCCTTACTCTTCAAATTTTCCTTTAAAACCATAGTACTTATAGACTTCTATATTTTGTGCCAGCCGACCGTCGCGAAATATCTGAATGGATTCGGCTTGCGGATCCATTTTTTCAAAAAGGGGCTGGTAACGCCGGGCGCGTTTGAGATGACGCCGGTGATCCACGATGAACAGAGCGTCCCAGCCGCTATGCTCCGGTGCTGTGAACCACAAATGGTATTGATCGAATTTGCGGTGCAGGGAGGTGGCAACGGTATCGGGTTGCAGATAAACCCCTATTTGGCTGGCCTTGAAAAATCGATGGGAGAAAATAAATGTTTTTTCAGGATGAGGCATTTGGGCACGGATGGCTTCCACCCGGTTGGCGATTTGCGGCCAGCCGAACAGGTCATTGGAAATGTCGTTGCGGGGTTCATAGGGTTTTAAGGCTTTGACGGCTGGAAATTGACTGTTTAGTTTTAAGGAAACATCACGGGCCCAATTGTAGACGGATTCGGTCATCGGCAAAAAAAGAGCCAGGTAGAGCAGGGCGCACATCAGGAGCCCGGTAGCGCCGGAAGCTATGGCCCATCGGTGCCACCGTATGGCGGATGGGCCCGTTATCGAAACTTTTTTTAATGTCACTGAGGCAACCGCAATTGAGCCTGTCCACCACCCCACTGTTGTCCAGTGCGGTAGAATTTTGGTAGTCAATCCTGCCAGGCAAAAAAAGACAAAAATAGGAATACTGGCCCAGAATACAAATCGATCACTGCTGCTCATTTTTTTTTGCCGCGTGAGAACTATGCCGGCCGCGATCAACAGACCGAAAATAAGCGGCGACCAGGCGGCCAACTGCCCTCCGATTGCTGCAAAAAAATCACCCCAACTCAAGCCCTCGCCGGCGCCCTGGCCCAATTGATAAGAATAAGAAATCCATTCGTGGCGGGCATTCCAGATGATATTCGGAATAAAGACGGCAAAGCCGATCATCACAGCTGCCCAGGGCTGAATCTTTCCCAACCAGTAACGGTGCTCGGAAGATGTGATGAAATAACCCAGCAGGCACAGCGCCAGTAACACGGCATGATATTTGCTGAGCAGGGCACCACCGAACAGCAGGCCGGTTAATATCCACAGCGACCACCTGCCGGTTTTAATGGCCTGCCAAACGGCCAGCAGGGTGCCGCACCAGAAAAGATTCAAGGTGGCGTCGGGCAGCAACCCCACCATCAATACCTGCTGGTAGGGCATCAGATGCAGCGTCAGCGCGGCCCAGAAGGCAACACGTTCATCCCGGTAAAGGGACAGCGCCAGATAGCGCAACAATATCAGGCTGAAAGCCGTGCAGATCACCGGGCCCAGGCGGACAAAAAAAACACCGTTCCCCGGCAGGGTCGTCAGGGCCGCCAGAAAGGCGACCATGGGGGGATGATCGAAGTACCCCCAGGCCAGTTTCCGTGAATAAAGCAAATAATGGGATTCATCCACCCCTAAGCCGAATTTATTGATTAAAAACAGGCGCAAGATCGTAAATGCGATTATCAGACACCAGAACAGCGTTCGATATGTTGCCTGGGATATTCTTTGATTATCAGGCTGCATTATGCCATACGGGATTGGTCTGAAAAATGAACGTCCAGCATCGAGGAGGTCGAACATCGAATAGTGATGTCGCTGCGCTCCGCAATTAAATTTCATCTGTTTACTATTTCTGTTTTTTTTCAGCCGTTTTGATACTAGTTACGAAAATTTTAATCCTTTTAAAATTTCCAGTGCCTTGGATAGGACATCGTCCGGACCAATTTCTTTCAGACACAGATTGTCGCCGTCACAGGGAGAATTGCGGTGATTATAAGCGGTTACGCAAGGTGAGCAGGAAAGGCCCAGGTAAAGGTTCAGCGCCTTTTCATCAATGGGGGCATACAGCAGCGGTGTTTCCGGGCCATAAAAAATTATGGTCGGAATGGGCGTCATGGCAGCAAAATGCCCGGGGCCGCCGTCATTGGTGACCAGCAGTGATGAAAAATGAAATATCAGCATCAATTCCCGGATGGTTTGGGTATATCCGGTCAGATCCACGCAATTTTCGCTTTGTGTGTAAGATCGGATCGTTCGGGCCACATTTTTATCCTCGGCCAATCCGATGATACACACTGCGTACCCGTGCTTAAGCAATTCTTCAGCCAGGCCGCAATAGTAATCCAACGGCCAGGCGCGAATGGGCAGCAGACCGCCGCCGGGATAAATGAGAACTATTTTTTGGCCTTTGATACCCGGCGCTTTATCCAACAGTCGCTTTTTAGCATCTTCGATTTCGTCCGGTGCAAACTTTATCGCCGGTATTTCCAACTTTTCTCCTGTAATCATGCGCTTGGCTTTGGGATCGGTGGTGGAATCAATGGCATCTACCAGGGTGAGAAACTGCCGGGAGATATGGTGGTAGGGGTTATAAAGTACGGGGCGGTTCATAAAATTTCCACGATACAACCCTTCCTGGGTGTGGGGATGAAACCCGACCCGGATGGCGGCGCCGCTGAGAAAGGAAAAGATACTGCTGATTCTTGAAAACAGCTCACAGTCGATCACCGTATCTATTTTAAGCTTGCGCATATCGGCCAGGGCACCCAGGGTGGATTTGACGAAAACCGGCATAGATCTGTCGTTTATGGTAATAATATTTTCAGGCGGGATGATCCCCAGCAATTCCACCACTTCCCGGTTTTTTTCAAACAACATGATATGCAGCGAAGCTGCGGGGAATTTTTCCTTTAAACGCTGAAACATGGGATATCCCAGCACCAGGGCACCCATTTCGGATAGCAGGATGATGAGAATATTTTGGGTTCCGTTCGGGCGGGGCTTTTTTTTGAAAAATTGGTAATATACTGAAAATATAAGACAAATAATCGTTCCGACGGTGCGATCGATCAGGCGCTGGGTTTCAACTTTCATTATCTGACTTTCAGATCCGGGTTGTCAATTAGGCGTTCTGGTTTTTCGGCAAATTACCTAAACTATGTATCTTTTCGGTGTCTTCGAATTTTTCCCCAAAATGGAATGGTGAAATGATAGAATATCGGATATTAGTAAGAATATTATCTATTTATAATTTGATTGTCAAATATGAAACTGAACCGCGGCCCAACAGGCTTTTGAGACCTTTTTAGGCATTGATATCTGTCTCCAGATGATGAATACTTTAATTTTGAGGTCGGCGGTTGAAAACTTTGCGGGAATGTTTGATGCAATGCATTGAATGTGATATAGGGATTTCGTTAAAAAAATTTGTCTCGGATTCTTGAAAATTCCAGCATTCCATTGGTTATCAAACGGCAACCACCACCCTTCGGGGCGAAAGCAACGCCTGGCGCTCGGGGCCAGGATTCTTTACTGCTAAAATTATTCGATAAGCAAATGGCACGCAACTCAACCTACAATATCCTGATGTATTCCCACGATACCTATGGTCTGGGTCACATCCGCCGGACCATGGCGATTGCATCCCATCTGCTTGGACCCCGTATCAATATTTTGATCCTGACCGGTTCGCCGATCGCCGGTCGGTTTTCCTTTCCAGAGCAGATCGATTTTGTGCGGATTCCGGGAATGATTAAAAAAACCAACGATGAATATTTGCCGCTGTCCATCAAGATCAATGCCCGGCATGCCCTTGATATCCGTAAAAATATCATCACAGCCACGGCTAAAACCTTTCAACCCCATCTTTTTATTGTGGACAAGGAGCCCCTCGGGTTGAAAAGAGAGGTATTGCCCACATTGCAATGGTTGCGGCGCTGCCGACCGGACACCCGGTCTATTCTCGGATTGCGCGATATAATGGATGATGCTGAAACGGTTAAAAAAGACTGGCGGGAAAAAAAGGTCTACGATCACCTTCAAAAACTTTACAGCGAAATCTGGATTTACGGGATACAGGATTTTTATGACCCCATAGAAGAATACGGCATTTCAGAGGCCATCAGCCGCAAAATGTATTTTACCGGCTATATTCCACGCAAAATTCCGGGCAAAGATGCGGTTAATAAAATCAAAAAAGAAATCGGGCTGAAACATCCTGAGAAACTGGTGGTAGTAACCACCGGCGGCGGCGGCGACGGGTACCGGGTTATGGATACCTATTTAGCCACCCTTGAATCCTTTTCAGGTACCCTGCCGTTTAAAAGCGTTTTGATCACCGGTCCGTTTATGCCCAAGCAGGAAAGAAGGGATGTTTTCAAACGGGCCCGGCGGCTGGGGGTGCGAACCTACCATTTTTACCGGCAAATGGAGAAAATATTCGCAGCGGCCGACATCGTTGTCAGTATGGGAGGCTACAACACCCTGTGTGAAATTCTGGAACAGGGAACCCTCAGCCTGGTTATTCCAAGGGAGACCCCCCGCAAAGAACAAATCATCAGGGCCCGGGCCTTTGCCGGTCAAAATCTGGTTGATTACATTCCCTGGAGCGAATTTACATCTGATCTTTTACGCCAAAAACTGCTCGCCCTTCTGGAAAACCCCCAACCTTATCATGAAGCCATCTCCCGGTTTCAGCTGACAGGCATCGAAACCATGCAAAAGCGCCTCCGCGAATTCAGGTGCCTAAAATCATGAACACATCCGGCGAACCTGTCCTGGGGATGATCTTGAAAGGCTACCCCCGTATTTCCGAAACCTTCATCTCCAATGAAATCCTGCTGCTTGAAAAGCTCGGATTCAACCTCCATCTGTTTTCCATGCGGCAGCCCCGGGAAAACTTTACCCATGCAAATGTTAAAAAGATCCGGGCCCGGGTAGACTATCTGCCGGAAACTCTGATAAAACCTTTGCCGCGATTGTTGTACCACAATCTGATTCTGGCTGCCAAAAGGCCCGGGGTTTATGTCGCGGCCCTTAAAACGGCTTGGCGTCGATTTTTAAGGACCCGCAAATCCGCCACCTTAAAACACCTATTGCAGGCCGGCTATCTGGCCCATCGTTTTTTGCCGGCAAGCGGCGTGACCCATCTGCATGCCCACTTCGCCCATTCCCCGACTTCGGTTGCCATGTTTACCGGTCAGTTGACGGGGTTGCCGTTTAGCTTTACCGCCCATGCCAAAGACATCTATACATCTGATCCCCGGCAGCTTCGTGAAAAAATTGGGCTGTCCCGCTTTGTGGTCACCTGTACCGAATATAACCGCCGACATCTTTTAGAGATTTCCGACGGCCATAAAACTTCGATCCAGCGCATTTACCATGGTATCGATGTCGATCTGTTTGCGGGCGATTGTGCGGAACAGCAACCCCCCGGTCAACCCTATCGGATTCTGACCATTGCCCGCTTAACGGCCAAAAAAGGTCTGCCCACCGTCCTCAGGGCGCTTAAGTTGCTAACCGACAAGGGCCTGTCAATAAATCATGTCCTGATCGGTGACGGGGATGATCGCGACATGATCCTGGCCCTGGTTAATGCACTGGGATTGACTTCGGTATCCCGATGGCTTGGCACCCAACCGCACCATGTGGTTCTTGAACATTATCGCAATGCCGATCTGTTCGTCCTGGGCTGTGAAGTGGCATCGGATGGCGACCGCGACGGCATCCCCAATGTTTTGCTGGAAAGTATGGCCATGGGGGTGCCGGTGGTGGCCACCGATATTTCAGCCATTCCGGAGCTTGTGGAAAACGGCATAACGGGCCTGTTGGTGCCGCCGCGTCAACCTGACAGACTGGCAGAGGCCATGCAGAGAATGTTGACCGACCAAAAGTTGAGAAACCGAGTCATACCGGCCGCCAGGCAAACGGTGGCCAAAGGTTTTGACAACCGTCGGCTTATTCAGGATCTTGCCGAAGTTTACCGCAGTGAAGGTATAGGGCATGGGGCAGAGAGCAGGGATATTTGAATTCGGAATTGGGAATGCGGAATGCGGAAAGAAAAAAAAGATGACTTCCGAATTCCAGACACCCTGAACCTTTTACCGATTTTTTCGGACGCTTGAGCAATGAAAATTGGCTTTTATGCACCCTTCAAGCCCTTGGGCCATGCGAATCCTTCCGGTGATCTGGTTACCGCCACGGGGTTATACCAGTTTTTGACAAAACATGGCCATCAGGCGTATACGGCCAGCACGCTGCGGTGTCGCTGGATTTACTGGAAACCCTGGCGCTGGCCCCGGCTGCTCAGGGAGAGAAAACAGGTCATCCGGAAGTCTGCGAGCAATCCTGTTGATTTATGGTTTACCTACCATAGCTATTATAAAGCGCCGGACCTTTTGGGACCGTGGGCTTCAAAAAAAATGAAGATCCCCTATGTCATTTTTCAGGGAATATACTCCACCAAACGAAGACGCAAATTTAAAACCCGGCCCGGCTTTTATCTTAATAAAGCCGCCCTGCTGGCCGCCGACCATATATTTACCAATAAAAAGGTAGATTTGATAAATCTCAAAAGGCTTTTACCCGATGACCGGGTTACCTATGTAGCCCCGGGTATAAACCCCGCAGAGTTCACTTATGACAAGACGGCACGGGATGAATTGCGACATCAATGGTGTCAAAACGACGAGCCCGTTATTTTTTCCGCCGCCATGTTTCGGCGCGATGTCAAAACCAGGGGTTTGAAATGGGTGATCCGCGCCGGCGGTGAACTTGGCCGCCAAGGGCACCCGTTTCAACTGGTCATCGCCGGCGATGGCAAAGAAAGGCAAACCCTTCAGAACCTGGCTGCAGAGCAGGTGCCGGGTCAGGTCCGGTTTATCGGTAAAATTCCTCGATCTGAACTGTACCGGTATTACAGCGCTGCCGACCTGTTTGTATTTCCCGGAATTGAAGAATCCCTGGGAATGGTCTTTCTTGAGGCCCAGGCCTGCGGCCTACCTGTGGTTGCTTTTGACAACGCCGGGGTCCCGGAAGCCGTTCAGGATGGGAAAACCGGTTTTCTGGTGCCGATGTATGCCCTGGATCAGTTTGTGGATGCCGTCAAACGCCTCATGGTCAATAAAAATCTGAGACAGCAAATGGGTCTTGCTGCGAAATCTTATGTGCGGGAATTTCATGATTTAAATAAAAATTATCAGGCGTTTGAGCTATCGCTGAACGCAATTGTTAAAAGTCGCTTTTAACTTTTGTTTGACTCTATTGCAATTTCGGAATAAACTCCGAAAAAGTTAAACTATTTCGGAGGAGTATACCAAAGTGAAGATTCAACCCAGAATTTTGAATATTGAGTTACCACCTCAGCAATCGGCATTTTTGTGGGGTCCGAGAAAGACTGGAAAATCGACATATTTAAAGGCTCAATTTCCCGACAGCCTTGTATATGATTTTCTTGAAACCGACTTATTTTTAGAATTTTCCAAGAGGCCATCTTTATTGCGTGAACAAATCCTCGCAAAAGATGAAGGCACCATAAGCTCTCCCGTTATACTGGATGAAGTTCAAAAAGTTCCCCAACTCCTCGACGAGGTGCATTGGCTAATAGAAAATAAAGGGTTAAGTTTTATATTGTGCGGGTCCAGCGCTCGCAAATTAAAAAGGGGCAAGGCTAATTTGCTGGGGGGTCGGGCATGGCGTTATGAAATGTTTCCTTTTGTTAGCGCGGAATTAGGCAAACTGAATTTATTGAAGGCTTTGAACCGAGGATTGGTGCCCATCCACTATTTTCAGGATACGTATAAAAAATCTTTAAGGGCTTATACGCGAGACTACCTGAAAGAAGAAGTCTTTGATGAGGGTTTAAGCCGAAATATCCCCGCCTTTGCCAGGTTTTTTGATGCCATGGGGTTCTCTCACGGTGAGCTTACTAATTTTTCTAATATTGCCCGTGAGTGCGGGGTGGATTCCAAAACCGTAAAAGAGTATTACCAAATCCTTAAGGATACGCTGCTGGGCGATTTCATAGAGCCTTTTAAAAAAAGACAAAATCGACAGGTTATCAGCAGAACATCTAAGTTTTACTTATTCGATGTGGGGGTAGCTGGTACCATAACAAAACGACATGTTCGACAAGAAAGAGGCATTGATTTCGGGAAAGCGTTTGAGCATTTCATCCTCATGGAAATAAAAGCTCACAATTTCTACAATGAGATCGACTATGACATTAATTTTTGGAGAACAAAATCCGGCCTCGAAGTTGACTTTATACTCGGAGGGGGGATGATTGCCATTGAAGTCAAAGGTGCTGGCAGCATCGAAAACAAGGACTTAAGACCCCTTAACGCCTTTATAGACACCTATGCTCCCCGCAAAGCCTTTGTCGTCTGTAATGAGAAAGAAGAACGTATCGTTGGAAAAGTTCGCATTATGCCATGGCGAAAATTTTTGCATGATTTGTGGAATGGAAAGGTTATTACCTGATCTGGGTCTGTTTCAGCGTGGAGTACCTTAAATGCAAGTTCAATATAATATCACCCGCTTTGGACTTATCCGCCATGCTCAAACCCGGTGGAACCTGGAAAAGAGGATTCAGGGTCAGAGTGACTCACCGTTGACAGCCGACGGAGTGCGCCAGGCCACCCGCTGGGGCAAGCTTTTAAAGCCATTCGCGTGGGATCGTATAATTGCCAGCGATACCGGACGTGCCCACGAAACGGCTAAATTAGTCAATGTCTGTTTAAATATTTCGTTGACCACCGATGGCCGTCTTAGAGAGCAGGACTGGGGACAGTGGGCGGGCAAAACCATCGTGCAGTTAAAAACAGAGATACCGCAAGAATTGAAGGATCAGGAAAAAGCCGGCTGGGCTTTTTGCCCGCCGGGGGGTGAAGATCGCAAGACTGTACAAAAAAGAAGCCAAAAAGCCCTGCTGGAGGCTGCCGCCCAATGGCCGGGAAGCAATATTCTGGTGGTGAGCCATGAGGGGGTGATTAAAAGCCTGATTTATCATATGTGCGGCCGGAAATTTCTGGCGGCTGAACCTGCCATAATTAAAAAGCATCAACTTCACCGCCTTGCCCATGACAAAAATGGGCTGCGGGTGGAAGAGTTGAATGCCCTGGCATTGGATTAGTTGATTGGTCCCGGTTAAATTCGCTGCGCTCCTCATCTTCGATGAAATTAACTGGATAAATTAAATAGTTGATTAGTTAAATAGGATTAAAGGATTTCAGCCTATTTGACTAACGGAACCAAGAACATGCAATGCGTAACACGTAACCCGCAGCCCGTGCGCAACTTGATAATATGAAGCCCTACTTGATGATCCATGACATCCGCAAGGAATATTTTGATCTGAACCTGGATCAATACCGGCTGACCTTTGATGATGGCCTTTTTTCTCAGTATTATTATTTCCCACTGTTAAAAAGCCACCCCGCTGAATTAACCATTTTTATTACGACATCTTTTATTAAGCCCGGCAAAGCCAGGAGCATGTATACCGGTGAATACATTTCCCATCTAAAGACCAAAAAGTATGCCTATCGGACATTTATAGAAAATCGGTTTGACCATTTCATGACCCTGGAGGAAATTCAGGCATTATCAGCCCAATCAAATGTGCGCATTGGGGTCCATAGCCATTTTCATGACGTGATTTTAACCCGAAGCCATGCAAGCAAAAAAAAACCTCTCAGCCCATGGAAAATGGAGCGGTTTGAAAACCGGCCCGAAATAGTCACCGAGGATTTGAGCATTCGCTCCAGACTTGCTTTCCAGGGCTATTTTTTTAAAGGTGATCTACTCATCCGGCGGTCGAAAGCTCAATGGGAAGACTATATTAAATATGATACGGAGCAGTGTGTGAGGTGGATGGAGGATAATCTGGGGTTTACACCCGAATTGTACTGCTTTCCGTTCAACGAGCACAATGAAAAGCTCATATCAATTCTTAAAACCT
>JBATKU010000128.1:0-2187 GCA_049669725.1 Desulfobacterales bacterium
ACCCTTGGGGGCACCGCCTTAAGCATGGTGACCATGCAATCATGGAAGCACTAAGGATAAATGTTCAACAACCTGATGGCCACTGTGATATTAACCCATACCTTCATGAATCTTGGCATATCAGAGATGCTTTATCTCAAGCTATTTCAATAGACAATTTTATCGATGCACATCGAGACAATAATAAGATTGCTCTATGTGGAAAATTAGCAATCGTTCGATCGATATTAGATGCTGAAAAAAGGAGTCTTCTCTATTTTGAAAAAATAAGATCCGATTCTACTATAAACTTTAATTCCATTGAGAATACTTGGTATACCCCCTTTTTCCAACTACTAACTGAAAATTGTGAGAAAAACGATCTTAAAGATAGATTTGAAACAATTACATTGATAATTTTTAATTATGATCGCTGCATAGAGCAGTATCTTTATCACTCATTGCAGAATTACTATGGAATTTCCGAGGGTGAGGCGGACGAATTTGTTAAAAAAATTAGTATTTACCACCCATACGGTATTGTTGTAAATGTTCAGGGGGTACCGCTAGTAATTTGTGGTAATCCATTGTAAATCTGGATTTTGTTCTTTGAAATAAGCATCGATAGCGTTCACCAGAATTGGAAATACGGGCATCGCTCTCATGCGACACGTTTGCTTTAAGGAAAGGATGCGCTCCACCCAGCGATTACCTTTATCGCTTTGGGTGCCATGACTACGCTTGCGCCACAATACTGCAAATCTCAGTGCTCTTTCAGCCCGGTTATTAGTGGGTTCCACACCATTTTCATCTAAAAATACCCATAACGTTTCTATCTCCCGGGCAATCGAACGTGCAAGTTGACCGGCATCGTCATCGGCACCTTCATAAAGCATTAAAAGCAAAAGCAGTCGTGAATAAAAATCAGTCCATTGCTTTTCATCAGGAGGTTTTCTGGCCCAGTGGCAAAGCAGTTGCAATTCCTTTAAGATAGATTCGCCGAATTTTTTAATCGACTGATCTTTTCTTTCAGCCAATCCTTTGGCTTTACGAATGTAGTGAGCCAAACAGGTTTGTCTTTTATTGACCCAATTCACATAGACGCCGTAATTATCGCTGATCAGGATGCCCTTCCAATCTTCGACTAATTTATTGAACGCTTCTTTGGACCGATTGGGGTGAATCATAAAAAAGGCCACCACATCATTGACCAATGTCCACAGCCATTGCAGCTTGCCGGACTGAAACCAGGAGGTTTCATCAACACCATTTACCTCTGCTTGGCGGGCTTGCTTGCCGATGGCATTGTAAATGGGCAAAATGGCCTGCGATGAGCGATCAATGATGCGTTGAATCGCACCGGTTGAAATGGCAAACCCAAGAACCGACTGACAAAAATCCTGTACACTTTGTCGGCTGGCACCATGGGATCCGGAAAGCTCGGCAATCACGGCCGATAACCGGGGGCCATAGCCGCTGGTCAATTCAGTTGCAATCCTGGCCTTGACGGTGTTACCGCAACACTGGCATTTGCCCTTGTGCAGAATAAAATGGGTTACATCCATCTTAATTTCGGGTAATTCAATGTGTTGATGGGTATAAAAGGGCTTTAGGCTATCTGGATCTAGATCCAGCCGGCCGCAGCTGCAGTCCTGGGGCATGATGTTTTTTACTTCAGTAGGTTCCAGCATTTGTTGTTGATGCCCTTGGTGGCCTTTTTGACCACCGCGTTTGCGCTTGCTCTTTTTCTTGTTTTTCTTCTTCTTGTTAAAAGGGCTGTCGGAAGAAGGCGGTTTGCTTGAATTTTGTGAGTTCATTTTTGTCCGAGCTTCAAGCTTTTCGGTGCGTTTTTCCAACTGCCCCAATTGCTGTTGCATCTGAAAAATTGTTTTCTCCAGATAGACGATGTAGTCTTTGACCGGCTGCGGGGTGGACAGCCAGTCAAGCTGGGAAAATGGTCTTTTTGCTTCCATGCTGGAAGCATAACAGATAAAAAACTAAAAATCTAGACTTTTTTTCAATCATTTCAACAGGTTATAAATAGACTAAAACTGCAACGATTTCAAGGGTTTATGCCGACTGCTTAAACCCCCTGAATACGTACAACAAATTGAACTTTGCCTGGTTGACTGCAAAAATCATGCAGGCTTGATCGAAAAAATATTGCAAACAGTTTATTGATTAAATTTTAAAGGTTTACGAATAGAT
>JBATKU010000129.1:0-1895 GCA_049669725.1 Desulfobacterales bacterium
TGATTCTGACGATGAAACCATTACGCCGGTTTGTCCGAAATGCGGGGCCGAATTAATCGAAAGGGTTGCATCAAAAAGGTAATATGCCGGTCAGAAGTTCTGGGGATGTTCAAACTTCCCCAAATGCAAGTTTGTCAAGAAGGCAGAGCAAACAGCGGAGCCACAGTCGGAATCGAACCTTGATTCTTAAAATATAACTCAAGTTTCGCACCCTATAATCGGTGTAGATGCTTTTAAAGCCCGTGTAAGTGAGTCCAAATAGGGCTGAAAGTCGTCTTTAATGTTAAACAGATCAAAGATCTTTGAAAAACTGGTTTTAAAAAGACCCTGGAAGAAATCCCACAGTCTTTGTGCGTAGGTAGTTACTGCCGTATCATCGACAAGGGTTTCAAACAAACTACCCAATGTTGCGTGACGTTCAGTTTCGTTTAAGTAACTGATCAAACTGTAGCGCATAAAGCTTGCGGTGGTCGAAAACACCTGAGCATTAAAACTATTGCTTTGTTCTTTGCCAAAACCAAGCAGTTGCTTGCATTCTTTGAAGCAGACTTCTACGGGCCAGCGTTTAATATACTTCTTGATGATAGTTGAAGCATGCAAATGGGTATCGGTAGAAAGAAAGGCATCCCATTTGGACTCTTTGGTTTTCTTTTTTCCTTTGAGGTTATCCTTTTTGGGTTCACGATAACCCTTGGCAAACACGATAACAGATTCTTGATCATAATCGGGCAGCTTTACGGTTACCCGTTTTAGCAAAAGGCCTGTTTTGTTATCTTTTTTAAGCTGGGATTTAACCTTTTGGTAAAGCTCAGAGAGCCGATAGCGTTTGCCGCGATAGTGATATTTGCTCGGATTTTCCTTGAGCCGACAAATGACATGAAGATCATTTTTTATAGCACGTACTTTTTTGATCACCGCCGGCCAAGCATACCAGCTATCAAACAAAACGTATCTGGCTGTAAAGCCATTATTAATAGCACGTTCGATCATCATCAACGCCAGATCTAATTTGGAATAGTGCTTGGCTTCAAAACTTCGTTGGCCGCTGATGCTTCTGGGATCACCGATGTTTTCATCCGGGCTGTCACTATGACGCTTTTGGCCAAAATTGTAGGCAAAGTCGATGGGATAAAATCCTTTGTCGGTGAACATACCAAGGGTGACGATACAATATCCGAGTACTGTTTTACCGATGCTATGGTCATAATGGTAAGAAACATTTTCGATATGCTTGCCTCTTTTGGCGATCACAGAGTCATCAACAATGAAATATCGCTCTTTAATCGAGTTTTTCTCAAAGGCTACTGCCTTTGAAATCTGGCTCATTAGTTTATACATAAATGTACGCCAGCGGTAAGCGTTATGCTTGAATCTATAGAAGGTGTCTTTTTTACTGATTGACCAATGATGCCAGTGTTTTTTGCAAAAACCATTAACAGAATTAATCTTAAAAATCGGCAGCATAAACAGAACAAAAAGCAAATGCGATGCATGGTAGCCATCTTTTTTAATGATGTTGGTGCGACTTAGCCATGTTTTAACCTTAAGACAAGAAAAAGTCTGATCGATCTTTGAATCAAAGGTGCTATGGCCGTTTCGCAGGTAATTTTCAATTTCTCCCTTGAACTTTGTACGATTTGTGATACACATGGTTTGAGGACTCCTTTTGTATGAATGTTTAATTATGTCGTGTAGTTAACATACTACAAAAGTGAGTCCTTTTCTATATAAAAAGAAGTAATATCAATAATAATTTATCTCGCTAAACCCTTAATCGGGGGTGCGAAACTTGAGTTATAATTTAAGGGACGTCCCGGAAGTCCCTAATTGATCAAGGAGGTCCCGGAAGTCCCCCATGCTGATGATGTGTTCCATGACCGTGACCGGCCTTCTCT
>JBATKU010000130.1:0-6992 GCA_049669725.1 Desulfobacterales bacterium
TCCGAAAATCCGTAATGAAAAATATCGTATTTGGTATCACCACCCAGCAAATCATCAATTTTGCCCTGAACCTTATTTCTTTCTTCACTTTGCAGCCATTTCTTCCAGTCATCTGAAGATTGCCAGGTGCTGATAACCAGGAATTCCACCGGATTATCCAGACTTCGCAAGGTTTCGCCGGTGATATATCCCGCTTGCGTCGCGGCAGATGCTCTCATTTGTCGGACAAGCGGAATTAACGCCTTGGCCTTATCCTGGGGGACGTTTCGCTTGATAAATACTTTTACTGCCATTTTGGCCTCCTTTTATGCTGTTGAAGTAGTTTTATAATAATGCCAGTCTTCTGGGTGGTCAAGTGCTAAGATAGGTTCAAAGGTTCAGAGGTTCAGGGTTCAAAGGCTCTGTCTAAAGGCGAATATCGAATATCGAAGTAAGGAATTCTGCCCGTCGAGGGCCTTCCTTCGAGATTCGACTCGGCTGCCTTCGACATGAGCTCAGGCCGAATGTAGCTCGTCGCTGGCTGCGGATGGACATTTTGCGGTTCGCTGTTTAACCCTGAACCCAGAACCTCTGAACCTATGAACTTTCTTTCTTCGCCATAGTTTCTCCTAGGCTGATTGAAAGGGCTACGAATTCAGATGGGTTCAGGGTTTCGGCCCGGCGGATTGGATCAATACCGGCTGCAGACAAGGCCTCTATGATGCGTTGAGAATCAACCTGAAGTCCGGCTGCTGCAAGAGCGTTCTTCAGCGTTTTACGTCTGTTGCCAAAGGCGGCCTTGATAACCCTAAACAACATGGCTTCATCGTGGGGACCATACATCGATGTGGATTTAAAATGAATATCAAGCACCGCGGAATCCACTTTTGGAGGCGGATAAAAGACAGAGGCTTTAACGTCCGCCAAAAATCGTATGTCGGCACAGTATCTGAGCATGGCGCTAATTCTGCCATACTGTTTGCCGCCCGGTTGGGCAGCGATCCGTTGCGCCAGTTCTTTTTGAAACATGACCACCGCTCGTTCTAGAATGTCTCTCGAATGAATGAGTTGGATAAGAATTTGAGAAGATATACCGTAGGGCAAATTGCCGACAACCGTTAATTTAGTTGCGGTAGTCTCTGCAAGGGTATGCAAATCCATTTCAAGAATATTTTGGGCAATAATGTCGCAGTTGGATATCCGGTTGGCAAGCAACTCTGTTTTGAGCAATTCGATAAGATGATCGTCTTTCTCAACTGCGTGTACTTTTTTGACAACCCGCGCCAGAGGTATGGTTAAAGCGCCCAGCCCGGCACCAATTTCCAGAACAACGTCATCAGCTGTTAAATTGGCTCGGCGAATGATGGTTCTGGCAGTTGATGGATCCGTAAGGAAATTTTGACCCATGCGCTTCTTAGGCTTTAAATTCCAGGCCTTAAGCAGGTTTCGGGGTGAGGTCATAGTTTAAAACCTCAAATTGACCTTCCGTATTTTTGGAATGTTACCTACCAGGAAATCATTTCAATTTCAACGCGAATTTTATACCACTATACATAATTATATTCCGGAATATATAATTGCGGCATAAGTGGTTGTAGAAAAAACGTTTTGATACCGCAACGTTTTTTGACAACCATTATAACAGGAGATTAGATTTTTCCAATATCTTGACTATTTTACAGATATCAAGTACTTAGTAAGGGTTCAAGGTTCAGGGTTATATCAAGACAGGTTCCAAGTTTCTGGGCTTGCTCGCCTCTGGGTTCAACCCTCATGGCGGGTCTGAAATCCCGAAACTTTGCAGCGCTGGACCTCTGAACCCAAAACCTCCAATTTTCCACCTCTTACCAAGGAGGATCCCATGTCAAGAAAAAAAGGGAAAACGATCAGCTTTGATGCCATGGTTAAATTTTTTATGCAGAATTATGACATCCCGACTAAAAAGGATGTGGACAAACTGATGGCCAGACTGGATAGTTTAGAAAACCTGGTTAAGCAGTCGGCATTAGGTGCCAACAATGCCAGAGTTCACTATTCCCGTCGTAAAACTGCCCTGACAGCAGTCGATATTGTCCTGGACACCATCAAACACTCCAGGCAGGGTTTGGACTTTGCGGAAATACAGGCCAAAACCGGTTTTGATGAAAAAAAAATTCGCAATATAATTTTTCGGTTGAATAAAACCGGCAAAATTAAGCGCAAACGAAGAGGGATTTATGTTGCAGCCTAACTTCGGTTTGTCCGAACTTATCTGCATACAAATCTCCTATCATCAGTTCGAGCTATAAATTCGAAAAACGAAGCACGAAATACGAAACAAATTTGAAATCCTAATATCTTAATAACAAAAACAAAAGCAGTACTTTTGCAATATTAAGTTGTCTGACCTTTTGGTCATTTGAATTTTGGTCATTCGAGTTTGTTTCGGATTTCGGATTTCGATATTCGGATTTAATTTGTCCTAAAGAATATCGATGCTCTAAAAAGCCTTCTTATAAAAGATTACAACAACAATACTTACTGAATAATTGGGGACCTTATGAACGCAATCGTAGATCCTAACAACCCGGACCTCGCAGCCGGTGGGCGCATTAATGATTACCGAATCGAACGAATCGAATCCCTCAAAGAGATTTCCTCGATTTTTTATGAATTGAAGCATACGGGCACCGGCGCCAAACACATCCACATCAGCAATAGCGATGCTGAGAATACATTTAGCGTTGCCTTTAAAACCGTACCGAAAGACGCCAGCGGTGTTGCCCATATTTTGGAGCATACCGTACTGTGCGGTTCAAAGCAGTATCCGGTGCGGGATCCGTTTTTTTCTATGCTCAAAAGAAGTTTAAGCACCTTTATGAATGCCTTTACGGCCTCGGATTGGACCATGTATCCTTTTTCAACCCAGAACCAAAAAGATTTCTACAACCTGATGGGGGTGTACCTGGACGCTGCCTTTTTTCCACGTCTGGAAGGTCTCAGTTTTAAGCAGGAAGGCCACCGCCTGGAAATAGAAGAACAAGCGGAGGGTAACGATCCTGCAGCCTATCAGTTGACCTATAAAGGAGTTGTCTATAATGAAATGAAGGGCGCTATGTCCTCACCCGACCAGGTGATGGTTCGCTCCATTCTGAAAGCGTTGTATCCATCGACGACGTATCGGTTTAATTCCGGAGGAGACCCCGTCGAGATTCCATCACTTACCCATGACCAGCTCAAGGAATTTCATCGCCGGCACTATCATCCCAGCAACGCATTTTTTTATACCTACGGCAACCTGCCCTTGAAGGATCATCTGTCTTTTATCGAAGCCAAGGTTCTCAAGGGCTTCAAGCAGATTGATCCTGATACGGATGTGGCATCCCAACCCCGCTGGATGCAGCCGCAATTCGTGTCTTTCCCATACCCCTTCGACAAAAATGAGGACGCGACCAAAAAATGTCAGGTGTGTACGGCTTGGTTGACAGCGGATATTAAAGACACCTTTGAGGTATTGGTGCTGACATTGTTAGAGCAGATTCTGCTCGGCAATTCAGCTTCTCCCCTGCGTCAAGCTCTGATTGATTCAGGGTTTGGTAGCGCTCTGTGCGACGGCACCGGTTTTGACGCCGATAACCGGGATACGCTGTTTGTCAGCGGTCTGAAAGATGTGGCGTCATCAGACGCCGATCAAATTGAGAAGATTATTATCGGTGTGTTGCGCGATCTTGCTGAAAACGGTATCGATAAAACGCTGATCGATTCTGCCATCCATCAGATCGAATTTCATCGCAAGGAGATAACCAATTCGCCCTATCCTTACGGGATAAAATTGCTGTTAACTTTTTCCGGGAGCTGGTTTCATGGCGGCGATCCGGTAAAAATATTGAATTTTGACGCCGATCTGGCCAGACTGCAAAAGGAGTTAGCCGGGGGATCATTTTTTGAAAATCGAATTAAAAAATATTTTTTGAATAATCCCCATCGAGTTACGATGACCCTGGTCCCGGATCAGGAAATGGCGTCCAATGAAAACAATCGTCTGCGCGTTGAACTTGACCGCATCAAAAAAGATCTGTCCCCATCAGATGTAGACCGGATCAAGCAGGACGCCGAAGCGCTCTTGCGATTGCAGGAAACCGAAGAGGATATTGCCTGTCTCCCGACCCTTGGCCGCAAAGATATTCCGCCGTCGGTTCCCAGTGTCCAAAAAACCGCCACCGACGATGCCGTGCAGGCCACCCTGTATAACCAGGCCACATCCGGCATTTTCTATTTTGCGGCAGCAGCCGGAGGTGGTGCGCTGCCCGGCCAACTGATGCCGCTGGCGCCATTTTTCTGCTACGCGGCTTCTCGCATGGGAACTGCCGTCCGCGACTATGCCGCCATGGCCCGGCGGATAGATGCTTACACCGGCGGTATCGGTCTGTCGACCCATGCTCGCACTAGATTTGACGGGCCGGGGGACTGTATGCCGTTTGTCTCTTTTAACGCCAAATGTCTCCATCGAAACCGGGATCAAATGTTTGATATCATTCAGGAGTTACTCCACCAGTCTGATTTTTCAGATTTGACCCGATTAAAGAACCTTTTGCTCGAGTATCGAGCCGGACTCGAATCGATGGTTATTCACAACGGACATCGGCTGGCAATTTCGCTGGCTTCCAGGAATTTATCATCTACCCGCCGGCTGAGTGAGATCTGGAATGGGGTTCACCAGCTGCAAACCATCAAAGGACTGGGTGAGGGGATCAACGATGATAAACTCAAATCGTTTTCATTGGATCTGGCCGCCATCGGAGACATACTTTTCAGGCGCAATAATTTTAAGGTGGCCCTGATCGGCGAAGACTCAACCCTGGCGGGTGCCCGTACTTCCGCGCAATCGCTGTATAGCGGTTTCAGGGAAAGCCAAAATGATGGTTTTAAAACTCCCGCTATTTCGCTGGATGCCGGAAATATCAGAGAAGGCTGGAGCACATCGTCCGCCGTTTCTTTTGTTGCCCTTGCGTTTGAAACGGTGCGCATGGAACATGAAGACGCTGCGGCTTTATCGATTATCAGCAAAATATTGCGATCCATGTATCTGCATCGGGAAATTCGAGAAAAAGGCGGTGCCTATGGCGGGTTCGCTCTGTACAGCCCCGAAGACGGGTTGTTCTGTTTTGCCTCTTACCGGGATCCCCATATCGTGTCGACCCTGAAGGCCTTTGACAATGCGGCGGCTTTTATTCGTTCAGGAAGTTTCGGGGAGGAAGATGTGAATGAAGCCATATTGCAGGTGTGCTCTGAAATTGACAAGCCCGATCCGCCTGGCCCGGCGGCCAGAAAAGCCTTTTACCGCAATATCATTTTCTTAACCGACGACATGCGGGCGCAATATAAAAGCAGGCTTTTAAACTTAACCCGCAAGCAGGTGATTCAGGCCGCCGAAAAGTATTTTGATGGGGATGAAGCTAAGAAGGCCGTCGCAGTTATTTCAGGTGAAGAGCAATTAAAAGCGGCCAATGAGGTGCTTTCCGCTAATCCGCTTAAGCTAAACCGTATTTAGATCAAATTCACGTATGCCTAACCCGGACGAACCTTAAAATGCCCAAAGTGCTCTAAAATGCCTAAATTTGTAGAGTCGCTGCGCTCCATCATTTTGAAAGAATGAATGAAGTTAAGCATTTGGTCATCCAAACCTCAATAAAATGAAGCTTGCGTTTATTAATTATTAAATCGGCAGAATACCCTAACTTTAGGCAATTTAGGCATTTTTAATTTTAGGCACTTCTTTGCGCACCTCGGTTTTGACATATTAGATATAAATTGTTATTTCTCTATCAATTTCTGGAGTTGTACCAAAGCTTCCTCCGGCATTTTGAAAGAGTGTTCAGGTGCCGGGAATTTCACGTCTACGACTTCCTGTTTGTATTCGCTTAAGGCATCCAGGATAACTTTTCTGATATTGGTGTACTGTTTGACAAATTTCGGTACGAATTTGTCAAACAGTCCGATCATGTCATGGGTTACCAGTACCTGCCCGTCAACGTCCGGACCGGCACCGATTCCGATTACCGGTACTTTAACCGCTTCAGCCACCAGTTTTCCTAAGGGAGCCGGCACGGCTTCCAAAATCATCGAGAAAACGCCGGCACCTTCCAGGGCTTTGGCATCATCGATGATTTGTTTGGCGGCAGCAGCATCACGACCCTGCATTTTAAAGCCGCCCAGGGCACTGGCCGTCTGGGGCGTCAGCCCGATATGTCCCTGCACCGGTATTCCGGCCTTGACGATGGCTTCAATGGTCGGGGCAAAATCGACACCGCCTTCCAGTTTGATGGACTCACAGCCCCCTTCTTTAAGGAGGCGGCCGGCATTCATAATTGCTTCCCGAATCGAGGTATTGTAACTCATAAAGGGCATATCTCCGACGATAAATGGATTTTTGCACCCACGGGCGACTGCCCGGATATGGTGGATCATGTGTTCCATATTGACCTCCACGGTTCCTGCCAGTCCCATAACAACCATCCCCAGAGAATCACCGACCAGAACAATATCGATTCCGGCCTCATCCGCCAGTAACCCAAACGGATAGTCATAAGCCGTCATCATCGTTAATTTGCGGTTTTCTTCTTTTGCCTGCTGGACATCCAGTATTGTTACTTTAGTATTCGCCATCTGCAATCTCCTCTAGTTTGCAAGTTAAACACATTGTTTTCCGCGTAAAATTCCAATTTTCAAGCACCAAATTTCAAATAAATTCCAAGCACCAAGGTTCAATGACCAAACCAGGGCGCTTCGGACTCCGTGTTTCCAATGTTTGGAATTTAGAAACGCTGCAGACTGTTTTAATTTGAAATCTAAGCAAATAATATACTTCAGAGCAAATTTATTTATAGTGATACTGCAGCGTTTCTATCAACGCCGTTAACGTCTCATTGACCGGTGCTTTAAGACCCAGCCGTTTGGCTTCGCGCACAATAAATCCGTTGATCGTTCCTATTTCCGTCTGTCGTCTGTTGTCCACATCCTGCCCCATGGATGAC
>JBATKU010000131.1:0-2101 GCA_049669725.1 Desulfobacterales bacterium
CAAATGGCATGTCCGATGAATCAACGTGTTTCATACCGAACAATTCCTTACGAATCACATCTGAATTCAATATTTTTATTCCAAACCCCCTGGAAAGTTCTCTTGAAATCGAACTCTTACCTGAGCCCGGCATGCCGCACACCACCCAGAGTGTGGGGCGTGTGAACTTTACAGCATACTGGTAAGCAAGGTCTAAATACTTCAGGGTCTCTTTAAGGAGCTTTCTTTTATTTTGCTCGGTTAGGCCACCTTCCTGAAGACGCATGCAATTTACTTTGCACCGCACAAAAGCTCTATAACATTTGTAAAAATCGATTAGAACAAATACATCCTGATCTTTTGAGTATTTAACATAGGCAGTTAGAAAGTGCCTATCAATCTGTGGAAAACCCTCGTAATCGAGATCCATTGCTAAAAATGCTAGATCTGACGCGATATCATGATATCTGAAACGATCATTAAATTCGATGCAGTCAATGATCTGAATCCCATCATCGACAAAATAGATATGGCCGGTCCTCAGGTCACCGTGGCAGTCCCGAATTTTTCCACTGTCGATTCGGTTGTCAAAAAGTTCTTTTCGTCTGCGCAAAAAAGAGAGTGTAGCGAATTGAATAATTTGAAATATTCGTTCATCAAGTATATCCCCGGCGAATATCATTGTCTGCCTGAAGTTTTCCTCACAATTCGCCTGAATGTTTTCCCATGCCCCGGAGGAATGGACTTGTCTAAAGGAAGAAACTTGACTATAAAAATTAGATAGAATTAAAGCAAGGTCCTCAATGTCATTTCTGTCAATTTTTGTTCTTTTCAACAGATTGACCATGGAACGGTCCTCAGGAAGTTGACGCATTTTAACCGCATATTCAATGGGATTGCCCGACCTGTTCAAAGAGTATTCACCGTCTTTGAAAGTGATGGCAACCACATCAAGATAGACATTTTGAGTCAGGCGACGATTCAGGATAACTTCCTGGCGGCAATAATATCGACGCTTTTCCAGAGTGGTGAAATCGAGAAACTCCAGGTAGACCGGTTTTTTGATCTTATAAACATAATCGCCGGTAAGAAATACTTTAGAAATGTGCGTTTCTCGCTGCTCTATGCTACCCACATGGTGAGGGTAAAAATTAGGCTTCTCCATGGCCTGAAAGAGCTTTGTCTGGTGTTGGATTTCCATTTTTAATCCGTAATCCAAATTGAAGCACCCTGCAGCCCTGTTTAAACGGGATCTCCACTATATGCAAGGAGCTTCAATAAGATTATTGTAAAATTCAATCTGTTCCCGAATAAGTTCGTTACAATCTTGGCGATTGTTAACAATTCTGCCGCACAACAAATTTAGGAAAATATTGTCATCACTTTTCACAAGATATCGAAATCGAACATATTGTAGTCATCTCGCTCGTCTTCTCCTCGGATGGCGTTTCTTTTCAAAATTTTGCCCATCAATCGCCGGACATCTGGATAAAAGATAATCTTGGAAAAAATTGAGCTCACTTAATCTTATAAGGATTAATAACCAACACAGGTGCGGGTGATTTCTTCACCACTTTTTCCGCTACACTCCCAAATATCGTGTGATCCAATCCTTTACGACCGTGTGTCCCCATAATCAACAGGTCTATATCTTCGGATTCAATGACTTTTAGAATTTCATCGACAGTGTCTCCGGAAACGACCCTCTTTTGAAAATTGGGGCAGCTTTGCAACTGATTTTCACAAACTGTGTCCATGGCCTTTTTGGCAACCTCGATGGCTTCTTCCTGGAATTTATCCATAGAAGGATGGGGGACATAGAGCTTACCCCATTTATTAAGGTCCTGCACCACATGTAGCAGGTAAATTAGACTGTTGTATTTATCGGAAATCGACAACACATAAGGCAGGATCTTTGACGAATTTTCTGTCAAATCCAATGGGAAAAGAATCTTCTTTATTTCCAGCATAGCTTTAGCCCCCCTCATTTTTTTTATTTCCATTTTCTTCCAGTGTCTTTAATTGTTCTTGCTACTGTGTGAATACATAAAAAATCTGTGATAGCCCCAGGACAATAGGAATGAAGAGCTATTCGTCGTAACGACCAGATCTATTCTCGCGT
>JBATKU010000132.1:0-1870 GCA_049669725.1 Desulfobacterales bacterium
GTTGATGGGCGAACGGGCATCGGAGGAAGCCCTGCAGGATATCAGGGAACATCTCGGCTTGAATAAGCCGGTTTATGTCCAATACGGTATATTTTTAAAACAGCTGCTGCAAGGAGATCTGGGAGAAACCATCTGGACCCGGCAGAAAGTATGGATCGAAGTCAAACAGCGCTTCCCGGCCACCATTGAGCTGTCGGTTGTGGCCCTTTTCATCAGCTGTGTTTTGGGTATGCTTCTCGGCATTATTTCCGCCACCAAACAATATTCGATTTTTGACTACTTCAGTATGCTCGGAGCGCTGATAGGGGTCAGTATGCCCATCTTCTGGCTGGGATTGGTATTTATGCTAATTTTTTCCCTCAATCTGGGATGGCTGCCGATGTCAGGCCGTTTGAGTGTGGGTGTCGAGCTCGAAACCATCACCAATTTTTATGTATTAGATGCAATTTTGACCGGCAACTGGGAGGCGCTCAGAGACACCCTCTGGCACATCATCATGCCGGCCTTTACCTTGAGCACGATCCCGACCGCTATCATTGCCCGCATGACCCGCTCGTCCATGCTGGAGGTTCTTCGCCAGGATTATATCAAAACCGCCAAAGCCAAAGGATTATCCCAATTTAAAGTTGTTTTTAAACACGCCTTGCGCAATGCCCTGATTCCGGTGGTCACGACCATCGGCCTGCAGTTCGGGGTGCTGCTGTGCGGCGCGATCCTGACGGAAACGATTTTTGCATGGCCCGGGGTGGGCAAATGGATTTATGACGCCGTGATGCAGCGCGATTACATGGTTATCCGCGGCGGCACACTGTTTCTGGCGGCTATCTTTATTGTGATTAACCTGTGTGTTGATGTGCTGTACGCTGTTATCAACCCCAGAATCAAAGTCCAATAGTAATGAATCAAAATAAGCCCAAAAAAAATCCGGAAGACCGCCACCCGTTTTTTGATCAGATCAGTCAGCTGTGGCGCAATAAAACGGCGGTGGCCGGCCTGATTATAATTATTATCTTTATTTCCTGCGGCATTCTGGCGCCTTATCTCAGCCCTCACGACCCCCTTGAAACCTCCCTCTATGACCAGATCAAACCACCGCTGTGGCATGCAAACGGCACCTGGAATAATATCCTCGGCACCGATGACCTGGGCCGGGATATCCTTTCACGGCTGATTTACGGAGCCCGGGTCTCACTGGCCGTCGCCGTATTCAGCGTCGGCCTGGCCTTCTTGTTTGGGACCCTGCTCGGCTGCATATCCGGCTATTACAAAGGCTTTCTGGACAGCATCATCATGCGCATCATGGACATGATTCTGTCCTTTCCTTATATTCTACTGGCCATTGTAGTGGTCGCCTATCTGGGACCAAGCCTGCGAAACGCCATGATTGCCATCGGGATTACCTACATTCCGCGGTTTGCTCGCATCGTGCGCGGAAGTGTTCTTGAAGAATGCGAAAAAGACTATGTCACCTCTGCACGCGCCATCGGGGCCAGAGATTGGCGAATTATTTTTATTGCGATTTTACCCAACTGTCTCGGGCCGTTGATTGTTCAAACCACCCTGAGTTGCGCATCGGCGATCCTGGATGCGGCCGCCCTCAGTTTCCTCGGTTTGGGTGCCCAACCGCCAACCCCCGAATGGGGGGCCATGATCGCCCAAAGCCGTGGGTTGATTCTGAGAGCTTCATGGGTCATGACCTTTCCGGGCCTGGCCATTCTATTCGCCGTGCTGGGCTTTAATCTGCTGGGAGATGGACTGCGGGATGCTTTAGATCCCAGGCTGAGGGATTAGGTATAGGTAGGCGAAGTACAGATTAAGTCAACACAACGATCAATTATAATATTTTTTTTACCTAAACATTGCGGAATAG
>JBATKU010000133.1:0-1585 GCA_049669725.1 Desulfobacterales bacterium
GTCACCGATAAGTTCTTTGCGTTCATTTTTTTTAATGATCGATGGTCCGCTAATTTGTTCGCTGCTATTTTCAAAAAAGTACGAAACGTGAACTTTTAAGGCGTAAGCAATTTTTGCCAGGGTTGGAATGGGTGGCGGCGTGTTGCTGTTTTCAATTTTGGATAGATAGCCGGGTGTGAGATCGGTTTTATCGGCCAGATCCTGAATCGTAATATTGCGTTTTTTTCTCAAGGATTTTATCTTATCGGAGATTTCTTTATATTCCATTTTTTCCTTTTTTATTCCTGAAAATATTCCGGGTTTTCCAAAAGGACACTCCGGATTGTTAGGTGTTGTTAAGCAAACCGGGCCGAACTACTGAATTCGTGAAGCCGTTCGCCAGGGATCTGCATTGGGTCCCATTGCGTATTTGAGTGTATCCGTTGCCGCATTCAACTTCTTAATAACATCGGCCGACAGTACAAGATCCACAGCCTTGGTATTCATGATAATCTGATCCGGGTTCCGGGCACCGGCCAAAACCGCTTGAATGCCCGGCTGTTGAAGCACCCAGGCCAAAGCCACATGGGCCATGGGCGCAGCCATCTCATCACAAATCGCACGGATTTTCCCGATGGCTTTGAAAACCTCTTCTTCATACCCCTCTTCATCGTGAACCGTCCCAGAGCGGTCTTTCGAGTAAAATCTCAGTCTGGCCCGCTCATCGTCAACGTCTTTCGGAGATTTAAATTTGCCGGTTAAAAGCCCCTGCGCCAATGGGCTATATGCCAGCAAAGCCACACCTGAAGCGATGCATTTATCCCGAATCTCGTGTTCTATGGCCCGAAACAACAAACTGTATGCCATTTGATTGGTAACGATATCGCCGGCCGCCAAAGCACCGGACAAATCGTTGACACCGAAATTACTCACACCGATATTTCGGATCTTTCCAGCTTTCTTCAGCTGCTCCATCGCTCCCAGCGTTTCCTCTACCGGCACTTCCCTGTTGGGCCAGTGAATCTGGTACAGATCGATATAGTCTGTCCGTAAGCGTTTTAAGCTGCCCTCGCAGGAAGCAACGATCTTATCCTTGGCTAAATTGTCCACCCACACCTTGGTGGCGATCATCACCTTGGCCCGCAGACCCTCCAGGCCCTTTCCAAGAACCTCTTCCGAATATCCCTCACTGTAAAATTCCGCCGTTTCAAACATGTTGACCCCCGCGTCGACAGCTGCCCGAATTGTATCGATGGAAACTTTTTCATCCTGTTCTCCCCAGGTATATCCCCCTCCGATACCCCAGCATCCCATCACAACTGCCGATACGTTGAACCCTGAAGCTCCTAATTGATTGTATTTCATCGTTCCTCCTATAAGCGGATTACCTTAACTGATAATCAAAAAATGACTGGATCTGCAGATAATGTCGAACTTTTCATATCAGAAGATCAATGCAAAACAAAAAAGTCATTGCCCGATCCATTCGGGCAATCCTGTTCCAGATAAAAAATATCCGTCCCTGTGTATGCCCAAATGGAGCGTTGGAACAATGGAAAGCTATCCCCCCAGATATAATCGCTTGATATCTTGATCTGTACGGATA
>JBATKU010000134.1:0-60778 GCA_049669725.1 Desulfobacterales bacterium
GTTATGTGATGGAAAACGGTAAGATCGTTCTCGATGATTCTGTCGAGAAGCTGAAAGAAAATGAAGACATTAAAATGTTTTATCTGGGATTGACCGAAATGGGCACCAAGCGCAGTTACAAGGATGCGAAGTTTTATAAGCGGCGCAAGCGGTGGCTCACCTAGAAGCTGTCTTAAAAATGCATCTTACGCCCAATGGCCGCGTTGCGATTTGATTTTAAATACTCACGTACTACGTGTACGCTCCGCTTTAAAATCAAATCGACGCCTTGCCATTGAACCTAAACTACAATTTTAAGACAGCTTCTAATTGCCAAGTGAAAAAGGAGAGTAACATGCCAAAGGTTGGTATTTTAGGTTGTGAGGCCACTACCCGGGATATGGACTGTGTTATGATCGGCTGCTTTGGGAATCTGCGCGGCCGACAGGGAATGTTTGACCGCTATACGGAAGACGATCCACCGGAGCTGGTCGGTATTATCAGCTGCGGCGGATGCCCAACGGCTTTCGGAACGGACCGCATCTGGCAAAAGGTCAGAGCGCTCAAGGAATACGGGATTGAGGCCCTGCATATGACGTCCTGCCTGGTTCAGGTTTGCCCGTTTTTGAAAGAATTTGTTGAAGCCATTCGCATGGAGTACCCCGATTTGCAGATCGTGGAAGGCACCCATCCGTTTCACGACATCGACGCCTTTAAAACCGGAATCGCAGAACTGACGACCCAGCGTGCGGTAACGCCCCAGAAGATGAATGACATCGTTTTCAAGCGCATAAAAATTCACACGGAAGAAGACGAGAAAGAAGCGGACTGATATTTAAGAAGAAATGAATTTAGGGACTTAGGAATTGATTCAATAGTTCTTAAGTTGGCGAGTTCATAAGTTCTTAAATGCCCTAACCTATAATTGAGTTGGCCGAATTGAGAAGTAAGTCAAGACTTCGATTGACGATATGATATCACAGCTCAATTGAGATATGAAAAATCTTTGATATGTTTACAGTATCTGCAATTTATGCATGCTAATAAAAACTTTGATAGATAGCAACCTGTACTTTGCCCTTGAAATCTGGGAATGTTGATATCACAACTTTCTTACGGCCTCTAAAAGTGGATAGATGTTGGAGATAGCGCAGGTTCCTGTTATTCCGGTATTTTCCATGTACTCATTGCAAATCTGAACCTGATCGTTTTGTGATGGCAGGAAAGCTTTGAAGGAATCTGTACTTTCTGTAAGAATGTTTAGTACACCGGCGCGGGATCACCCGCGTCCGGTGGAACGGCTTGTTCGGCTTTGATTTCTTTCATTTTTATTTTTTCTACACCGCGAATCATTTCCTCAAAATTAGTTATGCCTTGGAGATTAAGATCCTTTGGTGTTTTGGGACGCTTAGCTGTTGTTTCATGGCTGTGGATCATAGCAAAAACCCCTAAGACAGCTCTTGTGAACATTTCTCTGCCGGATGATTTGGTAAATAAAGCTTGATGTTTAAGCTCCTTACACCTTTTTTTAATTGTTTCATTTTCGAAATCTATCGAATCTGATACTTGAGCGAATTCGTTTCTTATTTTTCTAATGATATGCAAATCGTTTTTTGCTTCCTTTGATAATTTTCCCAAAGCAAAGGCAATATTTATACGGGACGAGAATGTTGCTAACGGACCTTGACCATTGAAAAGGTCTTTGGTTAATCTTTTGTCATTGACCATATATGAGGCCAACATGTCTTTTAAAGCTTCATCTAAATATGCAGCAGCCATCAAACCACAATCTCTGTCTGACTCTAGTCTAAATTCATGATTAAATTTAAGAATATCATCCATTTTAGAGTCGAATAAGTCTTTCAATATATTTTTTTTCTTCATTATATGCTCCGATCATTGATATTCAATAGACGTCTCGTTTTTGTCACATATCTTTCCAATTTTTCCATAATACATCCAGGCCTCTTGACCTGCAAACTTCATGGCAACCCCCTTCCTCACGGCTAATTGCAAATTCAATTATCGTCGGAGGTTACCTTGATTTTGTTCGGTGAAGGCTCGTCACTGCCGTACACCTCAACATAGGCGTTATGCGACATACAACCTTTTTCCCAGTGATTCCTCACTTTCTTGCCGATAAAGGAATCTGGATATTTGCGCCCAATGTTGCAGCCAGGGCAGATCTTGCTCCATCCCGCAATCACTTTTTTCATTTCCATCTTTGCATCCTTTCATCAGGCGCACTCGCCTGCCGTATTAAAAAGCTCAAAAAAGTTGATTTCCTGTCGGGAACTGTTGGGTACGCAATATCTAATTAAGAGGTATAAGCCATTTTTGACCCTTTCAAAATAATTACGGCCTCTAAAGGTGTCGTTATTCCAAGAATAGATGCACGTACACCCGAGAAGCCGCTTAAATGCCCCCAACATTCCTTTTTAAAATATAACCTTTGGAGGCCTTAAGCCATCTCATGGTTTATTCGTGTTTATCGAAGTTGGGTGACAATTGATATATATAACATATGCACGCATTATATAAAGTCAATCGGGCACAGTGGATTTCCTAAACAAGACTAAATGTGACAACCACGATTTAGGGGAATAGATATGATTGTCTTCAAAATTTCTACGTCAGCAATACTTTAGGAACATAGCCGTAGTGTTCATAAACGGGCGGGCTGTTATGCAGATTTGTTTCGTATATCTTAGGCTTTTAAATGGCATCAATACCGGAGATAGCAGAAAGCACAACTTTTATTTTCGGGCAGAGGTCACGAAGATCGCAAGTTTTTTTTAGGGTTTCAAAATCCCAGCTATCTGGATTATACCTATCTACTCAACGGCCACCTCTTACAGGCGGAGGACTCCAGGATAACCGGACGGTATTTTCATCGACCAGCTTTACACTTCCCAATTGCAGCGCATAAGCCTGATAGATAATAAACCCATAAAGTTGGTTATCGGGACCCCATATCTCATTGACCTTTGAAGTACCACCAGAATAGACCCCAGGCAGTTTGAAATCGCCACCACTGGTCGTATTGGCTTTCACAATCCCCGTCCACATTTCCTGATTTTTAACCATACTCCAGTCGCTTCCAACCAATATTTTCCTATTGTCATTTTTCGGATCGAAAATGATGACTGCTAATTGAGTCTTTCTGTGGATAAGCCAGATGTCGTAGTCTGACCAGTTATCGATCAGTTCCCGTTGGGTTACCTTTGATTCGCTTCCTGTCTGTGCTTTAAATCTCCCATAGTCTCCCGAGCATCCCATGGCAAAGATAAGTATTAGGGTTGCTATTCCAGTCAATCTTTTGATGTTCATGGTTTCCTGTCTCCATACACAAAGGTCCAGCTATTCTTTTGAAAATCTGGGGCTTTTAAGTGATTAAATTATTTATCCTCAAGCTGAAAAAAGTGAATTATAAAAATATATAGCAGAAATCAAAGGTTCGCCTAACGCCCGCATTCACCCGCCGCGATCAGCGGTCGGTGTGAAATGCATGGTTCGTCCAATGTTGTGTTTCAAATTATCCACAGAACCTTGTGACGCAACGCTGCGGTTCATAGCGGCGTCCGCCGCAACCGGAGCACCCCTCTCTCTTCGCCGGCGAGGACACATCGGGAGTCGTGCGAAAAGGAGATGGCGTGCACCGGCTCCTCATGCTCCCACCGCGTCACTACGGCTCCAGATTTGGCGTCGAAGAGGCGCACGCAGCAATCCTCGCGAGGGGCTCCCGGCTCATTTTGGCCGCCATAACCTGCCGCCACCCACATGCCGTTCGGAGATACGGCCGCGCAGCAAACGAGTGTTCTCAGACCAGGGTCGAACTGGTGTTTAACAGTTACGGACGCGAGATCCCACCATAGCAACTCATAACCCCCGCCCGATAGCAGCCGCTTATCGTCCCGGGAGAAAACAACAGTGTTTACCCCGTTGAGGTAGGAGGATAATTGGGTCCACTCGCGGCCCGTAGCGGTTTTGAAAAGTCGGATGGTCGGAACCTGGTAGAGTCCCCCGGAGGCAGTCATGCCGTTGCTCCCCGATGCCACCCACTTGCCGTCCGAAGAGAAAGAAATGGACTCGACCGAAGCGGTGTGCTCACCCAGGCTGCGAACTTCCCGGCCCGCTTTCCAGTCCCACAACCGCAGACAGCGTCCATCGGAGGCAGGTGCATGCGGCAAGTAGTTGCTGCTGCCGCTTGCAAGGAACTGACCGTCCGGAGAGAAAGCCAGGGCTTCCACTCGGAATAATTCCCCGCCAAAGCGTTTCGTCTCCCGCCCTGACCGCGCATCCCAGATTCGGATGCAACTGCCCTCCAACTGGTTCTCGTTCTTCCAAACCACGTCGTCACCCGTGGCAACCGCTGTGCCCTCCGGGGAAACGGCCACGCTGAGGACTCCCGTTCGGTGCCCCTTGAGTTTCTTCAGGAGGCGGCCGCTGGGGATTTGCCAGACTCTGGCCACTCGATCGGGTCCGTATGATCGCTCCGTGCCTCCAGTCACCACAAATCTGTCGTCGGGAGAAAAGGCGATCGATTCAATCTTGCCTCGGTGCCCTTGGAATGGAAGATTGCCAAATATCATGATCGAGCGACGTGGGAAAGATTTAAGTGTAGTGCGGTCGGATTTGCCCTTACTGCCTACCCATTTCCAACCAACTAAGATGCATGCAACCGGAAGGATCAGTTTAAACACACTGGGGAATTCGGTCTTATATGTGTCATTGGGAACAAATTGATTGTAAATAATCCAAACGCAGAGAGCTGCACCGATCAAGAGAGAAACGATCCCAAGTATGCGTTTTAGAATCATAGCTAACATAATATTTTTCTTTGGGACGAACAGTATATTAGATGGAAAATTTTCCATCTATTGCGATATTATAATATAAAAGTGGAAATTGCCGATTTGTTGATTTCTTGCCAGAAGTCCAACTATCAATTTTTATCCGATTCATGCAGATACTTTTTGAATACATGCACTCTATCGAATCTGGGAATTCAATGTCAAATCGAAATCAAAAAAATGGGGTTTTGAGTACCAATAAGGGCAAATTCAGATTGCCAGATTCACCCCTTTTTGTTGGGATATAATTTGTAAATCACAAGGGTCTATAGTGCTTAAATTTCTGTTTTTTATCGGAGCTCATGCGATTTATTGTTTGAGGGTGTACGTTTACAGTATCTGTACTTTTGAGTGGCTAATTTTTTTGCAGATACCATTGCATGATATCTGCAATTGTGGCTCATATGCGATTAGCTGGAGAGAGCACAGATTTTAAAATTGTAAAAAAGCGTATATGAATATTACTTCTTAAATCTCAGGGATGTTGCCATGCCCGCTAAGTATTCAATTGGCGTTTGTTCCCCACTCTCGGCCACTATACCTATAATTTTATCGTTTTTATACGCAAGAACACCCACCGTTACCATTCCAAATGTTTGATATTTCCAGTTGATTTCAAAATAATTGACGTCGGTTCCATCAGAGAGTTTTATGAGTTTTTGTTTTTTAATTTTTGTATCAGACAATGGAAAAAGCACTTTGAATAGATCAATCATATATTTTCCGGTATTTTCCAATGCCATTCCCTTTGGAATATCATCCACCAAAACTGCAAAAACGGGAATACCCCTAAGAGCTCTACTTATAAATACCAATGGCGGCACTAATTGACTATCCATATTGAGAAGTTCTGCATCATATTTTGCCGAGAATCCATACTCGTTGTTCACATACTCTTCAAGCTTTATCCTCTGGGAGGATTTTTCTGCTTTTTTAATAATTTTCCTGCGATCTATAGGGCTTGTCGTTTGCCATCGGCCTATTGCAGATTTAAACGCTTTTTCTCCGTTGGGATTTTCCGGCAAAGGCATTGGTGATTTGACCGCCGGAATTATATAAGCAGCCAACAAACCCAATGGAATGTAAAAGTCTTCCTGACCCAGACTGCTTGTGAATACAGCTACTATGTTCTTCTCTGGCATCACAATTATAAACTGCCCCTGGTAACCGACTGCGGTGTAAATGCTGGGATCGACTATCCACCATTGATAGCCGTAACCAGGTAGCAGAGTTGATGCGATATGCTTGCGAGTTGACGCCTTTATCCATTGGGAAGATATTATCCGCTTGCCATCCCACAACCCATCGTTCAAATAAAGATAACCGATTTTTGCCATGTCTTGTGGCCGCATGTAAAGTTGGCCATAGCCTATGGTAATCCCCTGTGGATTAGAAGACCAGTTAACATCGGAAATGCCAATAGGATCAAAAAGATGTTTTTCGGCAAACTTCAGCGCATTCATGCCGGTTTGCTCCTGTAAAATGGCCGAGAGGAGAAAAGAGGCTCCATTGCAGTATTCAAAACGAGTCCCTGGCGCCTCCACCATGGGCAAATCAATCATGAACTGAACCCAGTCTGCTCTCCATTTCAATTGCTGAAGACCACTCCAATTATAAAGGTAAGAATCGCGGCATTGCAGACCAGTCGTCATGGTTAATATATTCTCAAGGGTCATGGCTTTTTTATCGGCACCAAGATTTTTGGCGACATGCTTCGGAAAAAAGTCCAATACGGGCTGATTTACGTCTTTTATGTATCCTTTATCAAAAGCGATACCAATCAGCGCCGAGACAACGCTTTTAGTACATGAGTATATATTATGTCGATGATCTGAATCACCTCCATAATTATAGGCATCCAGCACTATATACCCGTTGCGAACGACTAATACGCTGTTAATGTTAAGTTCCTCTTTCCATATCCTATCCAGCATATTCTCCAATAAATTAGAGTCCACCCCCTGGCTTTCAGGAGATGCGGATCTCCAACCTCTGGTCGGCCAATAATCTGGTATTCCATCTGCCGCCAATCCAAAATTACACCATATTGCAAAAGACAAAATAAATATAAATAGCAGTAAAATACTCTTCTTCATTTTTTTTTCACCATCATTTGGCTCAATTTATATTTTTCTACGATTTGCTCCTAATTGTAATTTGGGATTTGTCGAGAAAAGCGCACTTCTAACGAATTGCTATTATTATACATGATGCTTTTAAGAATAGCAGTCATAAATTGGATGTGGGTTGCCCAAAAACCATGCTCATAAAAATTGTGACATCATGCCGATACCTGCAAAATTGCTAAAATCCAGATACGTAGATGGACTACAAAAATATAAAGTTCACAGAATCATGAAATTTCTTGATGGATGTTCTCCTATCAAACTGACCAAAATTATTGCAGATATGAAATGGATACATTATGATTACCTTAGGCGGTTTATTATTGTCAAACCCAAAAACCAAAAGGAGGTAAATCATGAAAATCTCTCAAGCTGCAAAAATTTGGATCGATTATCACGTTACCAATTCGAAAAAAAAATACCGTCCGTGCCTACAGATGGATCATTAACAAGCTTTGCGCTGATTTCGGAGAAGAAGAGTTAGCCGGATTGTCATCAGAAAAGGTCCTGCAATTTTTTAAAATTGGCACCGACGGCTGTAAACCCCAAACCAAACGAGTTCGATTCTCCCATCTTTCATCTTTTTTCAATTTCCTGAAAAATAACCTTGAGTTAAATTTTCAAAATCCCTGCGATTTGCCGATGCTGCGTAAACTATTCCGGCCCACAGTAGCCGTCCGTTGGAATATTATCGAAAAAGAAACAGTGGATGAGATAATTTTTAGAACAACCAAGGTTCGGAACCGATTGATTCTATAGTTGATGGCTCGCGGTGGGATGCGAATCGGTGAAGTGTTGAAGCTGAGGTTTTGCGACATTCAAGATCGTAAATTGATCATCAAAGATCCAAAGAGCGGAAAAGAGCAGTAATTTAGGTTCTCTTGCGATAAGTTGGAGAGTTGGGGATGCTCCGCGGGCTAGAGCCTAACCACGTTCTTTAAAATTAAACCAGTAGCCGGCTTTCCTCATGTATTCCAACTCGAAACGGAGCGCATGTCCACAAAAAGATAATCACCTGTCCACTGAAGTAGTAAACTGAATCTCAACTTTATTCGTCTAAGTTCTTCCGATTGTCTAACAGCTTGAAAAATTTACTAATTTAAAATATCTTGCCCTGTGGAACGGATCTTGCTGTTAATTGGCGAAAAATGGAGCCTGAATTTTATGGGATTCGGGTATAATTTATTCAAATCGTAGGAGGTCAGAACATGCAAAATAACCTGAGGATTAAGTTGGCAGTACTACTGGTGAGTTTGCTTCTGGTGCTTAGCATTTCATGTCAAAAAAAGACCGTGGCCGTCGAAAATCAATCGAATTCAACAGCGCAGCAAGGCGGGTATGAAACATCCACGGCAGATCAATCTGATGCGGCAGAAAAAACTCTTGCTTCATCAACAGCTCCAAATGATTCCGATATTGTTTTGCAGGAAGACATTTATTTCGAATTTGACAAGGCGACATTGCTACCGGAGACTATAGAGACGCTGACAAAAAATGGCCAGTGGTTGCGAACCAACTCCGATGTAGCGATAACCATTGAAGGTCATTGTGACGAGAGAGGCACCAACGGCTACAATCTGGCGCTGGGCGAACGGCGGGCTGAAAGTGTAAAAACGTTTCTGGCCGATCTCGGCGTAGACCGATCGCGCATGGTAACAATAAGTTATGGCGAAGAAAGACCTTTTGACCGGGGGCATGGTGAAGCCGTCTGGGCCAGGAATCGACGGGCGCATTTTTTAATCAGATAGTCTGAGATTCTAGAAAATTGAATAGAAATAAGGGCCGTGGAGAGGTGCGATACCTCACTGCGGCCCGTAAGCATGCAGGCTGGAGGCGGCTCCGGCAAGACTCCCCTGAATAGCCCATTCAACGCGCAACACAGCTGGCCTTGGGCCTGCATCCTGGTTGCTGGATTTACCCTTTTTTGTTGGTATATAATTTGTGTATCTCACGGATTTTGCCGGTTGATATCTTGGTTTTCATAGCAGAAATCGGCAATTGATCGTTTCGCGAATCTCAGATGCATGTAGGTTACAGAAAAATTCTTGTTGACCGATACCCGCCTATATATTGTCTCTTTAAGTTTTCCACATTGGCATAAGACTTCTTAATAGGATATAAGCGAAACCTCAGGTAATGATTACAACTAACGACAACTGGTTATTTCAGTTTTTCAATTAGTGACTCTATTTCATCGTCGCTCATCTCGACAGTGTCTGTCATGTTTTGCCTTATTTCCTCCCGGAGTTTGATTTCTTGGTCTTTTTTGTAATACACACACCAATCTTCTTGTCGCGGGAGGATATCGCAATCTAAACGCTGATAACAAGATTTGCAGATCTTAGAATTTTCTATTGTTTTTTTCATATTTCCAATCAACTTCCAATAGGAGGAATTGTATTTATTATCGGTAGGATTTCTAAGATACTTGAGTGAATTTCAGACATTAAGGAAGCTCAATAAATAAATTGACCAGATTCTCAAAAACATTTTATCCTAAGTATCTGAAACGCTTAGCTTTGATTGAAATTCATTAAGAAAGGATCCGCAAACTACAATTATGAAACTTAAATTTTATTATTACTTCTGTTCTCCCGAATATATTCAAACAATCGATCCCAGTATATATGATCAAATTATTTCGGTTGTCGGTCGCATTCCAAAAAGGCAAACCCAATCTGAGATCAATGCGGATTTATTTTGGCTGTTTACAAATTTAGGGTTCCTTTTTTGACCGGTTCTTAAGACGATATCTGTGTACCTTACTTCTTTAGCCGCTTTATTTCGTCTTCCACCATTATTTTGCAATACCGGCAGAGTTCACCGGATTTACGGTCAACATCTTCTTCATTACGGCAGTAATGCATGATGCAGGTGTGCTCCGGGCAATGGCGCAGATTAAAGGTGTGTCCCAGTTCGTGGATGGTCTCTTTGACGATGCGTTCAATATATATGGGAGCAATGTTTACGCCCGATCGGCCTTCGTTGAGCCGGAAAGTCGATACGATGCAGGCGGCACCCCCCAGTTGGGCTTCACCGTACACATGGGTTAGAATGGGAATAAATAAATCCACCTGGGCGATGGCCAGTATACGGATGCAATCGGTGGGGATGTTAGCGGCCAGTTGGTCCAGTATCAGGGTGGAGTGATACTGTTGCCGGTTTTGATCCAGCGCAAAGGAAAGATTTCCCAGGACCGACCCGGTTTTGGTCGCAAAACCAAAGACCTGCTCGATTTCAGCAGCGACAGCTTGAATCAGCTCGTTGCTGAATTCTCCGACCGGAGATATCAGAATGCTATTTTGATGTTGGGAAGTCAAGCCGTCTTTTTTATTTCATAGCGTTTGATTTTGCTGTAAAGGGTGGAGCGGTCAATACCCAGCATTTTAGCGCTGCGGGCAATATTCCAGTCATTATCTGTCAGAATCTGTCGGATATGCGCTTTTTCGACTTCTTTCAAGCTTTTGTTTCTGGGGGCGTGAAGGGGTTCATGACATAAAATGGGTAAATTCTCGGGCAGTATTTGACGATCTTTGCCGACCACCACCGCCCGTTCGATTGCATTTTCCAGTTCGCGCACGTTGCCCGGCCAGTCGTAGAGCATCAACTCGTCCATGGCTTCCCGGTTGATTTTGTCAATGGATTTATTGGTCTCCTGGATAAAGCGCTGAAGGAAATGCTCGGCCAGCAGCGGAATGTCTTCTTTGCGTTGTTTGAGAGACGGCATTTTAATAGAGAACACATTAAGCCGGTAAAAAAGATCTTCACGGAAACTGCCGTCTTTGATAGCCTTTTCCAGATCTCGATTGGTAGCTGCGATTACCCGAAAATCTACTTCCAAGGGCTGGGTGCCGCCTACTCGATAAAACACTCGATCTTCAAGCACCCGCAGCAGATCTATTTGCATTCGCATACCGACTTCTCCGACCTCATCCAGAAAGATCGTGCCGTCGTGGGCCAGTTCGAGGCGCCCTTTTTTGGTTTCTTTGGCATCCGTAAATGCGCCTTTCTGATGACCGAACAATTCTGTTTCCATCAGGTGTTCGGGGATGGCACCGCAATTGACGGTGACAAAGGGACCGTTGCAGCGCGGACTGTTGGTGTGGATGGCCTTGGCGGCCAATCCCTTGCCGGTACCGGTTTCACCGGTAATCAAAACGGTCGAGTCCATTGGCGCCACATCACAGATTAGGTCAAAAATATCCTGCATGGGTTTGGACTGACCGATCATGCTCTCAAAGCGGGTGCGCTCTTTATGCTCTTCCCGTAAAAAGAGCATTTCACGTTCCTGTTCCTGATATCTGGTAATTTTATCAATCAGGACCCCCAGCTCATTGGGGTCAAAGGGTTTGAGCATGTAATCGTAGGCACCGTTTTTCATCGCTTCGATGGCGGTGGGGATGGATCCATAAGCTGTAATCATCACCACGGCGACATCGGGATCTCTTTCCGTCACCTGCTGCAGGACCTCCAGGCCGCTGATACCTTCCATCTTGATGTCCACCAGCATGATGTCGAAGCGGGATTCCTTTAGTTTTTCCAGGGCCTCTTCTCCGCTGGGAGCGGTTTGCACGGTATGTCCATCTCGTTGAAGCCATCCTGCGAGGGATTCGCGCATGATCAACTCATCATCGACAATCAGGATTTTAGCACTGCTCATTAACTCCTCCTGGTATTTGGTAGTTCTATCGATCCATCTAAATAAAATATTTCAGTCGTCGGTTTAGCATTTTAAAGCTCAGGAAGACAGAAAACAGAAAACAGATGACAGAACCTGGCACCATCATTCCATGGTCTTCCATAAATTACATTCTGAATTATTATATCTTTCCTCTAATCTTTATCCGCTATGATTCCTGGTCTGACCTCTGACCTCTGACCTCTATCTTCTGTCTAATTCACGTGCCTGACGGATGCTGATTTTAATGGAAGTTTAACCTGAAAGGTTGTACCTTGTGTACCTTGTCCCATTTTTGGTTTTACGTAAATAGAGCCTCCGTGTTCCTGGATGATTCCATATGCCACCGAGAGTCCCAGTCCCACACCTTTGCCTCTTTTCTTGGTGGTGAAAAACGGTTCGAACAGTTTAGGAATATTCTCTTCGGGTATACCGGGGCCGGTGTCTTTGAAGTTAATCTGCAGGCTGTCCTCGCTTAGAAGATGACTGGATTCAATGGTCAGTACACCGCCTCCGGTAGCTTCCATAGCCTCGGTCGCATTGGAAACCAGGTTCATAAATACCTGCTGAAGCTGGTCTTCTGAACCGAGCAGATCTGGAAGGTCCGGATCCAATTTGTTCTCTACTTTGACACCGTCAATTTTAAGTAGATTGGAGTTTAAAAATAGCGTCTGCTCGATCAATCGATTCAGGTTGACGCGCTTGGGCTCCATCTTGGACTGGCGGGCAAAGGCCAGCAAATTGGAGACAATGCGGCTGGTGCGCCGGGTTTCGGTTTCCATCAGGCTCATATATTGTTTGAACTGGTCCACTTCGTTGTGGCCGAGGGTATCCTCTTCCATGATGCGCTGCATCAGCATGATGAGATTTAAGATCCCCGCGATGGGGTTGTTGATCTCATGCACCACCGATGCGGACAATTTCCCCAGCGACGACATCTTATCCTGGTGCAAAAGCTTTTCATGGGTTTCCTTTACCTGGCGGGTTCGATCTTCAACCATTTGTTCAAGCCGGCGGGTGATTTCTTCTTCCTCCTTTTTGTGCTGGGTGATATCGCGGCTGATATGAATAAATTTCTGGATTTTTCCGTCTTTTTCCCAGATGGGATAAATGTTGACTTCATAATAGCGATTTTCCCCATCGGGCATCAGCCGGGTCTGGATTGTACGGATCTGGCGTTTGTTGCGGACGACTTCCTTCAGGGGGCAGTCGATGAGTCCGCTGTCACAGGGGTGATCAATTTTGTGATACACTTCATGGCATTTTTTACCGATGACATCTTTGCGTGTGTACCGCATTTTAGTCAGAAATGATTCATTACATTCGATAATTTCCATATCCGGTGTAATCACCAAAATAAAATCCTGAATACCATTTAAAATCGTCTCCATTTCTTCAGTGCGTTCGCGCAGTTTGCGTTCTTCACGCCCGATCGCATTCCAGAAAATTTTAAAGACATTGTAGGAGAGCAGGCGGATACGGGGCGGGCGCGTGCGCAGGATTTCCTCAAAAATTTCCTGCTTCGGCGTCAACATGATTATTAAATGGATGCTGTAACGCCGGTCGTAAAGCTGGCGGCAATCATTGAAGGTTAGCAGGCCCAACTCATCTGCCAGTTTAATCCCCGGACTGTTGGGATCAGGATCCGCCACGGCTAGAATAGGCGCGTAGACCCCCTCTTGTTCGTATACCGAAGTCGTTTTTTCGAGAATTTCCTTGCAAAATTTTCCGCCGCCAACCAGGGCAATATTAGTTATCGAAGGTGTTTTATCAGGCACGTGTTTGCCTCCTAAGGGGTTTGGCGCAACCCCGGTTTAATCGTTTCAATTCGTAGCTATGGTGGTAAAATCACAAGCGCGGCGGTAGTTGCTATATAGCACGATACTCTGGGTGCGGTTTTGGCTATCATCTTGGTGAACCCCGCTTTTACGTTACCACGGGGCTTCGCCGGTTTCAAGAAGCTTTTAGGTAGTCCGGCAACCCATGTTTGTGAAAAAGGCAAGCGCCTAAATCTAAATGCAAAAAGCCCTTTCAGGGTTGCGGCGCTTCCTGGCGGGAGACATTATATTTACTTGCATTTTTTTATTTTGTAGCATAATTTCAGCGGTTGATAGCAAACCTGTTTTGCAGTGCATCCGGGTTTGGTTAGATGATGGATTCAATTAAAACATAAGGCCGTTTTTATGAACTCAGATGATCAAAATGAAATTATCCTACGGGCGGTTGACGCCTTTAACCGCAGAATACTTGTCGTCTCGCCCCGTTTTGAGATTTTATCGTTGAGGGGCCATATCGGCGATTTGCAGGAAGACAAGGTGATCGGTAAAAAATGCTATGAAGTGCTCTACGACCGCAATTCACTCTGTCAGGATTGCCCCACCCTGGAAGTCGGCCGTAAACGGGAGCCGGCGTTAAGTCCCGGCTATCGCCCTACTTCCCATCCCGGCAAAATACCATGTCTATATTCTTATGCCATTTTTTCCGGCAAAGAGATCGAAGCTTTTGTGATGCTGGATTTTGATTTTCCCGCGTTAGACGCCCTCGAAGAAAAACTTCGGCGAACCAACGCCTTTTTAAACAACCTGATTCAAAGTGCGGTGGACTGTGTAATTGCTGCGGATACAACCGGAAAAATTCTCATTTTTAACGATTCAGCAGCTGAAGTTTTTGGTTACAGCGTGGAGGAGGCCTTAGATAGTCTCAACATCCGGGACGTGTATCACGACGACAACGCCCGGGATGTGATGCGCAAACTGCGCAGCGATGATTTTGGCGGCAAAGGAAAACTGAAAACCTACCACACCCAAGCGTTGGCCCGAAGCGGTGAACGCATACCCATCAGCCTGTACGCCTCGATTATTTACGAAGAAGGGCGCGAAGTTGCCAGCATCGGTTTTTTTCATGATTTGCGCGATCGACTCAGGATCAACGCCGAGCTGGAAAAAACCCAGCTTCAGCTTCTGCAGGCCGAAAAGATGGCTTCGCTTGGGAAACTGGCTGCCGGAGTGGCCCACCAGATAAACAATCCCCTGGGCGGCATCACCCTGTATGCCAAACTGGCGCTGGAAGAATATGAGCTCCAAAAAGAGGTGCGACAGGATTTAGGCCGGATTCTCAAAGATGCTGAAAGGTGCCGCGATACGGTCAAAGAATTACTGGAATTCACCCGGCAAACCCGTCACCTCATGCAGCCCCATGATGTCAACCAGGCGCTTTCACGGACCCTGTTTTTGCTAGAAAATCAGAGCCTGTTTCAAAATATCGAGATCGAAAAAAAATTTGAGGATTTCCTGCCGCCGATCCGGGCAGATATCCAGCAGCTCAACCATCTGTTTATGAACATCATCCTCAATGCCGCCCAGGCCATGGAAGGGCGGGGCCGGTTGACCCTGAAAACCCATCTCGAATCTGACAAAAATCTGGTAGGCATCGAAATATCAGACACCGGTCCGGGGATTTCCAGGAATGTGATCGCTCATATTTTTGAGCCGTTTTACACCACCAAAGAAGAAGGCAAGGGGACCGGTTTAGGCCTTAGCCTTGCTTACGGAATCGTTGAAAACCATGGAGGCCGTATTGCCGCACGCAACAAACCCGACGGCGGCGCTGTATTTTATATCACCCTTCCGGTCGCTACCGGAGACGATGAAGGAGATCAACGTGCCGAAAACTGACGATATCATACAGGTATTGGTTGTCGATGATGAAAAAAATATCCGGGACGGATGCGAACGCATCTTAACCCGCAGCGGATTTCAAGTTTTGAAAGCATCCACGGGAGTTGAGGCGCTGGATATTCTGGCTGAACAAATCATTCCCGTTGTATTGCTGGACCTGAAGATGCCGGGAATCGACGGAATGGAGGTCTTAGCGCGCATCCGGGAGTTGGACGAACCCATCCTGGTCATCGTGATCACCGGCTTCGCCACGGTTGAAACCGCCATTGAGGCAATGAAAAAGGGTGCCTATGATTTTATTCCCAAACCCTTTGAACCAGATCAACTGCGTATCGTCGTCAATCGGGCCGTGGAAAAGCTGCGGCTCACCCGGGAAGCACAAAGCCTGGAGCGTGAGCGCAATCGAACCCTGGCAGACCTCAATACTGAGAAAAGCCGCATCCACACCGTTCTCGAATCCCTTCCCAACGGCGTTGGCGTCATTAATGCCCAGGGGCAGGTGGTTCTGTTGAATCCGGCCTTTCTGCTTCATCTTGGCTTGCAGCCCGATACGAATGCGGGCAAACAGGTTGAGGAATACATCGCCGATACCGAGCTTTGCAATCTCATTCGGGAAATTTCCCAGGGCAAACATGTGGACTATGAGGACATCCCCGTCCACGAATTTGCGATTTCCGATGAAAAATTTATCCAGGCGCGCAGCCGACCCGTCCTGGGTGAACGCAACCAGTGTCTGGGAGCGGTTGTCAACCTCGTGGACATCACGAATATGAAGATTATCGACCGCATGAAATCTGAATTTGTAGCCAAGGTCTCCCATGAACTTCGTTCGCCGCTTTCCACCATTCATGAACAGCTGGTGCATGTCCTGGGTGATATGGTGCAGGAATCCTCCAGGGTTGACCAGAACATCCTCATGCGGGCCAAAGAAAAAACCCATGGGCTTATTTCTCTAATCGGCGATTTGCTTGATCTATCACGGATTGAAGCCGGTATGATCACCCAGGAACCCAAACAGGTGCGGGTTGATAAGCTACTCTTTGATATTATCGAATTTTTGGGAGAAAGGGCCGCGAATAAAAATCAGACCCTTGTTCTGGATCTTCCCGAAGAACCGATTCCGGCGATCACCGCTGATCCGCTGGCTTTAGAAAGCATCTTCGGCAACCTGATTTCCAATGCCCTGAATTATACCCAATCCGGCGGCCAGATCAGGGTCAAGGTCGAGCTTGCGGGATTGAGCATTAAGGTGAATGTCATTGACAACGGTTTCGGGATCGACGCCCAGCACCTGGATAAAATATTTGAAAGATTTTACCGGGTAAAAGACGACAATACCAGGCTGATTACCGGAACCGGACTGGGATTGCCTATTGTCAAGGGGCTCGTGGATTCTTTGGGCGGGTTTATCGATGTCGAAAGTACAGCGGGCAGCGGCAGTGCCTTCATGGTCACCCTGCCGTTAAAAGAATCGGGGGAGATGGATTGACACATGGGCAAGTCATTGAAGAAGGTAATTGGCTGGAGTAAATAAAGCTACTCGCTCACTGGAAATTCCAAATAACAAATCCCAGATATCAAACAAATAGCAATCACCAAAATTCAAAACCGGCCGATGGGCCGAAAAACATCCATAAAGGGACCGGAATGTTTCGGTAATTGGATTTTCGGATTTGGATATTAATTGTAATTTGGTGCTTGTAATTTGGGATTTTAAGATCGTTTTCAGAAAAGCAAATTAATTTTAGCTGAGACAGATGGAGTCTACTTTGACATTGCCGATAGTTTGCTTAGGTTTCTTTCAGCGCATTTAAAAATTCTTCGGGCGCAACCTGCACTTGCGTCCACAGAGCGAAGGTTCGCCTGGCCTGGAAAGCCAGGGCGGGCAGACCATCCATGAATCGGATACCTTTGAATCGGGCCATATCCTGCCAAAAATTCTGATTGCGGCCGTAGTTGAGATCCAGCACCAGTTGGCATCCGGGTATCTGGAGGTCTTGAATCTTGACCGCCAGATCCGGCGCCTCCTGGGGGCTGGAAACGGAAGTGGCATTGACCACAATATCAGCCGCAACCGGCCGTTCAGCAAGCTCGTCGATGGAACATCCCTCGACCTCGAAACGCTCGGCGATGCGGGCGGTCTTGCCCGGGCTGCGACCGGCGACCAGAATCGACGAAGCCCTCAGCCAGTTTAGCATGAAGACTACGGCCTTGGCGGCACCGCCGGTTCCAAAAACCAAGGCCGACTTTCCGGCAACCTCAAAACCGGCGTCGTTTAAGGCGTCCATAAAGCCGATGGCATTGGTGTTGTATCCCTTGAGGCCATCTTGATTGCATACAATCGTATTGATGGCCCCGATGATATTGGCTCCCTCGGAGAGGACATCCAGGTGCGGAATGACCTTTTCCTTAAACGGGACCGTGACGTTGGCGCCATTGATATTTAATATTTTAAGGCTATTCAGAGCGAGACCGACATTTTGCGGGTCTACTTTAAAGGGTACGTAAACAGCATGAATACCGACACGCTGAAGCACCCTGGAAAACATGACAGGTGATTTCGAACTGTACACCCTTTCGTCACTTAAGATACAGAATACTTTCATTCTTATCTTACATGTCCAACAGCCCTTTGATGCTTTCGGTGATCTGTTCTGCGGACGCCGGTTTGGCCAGATAATCGTCGGCTTCCGTGCTCATTCCGTCTCTATGAGAATAGCGGGTAGAGGTTACATGGGATGCCACGGCAGTCAGCAGGATGACGGGAATACCTGCATAACGCTCATCTGCCTTTAATTCTGAGCAGACCTCGTAACCATCCTTGCCGGGCATCATGACATCCAGTACAATTGCGTCGGGCGGATTGGCCTTTACCTTTTCAAGTCCTTCCTCACCGTCATAGGCGACCTCGACCTCAAAGCCCTCTTTTACCAGATTCTGCTGAACGATACCGGCGAAATCAGGTTCGTCATCCACTACGAGAACCCTTTTTTTCTCACTCATTTAAGCCTCCTTTGCTTCCTGAATCCTTGGCGCGAACCCAAGCGCTTCGCTCAAACTAATATCATAAAATGACCGGCTTTGGATGGCAAAGCCGTTTATTCAACTTTTGGACGGGGATAAAGGCCGGTGCTTTCCACGATGCCCGGCACTTTTTCCTCCCATTCGATGGCCATGATATGAAATCCGGCAACACCCTTCACCTGTTTGAGTCGCTCAATGGATTCAATACAGATTTTGATGCCTTCTTCAGCCTGTTTTTCCTTGGGTGTGTCGGCCAACCGCTTGATGACCTCATCGGGGACATCCATGCCGGGAACCCTTTTTTTCATGTATCGTGCCATGCCGACATTCTTCATGGGGGTCAGGCCGGCCAGAATGTAAACTTTTTCGTGCAGTCCCCGGTCACAGGCCAATTTCATCCATTCTTCAAATTTGTCGAGGTTGTAAATGCACTGGGTCTGGATGAACTCCACCCCGGCGGCGATTTTTTTTGCCAGTCGCGGAACACGAATTTCAAACGGATCGGCAAACGGGTTGGCAGCCGCCCCCACAAACATTTGCGGCGGCCGCTTGATGTCATCGCCACCGAGAAATTTTCCCTCGTCCCGCATCCTGCGCACGGCCTGAATCAGTTGCATGGAATCCAGGTCATGAACATTTTGTCCCTGGGCACAATCACCGAAACTCTGGTGGTCGCCCGACAGGCACAGAATATTGTTAATATCGTACGAGGCTGCCCCTAGGATGTCGCTTTGCAGCGCGATCCGATTCCGGTCCCGGGTGACCATTTGCAAAACCGGCTCAAGTCCCATGAGTTTCAAGCGAATACAGGCGGCCAGGCTGCACATGCGCGTCACCGATGTCTGGTTGTCGGTGATGTTAATGGCATCCACGTGGTCCTTAATCAGCTCGGCCTTTTTAATAATATCCTCCGGATCGCTGCCCCGGGGCGGGCCGCACTCGGATGTAACGGCAAGATGTCCTGCGGCCAAAATTTTTTCCAGTTTACTCGGTGTCTTCACGTTCATTGCTGCACATCCTCCCTTTTAACTTTGCGGGGTCCGCCGGCTCTGTCCGTCGACCAGTCTTTAATGGGGGCCAGTTTCTCATAATCTTCCATTCTTTCAAGCGCTTTGAGGCGGTCAACAATCAATTGCCAGGCACAGTCAACTTCCTGGTTGATTTCACATTTGCCTGCTGTTGAGCCGCCGCAGGGCCCATTCAGCAGCCGTTTGGCACATCTGGAGACCGGGCAAATCCCACCGGTCGTGGCCAGAAGGCAGCTGCCGCAGGCCTGGCAGCGTTCCGTCCACAGGCCGCGTTCTTCAGTTGCCCCCAGAAAACAGGTGTTCACTCCAGGATAAACCGGTGTGGTGTGGTATTTTTCGGCCATGAACTGCACGCCCACACCACAGGCCAGGGAGACAACAGCATCGTACTGGTCAATATTGTCACGTATTTCTTCCAGATATTCATGGTCGCACTGCCGTTCCAGGGTGACTTCGTCTATTTTAACTTCCTTGCCCTGGTTGAGAAAATACATCCTCAGGGCTGAAGCAAGGATGCCGGCCTCCTTTTGGCCGCCGGCCTCGCAAACCGTGACACACTCATTACAGCCAAGGATCAGAATGTTTTTTCTATCCTTAATTTCTTCGATGATTTCTTCTATCGGCTTTTTATCGGCTACAATCATAAAATACGACCTCTCTTTCTCAATTGTCCGCTGAAGATTAATAAAACCGGCAAGTTGGTATCTTCGTTAGACAATTGACGTGGTTGCGTCCTACGCGGCGCTTTTTTTAGCCAATTTGATGGGATTGGGACCCATTTGTCGAATATGTTCGTCCATCTCAGAAGCATACTTGGCAAAGAGAGGACCCTCACTTGATGCCAGATTATACATCCGGGCTCTTTGACCGCCGATGCCGACGGTTTCCAGAATGGCCTGGGCTTGCTCCACCCGCTTGCGGGCCCTCAGGTTGCCGCTGTTAAAGTGACATTCGCCTTCCATGCATCCCACCACATAGACGCCGTCAGCGCCTTTTTCAAAAGAACGCAAAATATGGATAACGTCGACTTTGCCGGTGCACGGCACACGAATGATTCTAATATCCGAAGGGTATTGAAGTCGCATGGTACCTGCCAGGTCCGCGGCCGTATACCCTCAGAAATTGCAGCAGAATGCGATAATAATCGGCTTGAACTCGTCGCTCATATTTTCCTCTCACAAAATAAAATATTGGTTGATCAGTTGATTGGTTGACTGGTTGAATGAGTCGAAGGAAATCTATTTTTTTAACTCTATAATTCGTTCACCCTAGTCAATTCAGTTCATCACTCAATATACGCTGCACCCTCTATGCCATGCGCTCTGCCTCATCAATCCGCAATCCCTGCCCGCCATCGTCCGCCTGAGGCGGACTCAGGCGATGCGGGCGGGTCAAATCCGATTCAATCCGAAATCTAAAATCCCCAATTAGAGGACGCCTTCCAACAACGCTTCCACTTTACACAAAATCTGCTCGTCTTCGTACCATTGCAGACCAATGGCTTTGGCCGGGCATTCGGAAACACAGATGCCGCATCCGTGGCACAGGGCCGGGTCGATTTCACTGACGCCGTCCGCGTTGATCCGGGGCACATTATAAGGACAGGAGCGAACGCAGACCAGGCAGGATGCGCATTTTTCTGCAGCCACTTTGGCCGTTACCGCTGACAGGGTCAGCTGGGGCTGGGACAGGAACGTGGTGGCCCGCGCGGCAGCTGCCTGGGCCTGGGCGATCGACTCTGAGATCAGCTTTGGACTGTGGGCCGTGCCGCAGACAAAGATTCCGTCGGTTGCCATGTCGACCGGCCGCAATTTGACATGGGCTTCCATATAATAGCCCTCGGCATTGCGAGCGACTTTCATAATGGCGGCGAGCTCTTCGGTGTCTTCAGCCACCATCCCGGCGCTTAAGCCCAGAAGATCGGCCTCGACCCTGAGGTCCATATTTAAGATGTGGTCCCTAAACGTCACCATGACCCCATTTTCAGATGATTGCACCTGTGGCGGGTTTTCCGCTTCAAAACGGAAAAACAGTACACCCAGCCGCCGGGCTTCCTTGTAGTAATCTTCCAGAAGTCCGTAGGTTCTGATATCACGGTAGAGAACATATACTTCCGTCTCCGGGTTGTCCTTTTTAATGTGCAGGGCATTCTTGACGGCCGTCTGGCAGCAAATCCTGGAACAATTGGGATTTTCCTCGTTGCGCGATCCGACGCACTGGATCATGACCACCTGTTCCAGATCTGCGGCGCCTTCTTTCTCCAGTCGATGGGCAATTTCAAGCTGGGTCATAACCCGGTCATTTTTGCCATAAAGAAATTCTGTGGGCTGGTATTCTCCGGCGCCGGTGGCAAGGATGACCACACCGTGTTCGATTTTACGTGAATACATTCCGGGGCCTACCAGAAGCTCGGTGGTGAAATTTCCCTTGAAGCCTGAAAATCCGACGACCAGCGACTGGGGCAGAACCTGAATGTTGGGGTGCGATTCTGTTCTCTGAATCAATGCCTGCAGATATTGGCCGACATCTTCACCTTCAATGGTGGCGGTCAGCCGATTGGCCAACCCTCCTAGTTGTTCTTCCTTTTCCACCAGGAAGACCTCGAAGCCCTGGTCGGCCAATCCCAAAGCGGCATTCATGCCGGCTACGCCACCGCCGATGATCAAAGCTCGCTGAATTACAGAAATCTTTTTTTCCTGCAGCGGGTACAGGGTGGACGCACGCGCCACCGCCATCCTCACAAGCTCTTTGGCTTTTTGAGTCGCATCCGCAGGCATTTCGGAATGCACCCAGGAGTCCTGGTTGCGGATATTGGCCATTTCAATGAGATATTTATTGATGCCGCATTTTTCCAGGGTATCCTGGAAAATAGGCTCGTGGGTTTTCGGGGTACAGGCGGCGATCACCACGCGGTTGAGCCCCTGCTCGGAAATGACGTCTTTTATCAATTCCTGGGCATCCTGAGAACAGCTGAAAAGATTGCGCCCGGCGTAAACCACATGGGGAAGGGTTTTGGCATAGGCTTCCACATCTTCGACATCCACCACTCCGGCGATGTTAATACCGCAGTGGCAGACGAAAACGCCGATTCTGGGTTCCTGATCCGCCACATCGATTTCGGCCGGCAATTCCACGCTTTTGGTCAAGGTATTGCGGGCCTCGACCAGCGATGCGCCGGCCAGGCCGGCGGCGGCGCTGGCTTCTATAACCGAACTGGGAATGTCCTTGGGCCCCTGGAATACGCCGCAGGCATATATGCCCGGCCGTGAGGTTTCCATCGGAGCGAACGGATGGGTTGCCGCAAAATTGTTGTCAGTAACTTCGACTTCCAGGCGCTCGGCCAGTTCGGCAATCGATTCGGGTACCTGCAGGCCGACTGAAAGGACCACGATGTCAAAGTCTTCCACCTGCAATGTGCCGGCATCATCCATATAGCGCAGTCTGATTTCACCGGTTTCATACACTTCGTCCAGGGAGTGAATGCGTGATTTGACAAACCGAACACCGGCGTCTTTGCCGCGGTTATAGTACTTTTCATAGTCCTTGCCGAAGGTCCGGATATCCATATTAAAAATGACACAATCGAGGTCCCCTTCGGCATGCTCCTTGGCGATCATGGAATCTTTGATGGCGTACATGCAGCATACCGACGAACAATATCCGTTGCCGCATTGATTGGTGTCCCGGGAACCGATGCATTGCAGCCAGGCAATTTTTTTCGGTTCCTGGCCGTCGGATGGTTTTTGCAAATGCCCCATGGTGGGCCCTGAGGCGCTGAGGATCCTTTCAAATTCAAGACTGGTGAGCACGTTGGGCAGGGCTTTGTAATGATATACGTTTTCAAGGCCGGACGGGTCGAAAGGCTCACTGCCAGGGCACATCACCACCGAACCCACCTCAAGTTCCAGGGTTTCATCCTGCTGGCTGTGGTCGATGGCGTCAGCCAGACAGGCCTCAACGCACTGATGGCACTCACAGCAGTAGCCGCAGTTCAGACAGCGTGCCGCTTCGGCCTGGCCTTCGGTCTCCTCGTAGCCCAGCTCGACTTCATCGAAGTTGCCCCGGCGTTGCTCTATGGGCAGTTCCGGCATCCGGGCCCTGGGCATTTGGGGTTCATTTTCGGGAATCGGCCGGTAACGGGGATCCTCATGGACGATCGGTTCGCGATCGGCAGCCATATCCCGGCCTTCAATGTAGCGCAGGATAGACTCGGCGGCTTCCTTGCCGGCGCCGACCGCCCCGATGGCAACCCAGGGTCCGGTTTGCAGATCTCCGCCGGCAAAAACCCCTTCGCGCTCGGTGGCATAGGTGATGGAATCCACCTCCGTGGTCCCCCAGCGGGAAAAGGTCAGACCGGCGACATTCTCTACGGCTGAAAGATCAGGTTGCTGGCCGATGGCCGGAATCAGTTGATCGATTTCAATGTCGTATTCACTGCCGGGAATCGGTATGGGCCGCTTGCGCCCCGATGAGTCCGGTTCCGTCAGCTCCATGCGGATACAGCGCAAACCGACCACCTGACCGTCACGGGTCAATACTTCCTGGGGAGCGCTAAGATAAGTGATTTGGGTGCCTTCCTGCTCGGCCGCTTGAATTTCCTCTTCCCAAGCCGGCATTTCGTTGCGTGTGCGGCGATAAATAATGCTGACCTCATCGGCTCCCAGACGAACTGCCGAGCGCGCCACATCGATGGCGACATTGCCGCCGCCGATAATAGCCGCCTTGCGGCCGATTTCGGTCTTGCCGGTGAGATTGACTTCCCTTAATAATTCGACACCCTGGCGTACGCCGTTGGCCTTTTCGCCCGGAATGCCCAATTCGATGCCCTTGTGTGCGCCAAGGGCCAAATAGACGGCCTTGTAGCCGTTGTTTAACAGATCATCAACGGTCAAATCCGGACCCAGCGGGGTGCTGGTTTTAATTTCAACTCCCAGATTGGTAATGACTTCAACTTCCTGGTCGATGATCTCCCGGGGCAGCCGATGAGCGGGGATGCCAACTCTGAGCATGCCGCCCGGCTCTGGCAGGGCTTCATAGATCGTAGAAAGGATGCCTTTTTTGGCCAGCTGATAGGCACAGGAAAGACCCGCCGGTCCGGAGCCGATAATGGCAACCTTTTCAGGCCTGGGAGGCGGGCATTCGATTTGAATATCCCGGCAATCAAATTTGTCGGCCGCCAAACGTTTCAGGTCCCGGATGGCCACCGGTTGATCAACCTCACACCGTCGGCAGGCGTCTTCACAACCGTGGGGACATATTCGGCCCAATACACCGGGCAGGGGCAGATCTTCCATAATGATGGACAGGGCTTGCTGGTATTTGCCCTCCTTGACCATCTGGACATAGCCTTGCACGTTCAAACCGGCCGGGCAGGCCAGTCGACAGGGTGCTTTGTCCTCTTTTTGGATGGCAAACGCCCCCGGGATTGCCTGGGCGTATTTTTTATAGGCGGCTTTTTTTAAGGCCAGCCCTTCATCGTATTCGTTGGGGAGCTCCACCGGACAGACATTGGCGCATTCACTGCAGCTGGTGCACTTGGAAAGGTCCACATAGCGTGCCCGTTTTTTTACCCGGGCGGAAAAGCGTCCTGGCTGGCCATCCAAGCTCAGAAGTTCACTGTCGGTTAATAACTCGATGTTCAAGTGCCGGCCGACCTCGACCAGTTTGGGGGAGATAATTCACATCGCGCAATCGTTGGTGGGAAACGTCTTATCCAGTTGCGACATCATCCCGCCAATGGCCGACGATTTTTCCACCAGATAAACATAATAGCCTGAATTGGCGAGATCCAGGGCCGATTGCATACCCGCAATTCCACCTCCAAGTACCATGACTGAACCGATTTTACTGGTGCTTTTCATATTCATCTATCCTTATCAGGTTAAATCAAGAATTTCAGGAAGTTTGTGCTCCCAGCCCAGGGTGGCCAACAGAACACCATCGAACCCGTTGCGTTTCAGGGTTGAAACCATTTCGGCGGCTATTCGAATGCACTCGCGCACCTTGTCCGGGGCTTTGCGGATGCGTTGAATCAGGTCATCGGGGATATGGACGTCTTCCATGTTGCGGGCCATGTAGCGGGCCATCCCCAGAGATTTAAGCAGCAGCACCGTTGGGATGATGACCGCTTTTTGGCGGTCCACCCGTTTCATAAAAGGCGCTATATCCGCAATGTCAAACAGGGGTGGGGTGATAAAAAACCGGGTTCCGGCCTCAATCTTGCGATTCATCTCTTCGAGTTCCAACTCGGGCGACTTGTCTCTGGCGCCGGCATTGACTGTGGAACCAACCGTGAATTCGGGAGAACCGCAAAGCTCGATGCCTGCCATATCCCGGCCTTTTTGCAGATCCCCAATGGTATGCAGCAATTCGAAAATGTCGATATCATATACCGATCGGGCCTTATGGTGATCGCCATAACCGGGATCTTTGCCGGTGACCGCCATTACATTGCCGATTCCGCAGCCGGCAGCCGCCAGCAGGTCGGCCTGCAAAGCAATCCGGTTGCGGTCGCGACAGCACACCTGGGCCACTGTTTCCATCCCCCGGGCCTGCAGGAGCATAGCGGCGCCCAGTGAGCTCATGCGCATGACGGCATTGCTCATTTCGGGAACCACGAAGGCATCAACGCGGTCTTTGACCCTCTTGGCATTGGAAATCATCTGGGAGGTATCTACCCCCTTGGGTGGCTCCATTTCCGCAAGAATGGCAAATTCCCCGGCCTCGAATCTGCGTTTTAGTTGCATGCGCTGCCTCCACTTTGGAATTGCAATTAGAGATTTGTGCGATTGTGCGAGACATCCTTATAAACGTTTGACCGTTTAATTTCAATAGTTTTTTTTTATGACTAGTTCTATATAGATTAAATACCTAATATGAATGGGTTGCAGCCTATTAACCTATGAAGATTATTTGAATTATCTTCAGATAATAAGCGACGGTTTTCATTGACTTCCTTTTAAATGCCATGATAAATACACCCTCTTTATGGCTTCTTTTTTTGCAGCAGGAGCAAAGCTAATTTTATAAAATATATAAAGTCTGGATTGGGTAATTCAGGTGGCACAAATGTCCTTCACCATGGCTGGGGCTTTAATAAAAAAATCGTGATAAATCGGCACCAGCCAAGATAACCCTTGAGCGAGAGGATGATTCGCATGAGCACAAACAAGTCCATCGGATCGGCCATGGTCATTGGCGGCGGCATCAGCGGGATGCAGGCGGCCCTCGATCTGGCTGAATCCGGCTATTACGTATACCTTGTCGAGGAGTCTGCGGCCATCGGCGGAGCTATGGCTCAGCTGGACAAAACTTTTCCGACCAACGATTGTTCGATGTGAATTATCTCTCCCAAACTGGTCGAGGTCGGCCGGCACTTGAACATCGAACTGCTTACGCTATCAAAACTCACCGCCATTGAAGGAGAAGAGGGAGACTTTACCGTTACCATCAAAAAATCTCCCCGCTATGTCGACATGGACAAGTGCATTGCCTGCGGCACTTGCTCTGATAAATGTCCTGCCAAAACAGACGATGCGTTCAATGAAGGGATCGCCAAACGCAAGGCCATTTACGTCCCCTATGCTCAGGCGGTACCGCTCAAATATGTGATCGATGCGGACAGATGCATCTATTTTAAAAAAGGCAAATGCCGGGCCTGTGAAAAATTTTGTCCCACAGGCGCCATCAAATTCGATGATCAGGAAGAGCTTGTTGTTCTTAACGTGGGTGCCGTAATCGTTACGGCCGGCTTTCAGACCTTTGACCCTTCCGCCTTTGATAACTATCAGCACGCCAAATTTTCTAATGTGGTCACCAGTATGGAATTTGAGCGGATTCTTTCCGCTGGTGGCCCCACGGCCGGGCACGTGCTGCGGCCTTCCGACCAGAAAGAACCCTCGAAAATCGCGTGGCTGCAATGCGTCGGTTCCCGGGACCTCAATAAATGCGACAATGAGTACTGCTCATCGGTGTGCTGCATGTACGCCATAAAAGAGGCCATCATCGCCCGGGAACACCTGGGTGCCGATTCTCAGGGGACCATATTCTATATGGACATGCGAACCCACGGTAAGGATTTTGAAAGGTATTATGATCGGGCCAAGGCCGACGGTATCCGTTTTATTCGTTCCAAGGTCCACACCATCAACCAGATTGATGAAAGCGGCAGCCTTGCCCTGGAATACGTCACGGATGCCGGTGAACGGAAATCCGAAGATTATGATATGGTGGTGCTGTCGGTGGGAATGGAGCCCTCGAATTCCGCGGTGGAGGTGGCGCAGAAATTAGGTGTTGAACTCAACCGGTATAATTTCGTCCGCACTACTGATGTCCGCCCGGTGGCCACGTCGCGGCCCGGTATTTACGTGGCCGGGGTTATCCAGGGGTGCAAGGACATTCCCCAGTCGGTGATGGAGGCCAGTGCGGCAGCTTGCAGTGCCGGCATCTCGCTGTCGTCTGCCAGGGGAACGCTGGTCAAAGAAAAGCAGTTTCCCGCGGAAAATGACATCACCGAAGAGCCGCCGCGCATCGGTGTTTTTGTCTGCAACTGCGGTATCAATATCGGTGGCATCGCCGATGTTCCGGCAATTACCGAATATGCCAAAACCCTGCCCCATGTGGTCTATGCTGAAGAAAATCTTTTTTCCTGCAGCCAGGATACCCAGGACAAGCTGGTGGAGATTATCCGTGAAAAAAAGCTGAACCGGGTTGTCGTTGCCGCCTGCACCCCCAGAACCCACGAGCCGCTGTTTCAGGAAACCCTCCGCAATGCCGGCGTAAACGCCTATCTGTTTGACATGGCCAATATCCGCAACCAGTGCACCTGGGTGCATTCCGAGGACAAGACAGCCGCCACTCTAAAATCCAAAGATCTTGTGCGAATGGCGGTATCACGGGCGGCGCTGCTGGAGCCGATTCCAGACCTTGCGGTTGAAATTAACAAGAGCGCGCTGGTCGTTGGCGGCGGTATTGCCGGCATGACAGCTGCCCTCAGCCTGGCCGACCAGGGTTTCCAGGCGGTGATTGTCGAGCGCTCCTCTGAGCTGGGGGGAGCTGCCAGGGATATTGCCACAACCTGGCAGGGTGAGGATGTGGGTTCGTTTTTAGAAGATCTGTCGGCCAGGGTCCAAAAACATCCGGGTTTAGAAGTACTGGTCAACTCCGAGGTCACCCATGCCGGGGGATTTGTCGGCAACTTTGAAACCCAGGTCTCCAGCGGCAATGTCGTTCGCGTGGTCCGGCACGGCGCGACCGTGATTGCAACGGGGGGTGAGGCCTCCGACACGGATGAGTACCTTTACGGCCAACATCCAAAAGTGATGCGCTGGCATGATATCGAACAGCATCCCGAAATGCTTGCGGAGGCCGACAGTGTCGTGTTCATCCAGTGCGTGGGATCGCGGGATGAGAATCGACCTTACTGCTCCCGGATTTGCTGCACGACATCTGTATCCCAGGCCATTGCAATCAAGGATAAGCACCCCGAGACCAACGTATATATTTTATACCGCGATATCCGTACGTTCGGGGAACGAGAGGTCCTTTATAAGGAAGCCAGAGCCAAAGGCGTTATTTTCATCCGCTACAGCCTGGACAACAAACCGACAGTTGCCGAGGGCAACGACGGCCTCGAGGTGCGGGTGTTCGATCCGATTTTACAAAAGAAGGTCTTAATCAAAGCGGATTTGATCAACCTGGCCACCGCCATCGTACCAGCGGAAAACAGCCGGCTGGCGGCATTTTACAAGCTTCCGGTTAACGCCGATCATTTTTTTATGGAAGCCCACGCCAAGTTGCGGCCGGTGGATTTTGCCTCTGACGGCCTGTTTGTCTGTGGTTTGGCCCATTATCCCAAACCGTTCGACGAAACCATTGCCCAGGCCATGGCGGCCGCGGGTCGCGCCGCCACCGTTCTGGCCAAGACCTCCATTGCGGTTTCACCGCTGGTTTCAAAGGTAGATGCCGATCAATGCATCGGCTGCGGGTTATGTGTCGAAGTATGTCCATTCGGTGCCATAGAGCTTGAAGAGATCGAGGGCAAAGGCTACCGGGCCAAAAACATTGCGGCCTCGTGCAAAGGCTGCGGCCTGTGTGCCTCCAGCTGCCCCAAAAAGGCCATCGATATGCTTCATTTCCGCGATCAGCAGATCATGGCGGCCGTGTGTTCGGTGGGGTAGACCGGCCAAGCCGGAATTGACTATTGAAAATTGATTATTTGTGGAAGTCGCTCGCGTAGCGCAGGCGCTCCCGCTGCGTCAGGCGCCTGTGCGACGAGTACGCCGCGTGTCGCCCCGTCATTTTTTTGATAAGTCTTTTTGAAAAGGTGGAAATATGTCTGATTTTAAGCCTAAAATTGTTGCGTTCCTGTGTAACTGGTGTGCCTATGCCGGAGCGGATTTGGCCGGCGTATCCCGACTGCAGTATCCCTCCAACCTGAGGACCGTCCGGGTCATGTGTTCCGGACGCGTCGACCCGATGTTTATCATCAGTGCACTTAAGGAGGGATCCGACGGCGTGCTGGTGGCCGGTTGACACATCGGCGACTGCCATTACCTGGAAGGTAATGTTTATGCCGACAAAAAGATCCGTTTAACCCGCAAGTTGCTGGATTTGACCGGGATCGGAAAAGACCGCTTGCATTTGGCCTGGGTTTCTTCGGCCGAGGCCCAGCGGTTTGCCCAGATTGCCAGCGACGTCACCGCATCCATAAAAGCGCAGGGCAGGCTTGACGTCCAAGCCTTTGACCTGGAGTTGGAGGCGGCCCTGATGACCGTAAATGGTGAAACCGTGCGCTGGCTGGTCAGCAAGGAACTGAAAATAACCGCCCAGGGCGATGTCTACGGGCGCAAATGGGATACGGCCAGTTATGAATCCATACTGGATTCGGTGCTTGAAAGAGAATATCATAAGAATCTCATCTATCTGGCCATCGAACGCGGAAACGAGTCCGTCAGGAAAATCAGCGCCCAGACGGGATTGGAACTCAAAAAAGTCTCTTATCTGCTGGCGGATCTGGAGAAAACAAACAGGGTTGCTTTCAACCGCATGGAAGAACACAAGCCTGTTTTTTCGGTTTTATAAGGAGTGATCATGGGATCGGAAAATGGGAAAACAAGCGGTTCAGTCATGGTTGTGGGTGCCGGGATTGCCGGCATGCAGGCAGCACTGGATCTGGCCAATTCGGAATATAAGGTTTATCTGGTGGAAAGGTCATCCAGCATCGGCGGCATGATGGCACGGCTGGATAAAACGTTTCCCACCAATGACTGTGCCATGTGAGTGATCTCACCCAAACTGGTCGAGGTCGGCCGGCACTTGAACATCGAAATTATTACCAACAGCCAGGTGAATGCCATCGCAGGTGAGCCTGGTGATTTCACGGTCTCCCTGACGAGCCATCCCCGTTATATCGATCCGGTAAAATGCACGGGATGCGGTGATTGCGCCCGGCATTGCCCGGTAACGGCGGTTAACCCGTATAACCTGGGACTGGATGACAGACGGGCAACCGATATTGAATATCCCCAGGCCGTGCCCCTGGCTTTTGCCATCGATCCGGACATATGTATCGGATGCGGTTTGTGCGAAAACATGTGCCTGGCCAAAGCTGTCAGCTATGACGACAGCCGGCGCGAAACAGATATCCGCGTGGGATCCGTTATTCTGTCGTCGGGCAGTGAGGGTTATGACCCCTCCGGGCTGGATTTTTATGGATACAACAAATACGCCAATGTGGTGACCAGCGAGGAATTTGAAAGAATCCTGAGTGCGTCGGGCCCTTATTTCGGCCATCTCATGCGGCCCCTGGACCGTGAGGAACCCAAAAAGATTGCCTGGCTGCAGTGTGTCGGATCGCGGGATACCAATCGCTGCGGCAACGGCTACTGCTCTTCGGTATGCTGCATGTACGCCATTAAAGAGGCCATGATCGCCAAGGAGCATGCCGATGGGGACCTGGATTGTGTCATTTTTAATATGGATATCCGAACCTTCGGCAAAGATTATGAAAAATATTACCTGAGAGCCAGGGACAATGAGGGCGTCCGTTTCTCCAAGGCCCGCATCCACACCATTTCAGAGATACCCGAAACCGGAGATTTGCATGTCCAGTATGTGGATGAGGACGGCACCCGGGCCGAAGAAACTTTCAGCATGGTGGTGCTTTCCGTGGGATTGGGTATTCCCCAGTCTTCGGTTGAGCTGGCCCGGCGGCTCGGCATCGAGTTGAATTCATACAATTTTGTTGAAACCGATCCGTTCGCCCCGGTGGCCACATCGCGTCCCGGGATTTTTACCTGCGGTTTGTTCCAGGGACCCAAAGATATTCCCGGCTCTATTACCGAAGCCAGTGCGGCGGCCAGTGCGGCAGGGGGGATTCTGGCAGAAGCCCGGGGAAGTGAGACCGAAACGGTCCAGGTCCCCGACGAAATTGATATTGCCGAGCAGGAGCCGCGCATCGGTGTTTTTGTTTGCAACTGCGGTATCAATATCGGTGGCGTGGTTGACGTACCGGCTGTTAGAGAGTATGCTCAAACACTGCCCCAGGTGGCCTTCGCGGATGAAAATTTGTTCACCTGCAGCCAGGATACCCAGGATAAAATAAAAGAGGTGATCAAGGAACACAATTTAAACCGCGTGGTGGTGGCCTCTTGCAGCCCCAAGACCCACGAACCGATGTTCATGGAAACCCTTGAAGCCTGCGGCCTGAACAAATACCTTTTTGAAATGGCCAACATCCGCAACCAGGACTCCTGGGTGCATTCCAAGAACAAGGAGCAAGCCACGGCCAAAGCCAAGGACCTGGTGCGCATGTCGGTGGCCCGGGCCGGGTCCTTGCAGCCCTTAAAGGAGAAGGTTATCAAGGTTAACCGGCGGGCGCTGGTCATCGGCGGGGGCATTGCGGGCCTGAACGCCGCCCTGGGCCTGGGTAACCAGGGATTTGAGGTGGTCGTGGTCGAAAAGGAGAAACACCTCGGCGGTATGGCCGCCCGGTTGCACCACACCATCGAAGGCAGTGATATTCGCGCTTATCTGCAGAAGCTGATTGATTCGGTAAATTCCCATGATAAGATCGAAATATTTACCGCTGCAACCATCACCGGCTTTGGCGGCTACAAAGGAAATTTTTCGACTCATCTGACCATTGGAGATGAAGCCCGCAAGCACAGCATCAACCACGGGGTAATTATTGTTGCCACCGGGGCCAAGGAGTACCGGCCCACTGAGTATCTTTACTCCCAAAGCGAGCGGGTGGTCACTCAGGTGGAATTGAGCGACCGGCTGGAAGAAAGGGGAGCGGCGGATCTTGCCAGCGTTGTCATGATCCAGTGCGTGGGCTCGCGCAACGAAGAAAATCAGAACTGTTCGCGCATCTGCTGCCAGTCGGCTGTTAAAAATGCCCTGGCCATCAAAAAGCTCAATCCGGATGCCCGGATCTATATTCTATATCGCGATATGCGCACATACGGACTGCTGGAGGATTACTACAAGGAGGCCAGGGAAAAAGGCATTATTTTCATTCGCTTTGCGCAGCAGGCGGCGCCGGAAGTAAAAACCACCCCGGACGGGATTGAGGTGTTGGTCAAGGATCACATCCTGCAGCGGAACCTCGCGATCAGTGCCGATCTGGTGGCGCTGAGTGCGGGTGTGGTGGCCGAGGATACCGAAGATCTGAGCCGAATCATGAAACTAAATCGCAATCCAGAGGGGTTTTTCATCGAAGCCCATGTGAAACTTCGTCCGGTGGATATGCCGGGAGACGGCATATTTTTGTGCGGTACCGCCCACGGGCCCAAGCTGATTTCAGAATCCATTGCCCAGGCCCAGGCTGCTGCTTCCCGGGCCACTACGTTTCTGGCCAAATCGGAAATCAAACTTTCGGCCATCACCGCCAAGGTCGACACGGAGCACTGCGTAAAATGTTTGACCTGTGTCCGGTCGTGCCCCTTTGAGGTGCCGGTCTTTAATTCTGATGAAGGCGTCATCGAAATCGATGAGGCCCTTTGCCACGGGTGCGGTATATGTGCCGGTGTCTGCCCCCGGGAGGCCATCGGGTTGAGTTTTTATGAAGATGAGCAGATCATATGCAAAATTGATGCTTTGCTTGCAGGAGGATGAAGCAGAAGTCGGAAGTTGGAATGCGGAATGCGGAAGTCGGAATGATGGCACGGCGTGAAAAGCGAGCTATTGGTATTAGATTGATGAGTTGAATTGACTATGTTGAACGATCCATTGCGGTGGGAAGATTGATTTCCCTTAACTCAATCAGCCAGTCAACCCAATCAACTTACTCAACCAATATATTAAATGAGAGGAAAACATGAGCGAGGAGTTCGAACCCAACATCATAGCTTTTTGCTGTGATTATTGAGGGTATTCAGCCGCGGACCTGGCAGGTTCCATGCGACTTCAATACCCATCCAACATAAAAATTATCAGGGTGCCGTGTACCGGAAAGGTGGATGCGCTCCACCTGCTCAGGGCCATCCAAAAGGGGGCCGACGGGGCCTATGTCGTCGGTTGCCTGGAGGGTACCTGCCACTATAATGAAGGCAACTTCCGGGCCCGGGAACGGGTAGAGTACGTGCGCACTCTGCTTGAGGAAATCGGCATGGAAGGCGACCGTGTCCGAATGTACAATCTTTCATCCGGTGAGGGACCGACCTTTGCCGCCTATGCCAAAGAGATGACGGAACACATACGGTCACTGGGGCCAAGCCCCTTAAACGATAAAGGCAACCTTAAAAAAAGATAGAAAAGGGAGGCAATTATGCCAGAGGAAATCATAGCTCTCGGTGGTAAGAAGCAAAGCATGTTGATAGATGAAGTCAAAAAACTTTTGCCCGAAGGCGGGAATTTGAACCTTTGCCTGACATGCGGGGCCTGTTCTTCCGGATGCCCGGCCACGGGCCTGGAGAACATGGATCCCAGAAAATTTTTGCGCATGGCGGCCCTGGGTCTGGACGAGGAGATCTTAGCGTCGGATTGGCCCTGGATGTGTACCATGTGCCAGCGCTGCATCTATGTCTGCCCGATGAAAATCGACATTCCGCAGCTCATTTACAATATCAGGGGTAAAAGACCGCGCGAGGAGCGCCCCAAGGGTATTTTGGGCTCCTGCGACATGGCACTGAAAAATGACAGCTGCAGTGCCATGGGGGCCAGCCCGGAAGATTTCCAATTCGTGGTGGAAGACGTCCTGGAAGAATACCGGGAAGCGCAACCCGAATTTGCAGACATGCAGGCACCCATCGACAAACAGGGCGCTGAATTTATTTTGAATCAGAACTCCCGCGAACCGGTCACCGAACCCGACGAAATGGTTCCGCTCTGGAAAATCCTGCATGCGGCCGGGGTAGACTGGACTTACGGCAGCAAGGGATGGGGCGGAGAAAACTACTGCATGTTTCTCTCCGACAACGAAGCCTGGGAGCACATTACCCGCACGGCGGCCAAACAGGCCGATGACCTGGGTTGCAAGGTCTTTCTCAACACCGAATGAGGGCACGTAACCTTCTCAGTCCTGGCAGGACTGAAAAAATTCAACATCGAGCATAATTTTGTCGTCAAGAACATCTATGAATACTATGCCAAATGGATCCGCGAGGGAAAGCTCAAGGTCAATTCAGATTGGAACAAGGATCTGAAAATTAAATTTACCGTCCAGGACCCCTGTCAGATCGTGCGCAAGAGTTATGGGGACCCCATTGCCGAAGACCTGCGCTATGTGGTCAAATCGGTTGTCGGGGAAGAAAACTTTGTCGATATGACCCCCAACCGGTCCAATAATTATTGTTGCGGCGGCGGCGGCGGTTTCCTCCAGTCCGGTATGAAAGAACAGCGTCTGGAATTCGGCCGGTTGAAGGACGAACAGATTAAGAAAACCGGCGCGGATTACTGTATCGCCGGCTGCCATAATTGTCACGCCCAGATTCATGAGCTCAGTGAGCATTACGGCGGCAATTATCCCGTCGTTCACATGTGGACCCTCATCTGCCTTTCTTTAGGGATACTGGGACCGAACGAAAGGGTTTACCTGGGCGAGGACCTCCAGGATGTTTTGGTTTTTCATCCTGAAACGGCCATGTAGTCCGGAGGCTTTCCCGGAATTGCGGGAAGCAAAGAAACGGCAAAACAGGAGGAAAAATGATCGTTGCCAAAAGAAAGCCTTTTGAAGAAATAAAAAACTTGCTCAAAGACTACAAGAAGGTCCTCAACGTGGGATGCGGCACCTGTGTGGCGGTGTGCCTGGCCGGCGGAGAAAAAGAGGTCGATGTTCTAAACGCTGAGTTGGAAATGGCCCGCAAGCTGGAAGACAATCCCATTGAGCTGGGCGCCCGAACGGTTGAAAGGCAGTGTGATCGCGAATATCTGGCCGAACTGGATGATCTAGTCAAAGACTATGATGCCATCCTGTCAATGGCCTGCGGTGTCGGTATCCAGTTTCTGGCTGAAAGGTTTCCGAATATACCCGTCTTTCCAGCGGTGGACACGTCCGGTCTGGCAGTCAACCAGGCGGTGGGATGGTATGAAGAAAGGTGCCGTTCCTGCAGCAGCTGCGTGCTGGGGCTGACCGGGGGGATTTGTCCGGTCACTATGTGTGCCAAAGGACTATATAATGGTCCCTGCGGCGGTACCAACCGGGGTAGTTGCGAGATAAATGCCGACCAACCCTGTGCCTGGTATCTGATCTACGAGCGTCTTGAGAAACAGGGCCGGCTGGACTGCATCCTGGAAATTATGCCGGCCGTGGACTGGCACAACCAGGTGCCGCGCACCCTGGTCCAGCCTGGCTATAAAAAACCGGAAGATTAGGCCCTTGATGATGTCCGGATAACAGACCGAGGCGATATACCGCAAAATTGGAGAAAAAAGTTACCATGAGCTCAAAGGAAATCGAAATGAAATCAGGCAGTAATCTGGAGAAGGTGTTAAAGGCGGGCCAATTTGCGTTTACCGGTGAACTGGGTCCACCGCGCGGAACCAGCGCCCAGGAGGTCAGGGAAAAAGCCTCCCACCTGAAAGGAAATGTGGATGCGGTCAATATCACGGACAACCAGACTTCCGTCGTGCGTATGTCAAGCTGGGCTGCCTCTCTTATCTTGATCCAGGAAGGTCTGGAGCCCAATTTTCAAATGGTGTGCCGTGATCGCAACCGTTTGGCCATGCAGGGCGATATTCTGGGTGCCTCCGCCCATGGTATCAAAAATATGCTGTGTCTTTCAGGAGATCACCAGCAGTTTGGCGATCATCCCACCGCCAAGGGCGTTTTCGACATTGACTCCATGCAGTTGATCAGCATGGTCAAAGGTATGCGGGATGAGGGCAAATTCATCGGCGGCGGCGACATCGAAGAACCGCCGCGTATGTTTATCGGTGCGGCCGCCAATCCGTTTGCCGAACCCTTCAGATGGCGGGTGCACCGTCTGGCCAAAAAAGTGAGCGCCGGGGTGGATTTTATACAGACCCAGTGTATTTACAATATGGAAAAATTTCGCGAATGGGCCAAACAGGCCAACGACATGGGATTGACCGAAAAAGTCTACATTCTGGCCGGTGTGACGCCCATGAAAAGTGTTGGTATGGCCAGGTACATGCAGTCGAAGGTGCCCGGAATGGACGTGCCGGAATCCGTCATCAAAAGGCTGCAGGGGGCCGGCAAAGGCAAGGTCGCCGATGAAGGCATCAAGATGGCCTGCGAGCAAGTCGAAGAATTCAAGGAAATGGAGGGCATCGCCGGCGTTCATATGATGGCCATCGAATGGGAACACCGGATGCCGGAAATCGCCGAACTATCCAAAGTACTGCCGAGACCTCTGATGGATTGATCCGGTCTTACCGCGCTATAAAGGTCAATATCCAAACAATCCGGTTGAAGGCAGCAAATGAATTCGTTATCTAACCAGCGTCAAACCCTGTCCCTTTTAGGGGGCAGGGTTTTTTTTAGGCCTGCAAAATAGAAGCCGAGGTAAAATGGTATTTCCGTCAGGTACAGCCAGGGCATCAGGCAGTTATCGTGACATCATGCGCGTCAGCATGCCGCTGGTGGTCAGTATGTCCACCACGGTGGTGATGACGTTTACCGATCGGGTATTCCTGGCAAATTATTCCATAGATGCCATTGCCGCCGCATTGCCGGCAGGGATTGCGGCCTTTGTATTTCTGTCGTTTTTTGCCGACACGGCAGGATACAGCAATGTCATCATCGCCCAGTATACCGGGGCCGGAGCTTTGCAGCGGGTGGGCCGGGCGATGTGGCAGGGCATTTATTTCTCTATATTCGCCTGGCTGATCATGGTCGGTCTGGCACTGTGCGCCGGTTCTCTTTTTGAACTGGTTGGCCATGCGCCGGAAGTGCAACGGCTGGAAGTCATTTATTTCCGGGTCCTGTGCTTCGGCTCGGGTATCCACATTGTCGGGATGAGCCTCTCCAGCTTTTATACCGGTCGCGGTGCTACCCGACCGGTGATGGTAATTCATTTCATCGGTATGCTCCTTAACGTGCCCCTGGATTATGCCCTGATCAACGGGGTCTGGATATTTCCGGAGCTCGGGATTTTGGGGGCCGCCCTGGCGACGGTTTTTTCGTGGACGGTGGCCACTGGTCTATTGGCAGTGATCGTTTTTACGCGTGATAATGATCGTGTATTCAAGGTCCTGAAAAATTACCATTTCAACCGCGACCTTTTTCGAAGACTTCTGCGTTTCGGAGTCCCCAGCGGGCTGCAGTTCAGTCTGGATGTGTTCGCATTTTTATTTTTTGTGTTCATGGTGGGACGGATCGGAAAAGTCGAACTGGCGGTCACCAACATTGCAATATCCCTGGACTCGGTGTCTTTCAGACCTTTAATGGGCTTTGCTTTAGGCACCAGCACCCTGGTCGGCCAGGCGCTGGGCCGCAATCGCCCGGATCAGGCGGTGGCCGCGGCCAAAGCCACGATGGTCATCGTGGCAGGCTATATATCAGTTCTCATCCTGCTCTTTTTGTTGGTGCCCCAACCGTTGTTTGAACTATTCCATCCGAGGGATGTCAACCCTCAAGACTTTGCCGTCATCAAGGGAATGGGGGTAGTGGTCTTGCGGTTTGTGGCCGCCTATTTATTGCTTGATGGATTGTATATGATCAGCACGGCGGTGCTCAAAGGTGCGGGCGACACTAAATTTATCATGTGGAGCATCGGACTGCTTTCTTTTTTTGGAATGGTAGTGCCGCTGTATGTCGGCATGGAGGTTTTCGGCCTGGGACTTCATTTTGCCTGGACCTGTATGGTCTTATTCCTGTTCCTGCTGGCCTCGATCACCCTGGGGCGATTCCGGCTGGGTAAATGGAAAAGCATGCGCGTGATTGAGCAATAGGAATTTGGAAGTGGGAATGCGGATGTCGGAAATGAACTGGATTGACAGGGACTTTAAACTTTGAGATTCTATTGTTAACCGGTTGGCCAGTTATCGATTGACCCGTTAAAAAAGTATTTTTTCCAATTTTAACTGGCAAACGGCCAATCCCGCTGTGGCGGGAGGCAACCCGCTTGAATGTGTCCACTTTTACTTCATCTTCAAAGGTTTGATCTTGAGTGTGAAGCGTTTTATGCAAAATACGGCCAATTATGTGAGGGTCAGTTTGGCCACGATTTTCTTATTTCATTTTGTTGCCCTGATAGCTGCTTCCGATGAAGCAGTAACGGAAATTGCAGCCGGTGATAATGGTGTTTCTTATCGTCCGGGCAAAGAATACAGGGCCATCCCCGGGGAATTAAAGCTCTGGTCAGATGACGACCACAAAGCGATCCTTTTGTCCCAGACTGAGTATCCCATTCGCAATGAACCCTCCGACGGTGAAGATGAACATCGGTATAAGGTTAAAAAGGCGGTGGAACCCATCACCCGGAAGCTGCCTATCTGGGGTGAAAAAGTCCGCGCGATGGGATATGAGTTGCCGCTGCCATTTGCCAATGTGTACGGGATATTTGGTTATATCAACGGCGAAGCTGAACTGGATGTCAATCTTCCGGCTCTTATCGTTGATCTTCCGGTTGTCGGACCTACGCCAATCACCGATCCGACAAGTATAAATTTTAACATCGATTATAACGGCACCACCTTTGGCGGGGGGGTCACCCTGGCGGGCGGGTACAAAGAATTTTTCGGCAGCCTGGACGTCAATTACACCCATTCCAACATCGATGTTGTCGACGGCGAGATAAAAACCCTGACGGTTTCTCCGCGAATAGGCGTTATGGTTGATCTTGCCGCAATTAAGGGGTCCGTTGCCTTTTGGGTCGGTGCCATGTACATGGACTATAAGCAGACGGTGACTGACGATATCAATCTCAAGGAAATCGATTCCAGGTTGCCGTCTGTAGATATCGATTTTGAAATCGACATCAAAAATGAAGACCACTGGAATTACCTTTTCGGAGGGCAGTGGGAAATCACAAAAAGATGGCAGGTTATGGCCGAAGGAGGCTTGGGAAACCGGCGTCATCTGATTCTGGGCGCATTTTTTCGATTCTATCAATTGACTTTTTTTAAAGGTTTCGTTAACCTATTAATAATTTTAGGTTAACGAAACAGTAGAAGATCATCTATGAAAGGCAAAATCCTGGCAGAACTCCGATCCTGTAAGGAGATCGTTTCCGGAGAATATCTTAGCTCAACCCTTGGAATTTCAAGGGTTTCAGTCTGGAAGCATATCCACAAGCTTCAAGAGTTTGGCTATCATATTCTTTCAACCCCTACTGGATACCAGCTGATTGACTCGCCGGACGTTCTTTATGCCTGGGAATTTCCGGACCGGGAAGCCCGCATTCATTATTTTCCTGAGCTGCCTTCGACCATGGATACCGCCAAAGATCTGGCCCGTAAAAACTGCCCCGATTTTACGGTTGTGATTGCCGGACGTCAGACCGAAGGGCGGGGAAGGCTAAACCGGCAGTGGCAGTCGGACAACGGCGGCCTGTATTTTACGCTTGTTCTGCGACCCGAAATACCCGTTCCAATAAGTTCAAGAGTGAATTTTCTGGCATCGCTGACGCTGACCCGGGTGCTGCGGGAAATGTACCAGATCGAGGCCACCGTCAAGTGGCCCAATGACATTCTGGTGGATGATCGCAAACTCTCAGGGATGCTCTCGGAATTGGAGGCCGAAGCGGATCGGGTATTTTTTATCAATATCGGCATGGGGATTAACGTCAACAACGACCCGGCCGGGGTGGAACCGGGAGCCATATCTTTAAAGAAAATGCTGGGCCGGGAGATTTCACGGATCAAACTGTTATCCAGGTTTTTAGATGAATTTGAAAATCGCTTGAAAAATGCAGACTTTGAGAATGTTATTTCAGAATGGAAACAGTATACCACCACATTACAGCGACCGGTCAGAATAGTTACCCAGCGAGAGGTATCTGAAGGTCTGGCGGTTGATCTAGATGAAAACGGTGCCCTGATTATAAGGCTCGCCGACGGTTCTTTTAAGAAAATTATCTACGGAGATTGTTTTCACCAATGAATCCTTCCAGTCAACTTCGAATGTTGGTGTTTGCCTCGCTGCTGGCCGCCTTAATGACAGCCGGCGCTTATATTTCCATCCCGGTGGGGCCGGTCCCCATCGTTTTACAGAACATGTTTGTTTTTTTAGCAGGCCTTTTGCTGGGAAGCCGATGGGGACTGGCGAGCGTCGGCGTATATCTGCTGGCCGGTGCCTGCGGGCTGCCGGTTTTTGCCGGCGGAATGGGGGGAATCGGCCGCATTGTGGGGCCCACCGGCGGTTATCTGATCGGGTACCTGCCCGCGGTGTTAATTGTCGGATACATTTCCGGCAAAGGAGGTGCCCGAATCGGCATTGATATCATTGCCATGATCTGCGGAACCTTTGTTTTGTATGCCTGCGGAGCGAGCTGGCTGAAAATCCTGACCGGGATGACCTGGTCCAAAACCCTGGCTGTCGGCATGTTGCCGTTCCTTATAGGCGATGCTCTGAAAATTGCGGCGGCGGCCGCCATAGCCAGAGGCCTAAGGCCTATTATACGGGTTTCGGGTTACGAGTTGCGTGTCACGAGTTGAGCTTCGGCCTAAGTCGAACGCTTGTGGTCTATCACAAAACCTCGGGTGCAACCCGCAGCCCGAAACCCGATACCCGCAACCCGCAACCCGTAACCCGCAACGCGAAAATATGAATATTATTGAAATTGAAAACCTCAGTCATCGCTTTGCCGATGGTACTGTTGGCATAGAGGGTGTCAACCTGAAAATTCGGGAAGGATCGTTTGTGGTGATTGCCGGTCATAACGGCTCCGGCAAAACGACTTTACTGAGACATCTAAACGGTCTGCTTTTACCTACTGAAGGAATGGTCCGCCTGGCGGATATGCCGGTTAAGGAGAATCTTCTGAAAGCACGTCAGTTTGTGGGAATGATGTTTCAGGATGCCGACAGCCAGATTGTCGGTGAAACCGTTTATGAGGATGTTGCTTTCGGGCCGGAAAATTTGTGTCTGGAACGCGCTGCGATCAAAGAAAGGGTAAACAAGGCCTTGCGGGTCGTCGGGCTGCAGGATCTGGCCGACCAGCGACCGCATCTGCTTTCGGGGGGTGAAAAGCGCAGGCTTGCCATCGCAGGTGTCCTCGCCATGGAACCCCGGGTGATCGTCTTTGATGAACCTTTTGCGAGCCTCGATTATCCGGGGGTTAAGCAGGTATTACAGCACATCCTCGCCCTGCATGGATCCGGCCATACGATTGTGGTAACCACCCATGATCTGGAAAAGATTATTGCCCACGCCGATCGCCTGATAATCATGCAGAGTGGGAAAATTGTCAGGGATGGAAATCCGGTCGAAATTGTTGGTCACCTCGAAGCCTTTGGGGTGCGGGAGCCCTGTGCTTATCGACTGGGGGTGGAGGCTGAATCGTGGCTGAATTGACTTCCTTTGGATATGTTTCCGGGGATTCGCTGCTGCATAACCTGGATCCAAGATTTAAGCTTCTGTTTATCATTTTACTCAGCCTGGTATGTTTAAACCTGTTCTTCATTTCCCTTGGCCTTGTCACCGTCCTGTTGGTTTTGCTTATAATATATGCCCGGTTGCCGTTGAATTCGGGATTTAAGGAACTACGCTATTTTTTTATTCTGCTGGTATTTGTTTTTATGGCCCGCGTCCTTTCAACCGGCGGCACTTCCCTGATAGATCTGAAATATATTTCGGTCTCCAGACAGGGCCTGCACGCCGGATTACTGGTTTGCTGGCGACTGGCCTTTATTGTATTGCTGGGATTTACCCTGATTTCAACAACCCGGCCCTCGGAGATTAAAGCTGCAGTGCAGTGGTTTCTAAAACCGGTGCCCTTTGTCCCGGAGCAAAAGGTTGCCATCATGATGGGCTTGATCCTGCGATTTGTTCCGGTAATTTTCGATCAGGCCAAAGAAACCCTGGAAGCACAAAAAGCGCGCTGCGTGCAGAACCGCAAAAATCCAGCCTATCGGCTGATAAAACTGGGTTTCCCTTTAATGCGCCGGACCTTTGAACGCGCGGATGATCTGGTGGCTGCCATGGAAGCCAGGGGGTTTACTGAAAACCGAACCGACCCCGAATTGGCTGCACACCAGCGCGATTGGATCGCCCTGCTGGTCGTCACCTGCTTGTGTATTTCGGTGATTATTTTGTAAGTTTGCCTGCCATATCAACCAGCCTGCATCCTCATCCTGCCCACCTTATGCCTGGGCCACCTATTGACTGAATAATAGCGATAGGATATTAAAATATCATGGATTATTAAATAAATTGGATGTTATCCGGTTTTTATTCCCAATGTGCCAATTTTCTCTCCGAGCCGCAGGGTCTGCGAGCCGGAGGCCAGGGCTCCATTATTCCATGGCCGTGGCCATAACGCAGGTTTTAATATAGCGCTTCTATCATCTTTCAAATATAGATCATTCGGGATCTAATCTATGCCGCGCACCAATGCGACGTCGGACCGCCTCGGTCTTTTTAAGCGAATCTGGTATTCGATTTTTCCCGGAACCTACCAAAAGCCTTTTGACCGGCAGCACTACCGTAATCTGTTTAACAGCCTGTTATTTCACTTCCGTCCCAGGGTAGTTCCGGAACGTACTCTGAATTTTACTCTTACCTGGGGGCTCGGCGGGATGGCCGTGGTGCTGGTCAGCATGCTTTTTTTTACCGGACTGATGATGAAATTTGTCTACCAGCCGGTTCCCGACAGAGCATATGACTCCATTATTTACCTGCAGAACATGGTGGGTTTCGGTCAGTTGATTCGCAACGTTCATCACTGGAGCGGGAATATGTTGCTGCTGGTGGTCTTTCTGCATTTGATGCGGGTGTTTTTTACCAGTGCGTTTCATGCACCCCGGCAGTTCAACTGGATCATCGGGCTATTGATGTTTCTACTGATCCTGGGATCCAATTTTAGCGGCTATTTGTTGCCCTGGGATCAGCTGGCTTACTGGGCGATCACCATCTGCACCGGAATGCTGGAATATATCCCCGGCATAGGCGCCTGGCTGCAAAAATTAATCCGGGGCGGTGCCGACATCGGTCCGGCAACTCTGTCAAATTTTTATGCGATACACACGGCTGTCATTCCTGCCTGTCTTCTAATTCTGATGCCGTTTCATTTCTGGCGTGTACGCAAATCCCGTGGATTGGTGATTCCCCGGGCGCCCCAAGAGGACCCTGATGCGGGGGGAGAAACGGTGGCAGCTATTCCGAATCTGATCATGCGGGAAGTGGTCGTGGCCTTGGTGTTGATTGCTTTAATTATGGTATGGTCAGTCGCCTTTAACGCTCCTTTGGAGGCCAAGGCCAATCCGGGGTTAAGCCCTAATCCAACCAAAGCACCCTGGTATTTTGCCGGCATTCAGGAGCTTTTGTTGCATTTCCACCCGCTATTTGCGGTGTTGGTCATCCCGGTGGTTATCCTTGCGGCGCTGTTTTGCTTGCCTTATCTGAGCTATGAAGCCGAAACCGCCGGTGTGTGGTTTTGCTCTCATCGCGGGCGGCAGATGTCAATGGTTGCAGCGATTGTTGCTGTTATAGTCACGCCTCTGGGTATCATTACGGATGAATTTGTTATCAATTTTGCCGCCTGGCTTCCGGCAGTCCCAGCGGTTGTCAGCAACGGATTGCTGCCGGCAGCTCTGGCCCTGGCATGCATTACAGGGTTTTACTGGCTGATGAAAAAAAAGTATGGCGCCACCAACAACGAAGCTATTCAGTCGGTTGCGGTTCTGTTGCTGGTGGCCTTCATTATTCTGACGGTTACCTGCACCTGGTTCCGCGGCAGCGGGATGGCCTTGATGTGGCCGTGGGAGGTGGGAGTGGCTGCTCCATAATGCCAAATATCTCGAAATGATACTAAGATTTAGACCCAGCAGAAGACGATCAAACAGCGAATGGGGAATAACTGATGGTAAAAAAGAAATCTGAACAAGCATCAGGAAATCAGCAAAAGCCTTCTCGCCGAAATTTTCTAAACAAACTCTGGATCATTTTGGGTTTTTTGGCTCTGGCTGAATTTATTGCTGTTGCCGTTGCATTTTTGCGGCCGGGAAAATCCAATGCATTGCAGGAGCTTGATGATACTGTTTTCATCGGCGGTCCGGTGGATAAATATGTCCCCAACTCAGTAACCGCTTTTGTGCGGGGACGGTTTTACCTGGCCCGCCTGGAGGATGGTGGGTTTCTGGCGTTATCCCGCAAGTGTACGCATCTGGGCTGCACACTGCCCTGGGTGGAGAAAGAAAATAAATTTGTATGCCCCTGCCATGCGTCAGCTTTTGACATAACCGGAAACGTCATCAGCGCGCCGGCTCCCCGGGCACTGGATATTTATGCCGTATTTATTGAAAATAATATCGTGAAGGTGGATACGGGACAACGTTTTAAACGAAATGAATTTCAAGCCAAACAGGTGACATATCCCAAAAAGAAGGCTTGATACGCGATGCTGGATACTGGATGCTTCATAATCGATACTGGCCTCTATTGGCTGGTGACTGTTCCGGATTGTGCGTTGCGGGTTGCGAGTTGCGCGGTGTATGACAGACAATCCGAAATCCACAATTCCAAATTTCTGTTGTCTGTCATCGGTCTTCTGTCATCTGTCCTCGGTCCTCTGTTTTCTGTAAAGTGATGAATGTTTATGACTAGTTGGAAAATAACCGGAATTATTGCGACGCTTGTTATCATATTGTCCATCCCGGCCTATGTGCTCAAGCAGAAGCAATTACAACGGCCGGGTGAGTCGCAACCGGAAGCCGGCTTTGTCGGCGGTCAAAAATGCGCTGAATGCCATAAAGGTGAGTATGACAAATGGCGGGGGTCCCATCATGACCTTGCAATGGATGAGGCCAATGAAAAGACGGTGCTGGGAAACTTTAACAACGTTCACTTCGAATATTTTGACATGACATACCGGTTTTACCGACAGGACGACCGCTTCTTCGTTTATACCCGGGGGCCGGATGGCCAAATGGGCGATTTTGAAATCAAATATACTTTTGGCGTCTATCCCCTGCAACAATATCTGGTGCCGTTTCCGGGTGGACGCCTGCAGTGCCTGCCCCTGGCCTGGGATGTTAAAGAAAATAAATGGTTTCACCTGTATCCGGATGCCCCCATTGATCCGGAGGACTGGCTGTACTGGACCAATGCCGGTCAGAACTGGAACGGCATGTGTGCCGAATGTCATTCTACCAATTTAAAAAAAAATTATGACCTCAACACCGATTCTTATCAGACGACCTGGTCGGAAATTGATGTCAGCTGTGAAGCCTGTCATGGACCGGGATCGCTGCATGCGGCCTGGGCCGAGCTGCCGGACATGGCCCGCCCGGCGACAGAAAATTTCCAGTTGAGGGTGAAAACTTCCGGTATCAATTCGCGCGACCAGGTGGAATTATGTGCTCCCTGTCATTCCCGGCGTGCCATCCTGGGTGATTACACCCATGCCGAACTGGATTTGATGGACACCATGCTGCCCAGCCTATTGGACGAAGGGCTTTATTTTGTCGATGGCCAGATCCATGACGAAGTTTACGTTTACGGTTCGTTTACCCAGAGTAAAATGTACGGACGTGATGTTCGCTGCAGCGACTGCCATGATGTTCACAGCATCAAAACGGTCAAGGCCGGCAACGATCTGTGCCTGCAGTGCCACCGGGCGGGCGTCTATGACACCAAAGCGCATCATTTCCATAAAAAGAAGGGCGAAAAAGGGGACCCCATTAAATCGGCCGACGGCCAGGTGCTGTTTGAAGTCGGCAGCGGCGCCCAGTGCATGCAGTGCCACATGCCGGGTCGCTATTACATGGGCAATGACTATCGACCGGACCATAGTTTTCGGTTGCCCAGACCTGATTTCAGTATAAAGTTCGGCACACCCAATGCCTGCAACCGCTGCCATATCGATAAATCAGCCCAATGGTCCGACGAATATATTACCAGATGGTATGGCCCGGGACGTCGCGCCCATTACGGCACCATCATTGACGCCGGCCGTAAGCGCTTGCCGAATGCACATGCAGAACTCATTCGTCTGGCAGGTGATCCTTTGTATCCGGTGATCGTGCGGGCGACGGCTCTGTCGTTGCTGGGGGCCTATTCGCCAACACAAACCGCAGGGGCCTATAAACTGGCCCTTATGGACGATGAAGCTCTGATTCGGCGTACAGCCGTGGATCACCTGAATTTACCGGATTTAAAGGAACAGGCGACACTGCTGACGTCCGCGCTATACGATCCGGTAAAAGCCGTGCGCACAGAAGCCGCACGGAGAGTAACAGATCTATCAACCCCCGGTCTGGACGCCGGCCAGAAGACTGTATTTCAGAAGGACCTGGCTGAATATCAAGATGCCATGGAATATTCAGGCGACTTTGCCTTTGGCAGATACAATCTGGGCAACCTGTTTGGCAACCTCAATCAACCGGATAAAGCCATTGAAAATTACCGGGCCGCCATCCGCATAGATAACCAGTTCTACCCGGCCAAGGTCAATCTGGCCATGCTTTACAATGAAACGGGACGCAAGAATGAGGCTGAAGTGCTGCTGCGTGAAGTCGTGGCGGCTCATGCTGAATTGCACGAGGTACAGTATTCGCTGGGACTTCTGCTGGCGGAGAAAAAGCGTTTTGAAGAGGCCGCGCGCTATCTCGCGGCTGCCGCTGCAGGGCTGCCTCAACGTTCGCGTGTGCAATACAACCTCGGATTATTGCTGCAGCTCATAAAACGTGACGCAGAAGCTGAAGCGGCCTTGCTGGCAGCCCTTGAAATTGAGCCCGACAATCTGGATTATCTTTATGCCCTGACCGATCACTACCTCAAAAGACAAAAGTTCACCCAGGCCAGGCAGATTGCTGAGCAAATGATTGTCAAGCACCCGGATAATTCTATCGGACGTGAAATACTAAATTTTATCGACCAACAAACATCCGGTAACAACTAGAAATTTGCGCGAAAATAGGAGTGCAATAATGATGAAACGGTCCGGGCCCTGATGGAAACTATTAAGACCTATTGAATTTATTCTAAGGCATTTTTATTTTTTGTGGGCGGAAGCAGGTTTGTATTTTCCATCGCATTTTTAACCGCCTGTTCGGCATAATTTTTTATCTGCGGTTCGAGCTTTTCTATTTCGGATCGCGGTATGTTCTTCAGCTTTCCTTCCAGGTTAATATTGCTGAGAGACGCTTTTCTGTTTTCAGGTTTACCGGAACCAATGTAAACCAGGGGCCGGGTTTTGAACACCTCAACCGTTATGTTAGCGTAGGCGTAGGCATGCTTTGACATTAAAAGTTGTTGGGTAAGCAGACCATAACCCGCTAGCTCGATAGGGTGTTTATCAATTTTTATGACGCTGGGCCCCCGAACCACTTCGCCTGGATGCGTCTGGCGTCACCAGATTCCAATAGTGCCAAGATGGCTCGATTAACTTTTTCACGCCACCGGCTGCCCTGGGGCAGGGCCATGGCATAATCCTGGGCTGCGAATATTTTTCCGACGACCGTTACCTTACCTTTGCCCTCACCGCTGGTATAGTAAAGCAGGTTTAGGGCATCATAAACCACTGCATCCACTTTTTCTGCCAATAACGCCGCGCAGGCATTTTCGACATTTTCAAATGTATAAATATATAATCGCTGCTTTTCCATAAATTCCTGACTGGTGGTTCCTTTATTACAGCAAAAAACGCAAAGCAACATAGTAATTACTCTGATTGTACACGGGGCTGAAAGTCAATTTGTGCCTCAGTCTAAATTCGTTAATGAATATATATTCATTAATTTTAATTTATATATATTTATAGTATTCTATTGATTGCTATATAGCTATATTTTTATAACTATTTATAATTAAACATTTAAAAAATAATAACACCCTTATGATTTTATTTCAATAAAGACTTGACAGGGATAATTCAGGCCAGTATTATGAATGAACATTCATTCATTATTTGGAGCTCTGGTTTTTAGAGACGGGAGGTCTAAAATCAGTCATAAAGCTAAAAATAACAAATACCATCTTATCCTTGATGCAGCTATAGAAGTGTTTGCCCGCCAGGGTTTTTACCAGTCAACCGTCGCCCAGATCGCCAGAGAGGCCGGCGTGGCGGATGGCACCATCTATCTATATTTCAAGAATAAAGACGATATCCTGCTGCAGTTTTTCAACGATAGAACCAAACAGGTTTTTGATCGATTTCGGGCGGCAGTCAACCAGGCCGGTAACAGTCTGGACAAACTGCGGAACCTTATCCAGCGACATCTTATGGAATTCCAGCGGGATCCAAATATGGCGGTGGTGTATCAGGTTGAAACCCATCAAAGCAGCCGCCTGGCGGAAGCCCAGATCAGGGAAATGGCCCAGATGTACCAGGACCTGGTTTCTGAAATCATTGAAGCCGGCCAACAGGAAGGCAGCATCCGCAAGGACCTTTATGTCAGTCTGGTCAAACGGTTTATCCTGGGCGCCGTTGATGAAGTAATCAATACCTGGTTGCATTCGGATAGAAATTACGATCTGGTCTCCATGGCCGACCCTCTGGTTGATCTGTTTGTGAGGGGTATCGGGACCACTGATTAGTGAATCAATTGGCAAAATATGCCGGTTTTCAAAAATAAGTTTCGAAATACGAAAGGGTGGAATAAATGATTGTAGAAAAAAACTTTCGAATAACGGAACGCTTTTTTTGAGACCTGCTATAGATTTATACAAATCCAGTCACGGGAAGCAAAACAACAAAAGGAGAGAAAAAAAAATGGCACAGCAAATTGCAGATCGAAGGGATGTTGACTTTGTTCTTCACGAACAGTTGCGCGTTGAGGAATTGAGCAAACATGATATTTTTGCCGAATTCAACAAAAAAACCATAGATCTCATCGTATCCGAAGCCCGCAACTTGGCGATTAAGGAGATTTTGCCGACCCAGGCGGAAAGTGATCGGGAAGGCGCGCTTTTTGATGCCGGGAAGGTCACGGTACCCGAATCGTTTCACAAAGTATGGGAGCTTTTTAAAGAAGGTGAATGGCTGGCTATGATCGAGGACCCCGATTGGGGCGGGCAGGGCATGCCACGTGCAGTCGCCATGGCGGCCAGCGATTACATGAACGGGGCCAACTTTGCCTTTATGATGTATGCCGGACTAACCCACGGAGCCGGCAAATTGGTGGATACCTTCGGTACCGATGCCCAGAAAAACCTTTTCCTGAAGAACATGTACAGCGGTAAGTGGACCGGTACCATGCTGTTGACCGAACCCGAGGCGGGTTCCGATCTTGGGGCCATGACTACCACAGCCGTGAAGAATGCGGACGGTACCTATTCAATTGCCGGCAATAAGATATTCATATCATCCGGCGAGCACAACCTGGCTGAAAATATCATCCATCCCGTCCTGGCGCGTATCGAGGGAGCACCGGATGGTACAAGCGGCATATCATTGTTTATTGTGCCCAAGATTTGGGTCAATGAAGACGGAAGTCTGGGGGAATCCAATGACGTGGTTTGCACCGGTGTGGAAGAGAAGATGGGCATTCACGGCAACGCCACCTGTTCGATGTCGCTTGGCAGCAAAGGCCAATGCCGGGGGCTGCTTCTGGGAGAGGCCAACAAGGGCATGCGGGCCATGTTCGTGATGATGAATGAAGCGCGTTTGCTGGTGGGAGTCCAGGCTTTTGCCTGTGCCACATCAGCCTATTTGTATGCCGTCAACTATGCCCGACAGCGGGTGCAGGGCCGGCACCTGTTGAACATGATGGATAAAAGCGCCCCGTCGGTTCCGATCATTCAACATCCCGATATCAGACGCATGCTGTTGACGATGAAAGCCTATGTCGAAGGGATGCGCAGCCTTTTGTATTATGTCGGTATGTGCGACGACAAAAAAGATACTTCCGATAACGAGGAAGAAAAGGCCAAATACCAGGGGATCATCGACCTGCTGATACCGGTGGCCAAGGGCTATGTATCGGATAAAGCCCTGGAAGTTTGCAACCTGGGTATCCAGATTTACGGCGGTTACGGCTATATCAAGGAATATCCCATGGAGCAGCTATTAAGAGACTGTCGGATTACCCCGATATACGAGGGAACCAACGGTATTCAGGCCATGGATCTTTTAGGAAGAAAGCTTGGTATGAATAAAGGCAAACCGATCATGGATTTAATGGTAGAGATCCAGGCAACCATTGCCGCCGCCAAGGCCAATTCAAGAATCGCAGGCTATGCCGGCAAGGTGGAAGCCGCTCTCAATAAATTGGGGGAGGTCGCCCTGCATCTGGGTCAAACGGCCATGTCGCCCAAGGTAATGGCGGCCTTTGCCCATGCCTACTCCTTTATGGAGGTCGCCGGAGATGTGGTGATGTCCTGGCAACTTCTGTGGCGCGCCACGGTCGCTGCCGAAAAGCTGGACAATGGTGCCAAGAAAAAAGATGCGGTTTTTTATGAGGGCCAGTTAAAAAGTGCCGAATTTTTTACCCACAGCATCCTGCCGGCGACCCTGGGGAAAATGGATGCCATTCTGGCCACCAATAGTGCGGCGATAGACATCGAGGAAGATGCGTTCGGAGGGAAATAGCTGGAATGTCGAATGGCGAATGCGAAATGGTGAATTAAGGAATTTTATCGATATAATGCCTTTTGCATACAGGTCTTGTCTGATTGGGACATTCATGATAATGAAACGCCTTGGCTCAGAAATCAGACTGATTGAATAGACAACCGAGACCGTTGCGAAAAACCAAAATATTCATAAAGATCTCTACTAGGGGAGGGTGAAATAGCCATATGCAACCTGCGTTGATTTCTCCGGCTTCTAACACGATTCTTGGCATACCTGCCAACATTATTTATATTCTGATTCCGTTGCTCGGGGTGGGTACATTTGCCTATATTATATTTAAGCGCCTGGCACCGCTTTTTAAAGCGGCCCCGGATAACCGCTTTAATCGGGTTGGTGACCGGATCCAGGCGGTATTAAAAATCTGGCTGGCCCAATGGCGGCACCCGCGATATCTGCTGGCCGGGGTGGTGCATATTTTCCTGTTTGCCGGTTTTTTGATCCTGGGCGCACGCTCCACCCAGCTGGTTTTTATCGGTTTCTTGGACGGCTTTACCCTGCCAGGCTTCGGCGGTGGCTTCGGTGATTTTTACAACGTCCTAAAGGATTATGCCGCTACCTGGGTGCTGATTGCGGTTACCATAGCCGCCGTGCGGCGGGGCATTATTAAACCGGCACGCTACGCGGTGCCGGCTCAGTACGGCCGGGATCATACCTGGGAAGCCTTGCTGGTGCTGGGTCTTATCGCGACACTGGTTATCAGTGAAAGCCTGTTTGAAGCCTGTCTGATAGTGGCTGAAACCCAAAAAGGGCTCCATACACCAATTGCGGCCCCATTAACCCTGGTATGGCTTTTCAAACACCTGTTAAGCGCTGGTTCACTCCAGACGTTGCAGAGTCTGCATTCGATCAGTTATTTTATCCATGAAATTACATTTTTCTTTTTCCTGTGCTTCTTGCCCATGGGTAAGCATTTTCATGTGGTGACGTCTTTGTTCAACGTATTTTTTATGCGCCTGGAACGGGGCAATGTCAAACCCGTCCGCTACGGGGTTGACGAGGATGGTCTGGACGATCTGGAATCCTTTGGCGTCAAGGTCTTCGAGGATTTCACCTGGAAGCACATGCTGGATTTTTACACCTGTGCCGATTGCGGTCGATGCTCCGACCGTTGTCCTGCCAATGCCGTCAGCCGCCCGCTGTCACCCCGGTTTATTTCGATTAAGGGGCGCGACTATGCGTTTAAACACTATCCGATCCTGGGCGGTAACGGCGGTGAGGCCAAACCATTGATTGGCGATATATACAGTGAAGATGAGATATGGTCCTGCACCACCTGCGGTGCCTGCGAGCAGGAATGTCCGCTGGGAATTGAGTATATCGACAAGATGGTGGACCTTCGGCGCGGGATGGTGGACGAGGGCATGGTGCCCCAGTCCCTTCAGAAGCCCATGGGCGCCCTGGAAAAGCGCGGAAACCCCTGGGGAAAGATGGAACGCAAGCGTGCCGACTGGACCAAGGAACTGGGTGAAGACGTTGCGGTGAAAATTCTTGAAAAGGGCAAGTCCGCCGAGACCCTGTATTTTGTGGACAGTATATCCAGTTTTGATGACCGAATGCAGGAAATTGCCCGTGCAACGGCGAAAATCTTAAGCAAGGCCGGGATCGATTTTGGTATCTTAGGCAAAACTGAAAAGGACAGCGGTCATGAGGTGCGTCGCTTCGGTGAGGAAATGCTGTTTCAGGATCTCAAAGCTCAAAACACGGAGGCTATTCTCAACTCCGGTGTTAAAAACATTGTTACTGCCGATCCACACGCCTTGAATGCCCTGAAAAAAGATTACAAAGATCTTCCACCGGTGGAGCATATCAGTCAAACCATCGTCAAAAGTGTGAATTCAGGAAAAATTCGTTTTAAGCCACTGGACGACACGGCTAAACGGTATGTCTACCATGATCCCTGCTATCTGGGCCGGCACAATAACCTTTATGAAGATCCCCGTGCAGCACTGGATGCCATTCCCAATCTAAAAAGAGTCGAAATGGAGGGCAATTGCCGCGATCGTTCATTTTGTTGCGGCGGCGGGGGGTTGATGCTGTTTTATGAGCCCGAAGAAGAACAACGCATGGGGGTTCTGCGGGTTCAAATGGCTAAAGAAGCAGGGGCCAACGTTATTGTGACAGCCTGTCCCTTCTGTCTGGTGAACATTGAAGACGCCATTAAAGTCGCCGGGCTGGAAGGCGAGATGGAAGCGGTTGATTTGTGCGAGCTTGTTGCGGAGCGTATGGTTACGGAATCATAACTTATTATCTTTATAAGAATTCTTGTAGTTTGCGATGCGAAAACCCAAAACACAAGCACCAAATATTTATCAATAAAGTGAAAACATTAAACTAGGGGGAAAGCTATGGAAATCTTGGTTTGTGTAAAGCGGGTTCCCGACACCGCCGAAAATGAGATTGAAGTCGCCGGCGACGGCCGCGACATTGAAAGGGATGATCTCGTTTACTCGGTCAACGAATGGGACAACTATGCGGTGGAAGAAGCCATTCAAATTGTCGACAAGGTTGGCGGTTCAGTGACCGTTATATCCGTCGGTGATGAGGATGCCGAAGAGGTGGTTAGAAGAGAAATGGCCATGGGTGCCAACAACGGGATATTGCTGTCCGATGATGCCTTTGAAGGATCTGACGGTAAAGGCGTTGCAACCCTGCTTAAGGCGGCCGTTGACAAAGGCAATTATGACTTGATTCTTACCGGTGCCCTGGCCGATGACGGCGCCGGTCAGGTCGGCGGAATGCTGGCCGCCATGTTGGATCTGCCTTACGCTTCGGTGGTCAACACCATTGAAGTTTTAGACGACCAAAAACTAAAGGTCGGACGTGAGATCGAAGGCGGCAACCAGGAAATGAGCGAGATCGATCTTCCCTGTGTGCTCTCGATTCAGACCGGTATCAACGAACCGCGCTATGTCGGTATTCGGGGGATCCGCAAGGTCGCTTCGGTTGATATTCCTGTCTGGGGATCATCCGATCTCGGTATTGCACCGGATACGGTGGGCGTTGCAGGGGCCCGGTCGAAACGGATGGACTACTTTGTTCCCGAACTCGGTGAAGGTGCTGAGATTCTTGAGGGAAGCTCAGAAGAGGTTGCCGAGAAACTGATCGAAATCTTAAAAGCCAAAGGAGGTATCAAATAATGGCCGGACAGGTTTTTGCATATATTACACACAAGCAAGGTAAGGCTGATGACACCGCGGCCGAACTGGCAAAAGCGGCTGGTAAAATTTTCCCGGGTGCTGCCGTCACAGCCATCGTCACCGGAGCAGGGGCCGAGACAGATGCGGTCTGCAATGAAGTGGCGGCATTCTATCAAGAGGTCTGGAAGTTTGATAACGAAGCCCTGGCCTATCCCAATGCCGAAGCCATCCGCAAACTGCTGGTAAACGTATTGCCCCAGGACGCGGTTGTCTTTTTGGGCCATGATACCTTCGGGATGGATCTCGCGCCGGGCCTTGCGATAAAAATTGATTCCGTTTTCGTATCAGATGTCGTCGACTTTGAAGGCCTGGACGGTGACACTCTTAAAGTTATCCGCCAGGAATATAGCGGACAGGTCAGTACCCATGTTAACTGTGACACATCCGCCGGAGCGATCATCAGTGTCCGGCCGGGTGCTTTTCAACCGGATGAAACCGGGTCGGCCGGCGGGCAGGTAATCGATAAATCAGCTGATGCCGGAGATTTGGCAGCCGCCAGGCGTTTTCTGGAAGTTGTTCAAGCCGAAGTCGGCGATGTTGACATTACCAAAGAGGACGTTCTTGTTTCGGTCGGCCGGGGCATCGAAGATCAGGATAATATTGAAATTGCCGATGAACTGGCGAAGGCCATCGGGGCAGTGGTATCATGCTCGCGACCGATCGTGGATGCCAAATGGCTGGAAAAATCCCGCCAGGTTGGGACTTCCGGCCAAACGGTCAAACCCAAGGTATACCTGGCATTGGGGATCAGCGGATCCTTTCAGCATTTGGGCGGGCTCAAGGGAAATCCCTTTATCGTGGCAGTCAACAAGAATCCCAAAGCACCCATTATGCAGGTGGCAGATGTGGGTGTGGTGGATGATCTGCTTGATTTCGTTCCGGTACTGACGGAAAAAATTCAGGAAGGCAAATGATTCGCAATCCGATGGGGCAACGCCCCTAACTTTTAGCCGTCTGTTTCCGATCGGGGCAGACGGCTTTTTTTGTTTAACGCACCAATTTGTTTTTGTGGCGAATATTTCGTAATTATAATAAAAGAACTTGAAAACGAATGCCAAAGATCTTATAATTAAATCTTAAAAATTTCTATTTATGAAGTATTTGAAAATAAATTCAATTCGATCACCGCATTCGATAGGGGAAATCCTCCCATGAAAAAAGGCGGGTTGTTTAAAACCATACGGGTTTTTGTCGTTATTTTTATCGCGTTGGTGCTTGCGGTTGTGCTGGTCATTATGCGCCCCAAGGCCCAGCGCCAGGTACCGGTTGATAAGGGACTGTTAGTTGAGGTTTTGCCGGCCAAAGCCGAGAATATTAATATGGTCGTGGAGTCCTTCGGGACCGTTGCGCCGCGTGAATCACTCAAACTGGTCGCCCAGGTTCGAGGGCCAATTGTCGCCATCGATCCGGCGTTTAAGGAAGGCGGTTTTGTTCAGAAAAACACCCGGCTGATTCAAATAGATCCCCGGACATACAGCCTGGCGGTTGAGCGGCGCAATGTCCAGATCAGGCAGGCCGAAGCGGAACTCAAGCGCCTGGCGCAGGAAGCCATCAACCTTCAAGCGAGGGTTAAAATCGCCGGATCCGATGTTAAACTGGCGAAAAATGAGTATTTGCGGCTGAAAAAGCTCATTGATCGAAAAGTCATCGCCCAATCCCAGCTCGACAAAGCCGAACAGGCCTATCTGGCGAGCCAGGAGCGCCTTCAAGCTCTCAACAACCAGCTGGCCCTGGTAGATCCCCAAAAAGAACAGCTCATTGCCGCGCGCGATATGACCAGGGTCATGTATCAGGAAGCCAAACTGGATCTTGAGCGATCAAGCATTGTGGCCCCTTTTGAAGGCTGGGTGCTTGAGAAGGCTATTGAGGTTGGTCAGCATGTTGGCATAGGGCAGCAGCTGGGCAAAATTTACAGCGCCGGACAGCTGGATATAGAGGTTCGGATTCCGTCCAAAGATCTTAAATGGTTTCTTGATGATATGGGGATAGAAGCGCCAATTTTAGCGGATGTTGTTTTCAAACACGGCGGTAGTGAGAATATATGGAGTGGCCGCGTTGCAAGAATAAAAGCCATGATGGATCAACGAACCCGAACCTTGCCCATGGTGATCGAAGTTGATGAAACCCGGATCACTTCGCAGCAAAAAAACTCTTTTCGCCTGCGACCGGGAATGTTTGTTACCGTCCGAATTAAAGGAAAAAAGATTCAAAACGTATTTGTACTGCCCAGGTATCTGGTTTACCCGGGAGATGTGGTCTACACCGTTAAGGATGATACCCTCAAATCAAATTCGGTCAAAATTCTGAGAGGCTATGAAGATACCGTGATTATCGGGGAAGGTCTGTCTGAAGGCGGGCTTATCGTAAAATCCCCATTGTCATCACCCTCGGAAGGGATGCGGGTCAGGCTAAAGACTGACGGCGGTTAATTGTTATATGTTATTCCTTAGTTGATAATATGAAAAGAGCTGCTCGCTCTACAACACAAAACATCGCGGAGGGCTTCGGTCGGTTTCACTTTAAAGAAAATGCACAGATTTGTCTTATTAGCCGAGGCTCATTGTTCGAACTACTCGATGACCTAATTACCTCCATCAATGAAGAATTCATTAATCAGGAAGACTACCAAAGAGGCAGGGATTTGATTTCCAGTGCCTTGAGACTAGTAAACGGATACATAAACTACCTGAACCGTCAGACGGGCACTAGTTCAAATACTAATAACCAATAGCAAATAACCAATAACAGCCTCATGGAAAAACTCGGAAAATGGTCAATCAAAAATAATGTCACCGTAAATCTGATCATGGTGTTTATTATCATGGCCGGCCTTTTTACGGTTATGAATATGCGCCGGGAGGTGTTTCCCCAGTTTTCCCTGGACATGATTGTGGCTTCGGTGCCTTATCCCGGGTCGAGTCCGGAGGAAGTCGAAGAGGGTATCTGTGTTAAAATTGAGGAGCGAATCGAGAGCATCGAAGGCATTGAGCGCATTGTATCAACGGCCCGGGAAGGAAACGGCCAAGTCCTGGCAGAACTGAAAACAGGGGCGGATACTCAGAAAATTTTAGATGACATTAAAGCGGAAGTGGATCGTATCGATACCTTTCCCGATGAGGCTGAAGAACCCATCGTCATGGAGATTATCAACCAGGACCCGACCATATCCGTGGCTATTTTTGGAGAAGTTTCGGAAGTACGCCTTCGGCAAGTTGCGGAAGGCATCCGTGATGAGCTTTTAGATGCCAAATTTGTATCGCAGACAAAAAGCGGTGGACTGCAAGGCATCGTTGCTTCCATCCTCAAACCCTTCAAATTCAAACAACCCGATGCTATTACCCAAATTGATCTTGTCGGCGTCCGCGACTACGAAATTGCCATTGAAGTGTCGGAAGAAGATCTGCGTCGTTACGGACTTTCCTTTGATCAGGTCGCCAGCGCGGTAAGAACGGGGAGCATCGATCTTCCAGGGGGCAAAATAAAAACCGAACAGGGAGAGATCCTGATCAGGGCCAAGGGGCAGCTATACACCGGACAGGAGTTTGAAAAACTTCCCCTGATTACGTTGAGTGATGGAACCGTAGTAAGGCTGGGACAGGTGGCGAAGGTAATCGATGGCTTTGAGGATTTAGATATTAAAACACGATTTAACGGCAAGCAGGCCGCCATTGTCCAGGTGAGCCGGACCAGCGAGCAGGATATTATTGAAATAGCCAATATCGCCCGTCATTATGTAGAGACGCAGCAATCAAAAATGCCTGAAGATCTAGAGATCGCCGTCTGGGGAGATATATCCACGATGGTTCGAAGCCGCATCGATTTAATGCTGCGCAACGGTCTTCAGGGTATAGTGCTGGTCTTTATCGCCCTCGCCTTTTTTCTGAATTTGCGCCTGGCATTCTGGGTTGCCATCGGGATACCGGTTGCATTTATGGCTGCCTTCGTGGTGCTCAACGGGTTTGATCAAACCATTAACATGATCTCCCTTTTTGCCTTTATCATGACCCTGGGAATCCTGGTGGATGACGCCATTATTGTGGGCGAAAATGTCTATTCCCATTATACCAGGGGAAAGTCTCCATCTGCAGCGGTTGTTGATGGCTTAAAAGAAGTCGGTGGACCTGTGGTAATGGCCGTCAGTACGACTATAGTCGCCTTCTTACCGCTGATGTTTATTGCGGGGATCATGGGTAAATTCATTGCGGTCATGCCCATGGCCGTCATCATAATTTTGATCGTTTCGCTTGGTGAGGCTCTGATAATTCTACCGAGCCATTTGTATCATGCCTTGACGCAAACAGAGAAAAAAGACCGCAAATTTACATCCTGGCACGAACGCCTGCGTGGAAAAATTGAGCAAGGGCTTCAGGCTGTCATTGACCGGGTCTATTTACCGGCCATTAAATACGTGGTCAAAAACAAGTATTTTACGTTTTCGATCGGAATCGGTGTGCTGATAATCAGCCTGGGCATCATTGCCGGGGGGTATGTTGCCTTTGTTTTTTTTCCCAAGGGGGAGAGTGACTGGATAGTGGCAGAGGTAGTCTATCCCCTGGGGACGCCCTTTAAATTAACCGAAGAAACTATTGCTCATCTTGAAAAAGAATCATTTGCGCTTAACACTGAGTATTCTGATTTTACCAGGCAAAATGGCAGGCTGGTTATAAACGCGTTTTCAATTGTCGGGGCTATCCCCCGGCGGGATTGGAAACCCCCTGAATTCGGCAGCCATGTCGGGGAGGTATGGCTGGAGCTTGCGTCTTCAGAAAAGCGGACCAATATATCCACCCACGCCATTCTGGCTAAATGGCGCAATCTCATCGGGGAAATACCCGGTGTGGAAAGGCTTCAATTTGCCACCCTGGAGGGGGGACCGGCGGGCAATCCCATCGATATTCAGCTCAGAGGTCAGGATTTTGATCAGCTCAAGCGGGCGGCCGCCGAACTGAAGTCTGAAATAGCGACCTATCCCGGTACTTTTGACATTACCGATAATTTTAAACCCGGCAAACAGGAACAGAAACTCCGGGTCAAGGAAGGTGCCGGGTCTATCGGGATTACCATGCGGGACCTTGCCAAACAGGTTCGTCAGGCGTTTTATGGTGATGAGGCCCTTCGCATACAAAGGGGCCGAGACGATGTCAAGGTCATGGTTCGCTATTCAGACGAAGAACGCCGCAGTATTGCGGGGATTGAAGATATGCGCATCCGCACCATGGATGGTCAGGAGATCCCTATTGAAGAAGTGGCGGATATTACCCCCGGCAGATCATATTCTGTCGTCAACCGCGTAGATCGCAAACGAACCATTTCGGTTATTTCAGATTTAGACGAGGACATAGCCAATGCCAGCGTGATCGTCGCCGATTTGAAGGCCAATTTTTTACCCGGCCTTGTCGAGCGCTATCCGGGTTTAACTTATGCCCTGGAAGGGCAGGAGAAGAGAACCCGTGAATCACTGGACAGCATTAAAAGCGGGTATTTTCTGGCACTGATGGGGATCTTCCTATTACTGGCCAGTCAGTTTCGGTCTTACATCCAGCCGGTGATTATAATGATGGCCATTCCTTTCGGCCTGATCGGCGCTATTCTGGGTCATCTGGTGCTGGGGATGGAATTTACGATTGTCAGTATCTTCGGAATTGTGGCGCTGTCGGGAATTGTGGTCAATGATTCCCTGATCTTGATCGACTTTATCAACCGGGCGGTGGGCAGCGGAGTTGATCTTAACCAAGCCGTAATTGAATCCGGCAGAGCCAGGTTCCGGCCGGTTTTGCTGACGTCGGTCACCACGGTTGCCGGCCTTTTCCCATTGCTTCTGGAGCGCAGTTTTCAGGCCCAATTCCTCGTTCCGATGGCGGTGAGCCTTTGTTTCGGTCTGATGGTGGCGACCTTTTTAACGCTGCTCTATGTTCCCGCACTGTATCTGATAGTTCAGGATATCGTCAATCTGTTTAAGGGCCGGGAGGGCAGGGCAGACCTCAGAGATCAGATGACAGAGGACCCGTCTTCGCCAAAGGGCTACGACGCGGCAAGCAGATGACCCGTCTTCGCCAAAGGGCTACGACGCGGCAA
>JBATKU010000135.1:0-3231 GCA_049669725.1 Desulfobacterales bacterium
CATTGGCCCTGCTATTGATTGCCGCCACCATTGGCGGGTCGTTTCACCTGTCAGAGAGTAATCAAATAGTTGCCGTCGCTTTAGCATTGATGGCTCTATTTGGCTGTGTATTTTTCCTTATAAAAATTATAAATGTCAGCTAATAACGACGCATTACAACGGACAAGCCGCTGAATGTGGCCCTTATACGAGAAGGACAATGAAGGTTATCAATATTCATAGCCGTGAGTAACCGTTACAGCTATTGTTGCCACCGCAATCCATATCAGAATAATAACCGTTTGCCAGAACCATCTGAGAATTATATGTGATTCAATGCTGTTATCGGATGTCAAATGCTAAATCCAGCACATGTCAGGATATTCCATCCCTATCATCATCTTGTTCTCCCATTGTAATAGGCCATAAATTCACCAACCGCCGATCCCCTGAATCTTTACAATCACATTTTTGTAAACTTTATTATGAGAAGGTCCGTCTAAAGGTTTAAAATCTCAAACTCATAAAGGAGAATAGCCATGAAGACACGAATCAAGAAAATTATAATCGTTGCAGCAGCTATGTTGTTCTTAGGTTCCGGCGCTGCTTTTGCCCATGAATGGAATAACCGGAATCATACCCCCCCCGGTAAAGCATACGGTCAGCACAAAATACAAAAGCACCATCCTGGATGGATAAGCAAAAATGTTAAACCAAACCCTCATTACAGCAACAGAAATATTCGCAAAGAGATTCGCGATCTCCGATATTATTATGACCATGGTCGGCGTCCGGCTCCAAGTGAAGATCTAATTTATAAAGTCGCTTTAAAAGATCCGAACCTGGTGTTTAAGATCATCGTGAAGGAGCATAGATAAATTTTTGATTCAGCATTTTAATGACATTTTCCCAAATATCGAAAAAAGCGGTCTGTAATTCAATTTGGGGCCGCCTAATCCGATAAAAAAGAAAGGTTTGCGGTGTTATCGCCGTGGACCTTTTTTGATTGCGATATTAGCTTGAAAACTTGTTGAAATTTTTGACAATTTTTTATCAGTTTGTTATCGTATCATCATATTTAAGCAATTGTGGCAAACAAATTCCGATTTCCAGATTTCTCTAAGACAGGGGAGGGCGCGTGAACAAATTGGAACTTATCAAAAACCTGAAGGAAGAATGCCGAATTTCTAAGAAAGAAGCGGCAACAATTGTTGATCTATTTTTTGATAGAATCTCAACAGCGCGTGCAGGGGGTGACCGAGTTGAAATACGCGGGTTGTGTTCTTTCTTTGTAAAAGAATATAAATCTTACAAGGGCAGGAATCCGAGAACCGGGGAAAGAGTTCAAGTGGCTCCCAAACGATTGCCGTTTTTCAAATGCGGAAAAGAGTTGAAGGAGCGGGTGGATTATTGATTAACGATTTTTTTGAAATTGTATTTTTATGCTTCCAAAAATTATCAGCGCTATATTAGGACTGGCCGCAGTCGGCATATTTATCTGGAAATTTAAAAAAACCCAATTGTGCAGACCGTGAATTATGCTGGCGATTGCCGGGGGCGTAGGTTACGCTGCATATTGGATTTTAAACCATTTCTTTGCTTGATTCTTGTAACAATGACCCCACTGGCAATGAGTATTCCCCAGAAACTCACCTCCCTTGGAAAATCTAAATTCAGATCAAGATTAAGATTATCACTCAACAATCTCGAGAACATACCTTTTTTTTGCCTTGCCGGCAGCTGCACTTAATATGGTCCGGATTGCCTGAGCATTTCTGCCCTGTTTGCCAATGACCTTTCCCATATCACTTTTAGCAACACTAATTTCCAACACCACGGTATGGCCACCTTCAATTTCACTTACCGTAACCTGCTCTGGTTGATCAACCAAGGCTTTTACAATATCAGCTATCAGATCCTTCATGCCATTTCCCCATTTCCGTTTCCGATTGAATGCTTAAGATCAACCTATAATGAACTGCTTTCAGCATGCAAGCCAATAAAATCTTTGATGGTTTCCCCCGGTGCCGCCTTTATTATACCTTGCCCCTCTATCCACAGTTATATTATACTGTCTCCAATCATGAATGGAGGTTACCTCCGTGGATAGGCCAATGATCGGTGCCGATATGACTGGAAAGGGCAGTAAGTGGAAATAGTCGAAGAAATCCAAGATGACATCAATATTTATCAGCTCAAAGGGCGATTGGATTCAAATACCTCCCAAGGGCTTGAGGAAAAACTTTTCCAGGCAATTTCGGACGGGTCAAAAAGAATGATTGTGGATTTTAAGGATCTCAATTACATCTCAAGTGACGGTATACGCGTGATATTAATATGTACCAAAGCCATCAAACGCGAAGAAGGCCAAATCATGCTCTGCTGCATGCGGGACTATGTTAGGGAAGTCTTTGAAATTGCCGGGCTTGGCTCCCTTATACCAGTAGTTGCCACCATGAAGGAAGCTCTCAAAGCTTTTTAGTTTGAACTGAACGGTATCACCTAACGGTTGTTTTGCCTGAATCTCATGAAAATGATCTCATCGGAATGGGCTATTCCCCGCAAACTTGCCTCTCTCAAACAATCCAAATTCAGATCCAAATTCAAGTTGACCCAGAAAGACCGAGATTACATCGTCACCAAAAGTCTCGAAATCATCAAGGAACACGCCTTTCAATTTATAAATGCCAGGGTTGCCCCTGATTTTCCAAAGGATGATGGCAAACAAACCCCAATGAGAGGGCATCCGGTTTTTATCGCACAACATGCAACCGCCACCTGTTGCCGGGGCTGTATTTCAAAGTGGCATGGAATCGAGAAGGGCAGGGCGCTGGATGAGGCGGAGGTCAACTATGTTGTGGCTTTTATTATGGGGTGGATTGAACGCCAAATAAATAGGAAATCTCAAACCACACCAGGTTCACTTGCGTAGTCAACAATAAATTAGAATCCATTTCTATATCCATATCTTAGGATATGTTTATAATACGCAGCGGACTGCGTTTTTTAATATTCCTTTTCCTTGGATTTACTCTGATTTACAAGTTTGAGGTGGGGCATAGGGTGGGTCAATTGATAAACCAAATTATGGTTTGTTAAAAAAGCAAACATAACTTATTGAAATCATTGGTCGGGGCGAGAGGATTTGAACCTCCGACTTCCTGCTCCCAAAGCAGGCGCGCTACCAGGCTGCGCCACGCCCCGATTTCGGTAGGGGGGTTTCAGTATCACGGTTCTATTTTTGTTGCAAGC
>JBATKU010000136.1:0-12863 GCA_049669725.1 Desulfobacterales bacterium
AACGGTCGGGTCACTTCCTGGAATCGATCGATGGAACGTATCAGCGGGTATACGGCCGAGGAGGCCATGGGCAGTTCGTGTCAGATTTTAAGATGCAGCCGGTGTTTCGGTAAAAACTGTCCGTCGGGCATTCGCAGCTGTCAGATTTTTAAAGAGGGGATATCCGAGGCCAATGAATGTTTATTAATGCATAAAGCCGGACACAATGTGCCGGTCATCAAAAACGCCCGGGTGGTTCGGGACCCCGATCAACAGATTATCGGTGTGGTTGAAACCGTCACCGATCTCAGTGAAATTTCCCGGGCCCGCCATGAAGCCGAGGAGGCCTTTATCCGCCTGGGTGAAAAGCACCGTCTGGATAACCTGATCGGCAAAAGCCACGAAATGCAGAAGGTGTTTGCGGCCATCAATGCAGCCGCCGCCAGCGATGCCACGATATTAATCATGGGCGATAGCGGAACGGGTAAGGAATTGGTAGCCGGAGCGATCCATCAGCGCAGCACGCGGACAACCTACCCGCTGACAGCGGTCAATTGTTCGGCCCTGACCGAATCGCTGCTGGAAAGCGAACTTTTCGGCCATGTCAAAGGCGCCTTCACCGGTGCCACCCAAAATCGTTCCGGAAGATTTGAGGAAGCCGACGGCGGAACCGTATTCCTCGATGAAATCGGCGAGATCAGCCCCTATATTCAGGTGAAACTGCTGCGGGTGCTGCAGGAGCGTGAAATCGAGCGGGTGGGGGATTCAAAAACCCGCAAGGTCAATATCCGGATCATGGCGGCCACCAATCGGGATCTTTACCGCCGTGTCCAGGAGGGGCATTTTCGAGATGATTTGTACTATCGGCTGAAAGTCTTTCCCATTGTTTTACCGCCGCTTAGAAAACGCAAAGATGACATCCCGCTTTTAACGCGGCATTTCATCGATCGGCAAAACCGAAAAACCGGTAAAAACATCACGGGAATCTCCCAGCATGCCATGCGTGTGTTTCTGGACCATTCCTGGCCGGGAAATGTTCGCGAGCTTGAAAATGCCATCGAGCATGCCTTCGTTTTATGTAACAGGGATCAGATTGAGATATCGGATCTGCCGCTTGAAATTCGACAGCCCGGAGACGAATGCCGGCCGGGAGCAATTACAGGCGCTGACGCAAGAAAGGCCAGAATCGGCAGGGATCTGTCGAAGGAAGAACTGATGCAATTGCTGGAAACCAGTTACTGGAACAAAGCGGAGGTTGCCCGTCGCCTTGGGGTCAGCCGCACGGCGGTATGGAAGTACATGAAAAAGTGGGATATTCCCCTCCAAAAGCCAACATAAAGCATAAGGATTCAAATATTCAGATTATAATAAGCAAACACTAAATTTAGATTTTGAGAGGTTGTTTTTCCCATTTTCTGTTCTTCACTTTCACCTGAAAAGGAGAACGTCCATGAAAATATCTGGTGAAAAACGGCTGGTTCAGCAACTTTTGGACCTTGCCGGTGTGCAGATCGACGGGCACGCACCCTGCGATATCCAGGTCCACAATCCTGATTTTTACCCGCGGGTCATTGCCGGCGGTTCTCTGGCTCTGGGAGAAAGCTACATGGACGGCTGGTGGGACTGCAAAGCGCTGGATCAGTTCTTTGACCGAATCATGGCGGCACGACTTGACAAAGAGGTCCGCAAATCGAAGGCTTTCCTGCGGGCGGCGGTTAAAACCCGGCTGACCAGAAGGCATGGCAGGGCCAGGGCGTTTGAAGTCGGCCGGCACCATTATGATATCGGCAACGATCTTTTTACGGTCATGCTGGACAAGCGCATGAACTACTCATGCGCCTACTGGCAAGAGGCCGACACACTCGATGAGGCCCAGGAGGCCAAACTGGAGTTAATCTGCCGCAAGCTCGGGCTGGAGCCGGGCATGCGGGTGTTGGATATCGGCTGCGGGTGGGGCGGGTTCGCAATCTACGCCGCTGAAAAATACAGGATCGAGGTGACAGGTGTCACGGTCTCAGGCGAGCAGGTCAAACTGGCCCAAAGTTGCTGTGCAAAACTGCCCGTGTGCTTCGAGCTAAAGGATTATCGCGATATTCAAGGAACCTTTGACCGCATTGTTTCGATCGGCATGTTCGAGCATGTGGGGTTTACGAACTACCGAACCTACATGCAGGTGGTCAACCGGTGCCTGAAAGATGACGGGCTGTTTTTGTTGCACACCATCGGTAGCAACACGTCAGTTCGCTCCGTGGACCCCTGGTTGGCAAAATATATTTTCCCGAATTCGATGCTGCCCTCGGCCCGGCAGATTACAGAGGCCGCCGAAGGCTTCTTCATTCTGGAAGACTGGCACAGTTTCGGTTCCCACTACGACCCCACTCTGATAGCTTGGCACCGGAACGTCACCGACAACTGGAATTGTATCCAGGATCGATACGACCAGCGGTTTCAGCGCATGTGGATTTACTACCTGCTTTCATGCGCCGGCAGTTTCCGGGCGCGACGAAACCAGCTCTGGCAGATCATTTTTTCAAAAAATGGTGGCAGGGGAAACACATGTCAGTCTTTAAGCCACATTTCTCCTATCCGGTGTATCCGCTGAGGTATCCACTTCAAAAATGGATTTGAGTGTTAATTTTGCTACTTTCCAAACAACTTAAAAGCTGATGCTTTTCAAGGTTGGATATTAATATGACCATTCGAAAGAAAATGATCCTGATTGTTCTGGCATCTACCATCATCCCTATGTGTTTTGTCGGTATGCTTGGATATTTCCACGCCCGGAAGACCCTGGAATCCCTACGGATGGAACAGTTGAAGAGTATTGCCGATCTTAAGATCAAAAGGATCGAAGACTTTTTTGGCGAGCATAGAAAACACATCATGATTGCCCAACAACGCCCAACTCTAAAAAAATATACCGCCATCCTGGCAGAGTTTGCGGGCGACTTTTCCAGCCCGGCCTATGAAATCATCCGGGACGAACTGGACCGGGCCCTTGCGACATACCAACCGGTATATGATTATAAAAACGTCCTATTGACAAATCCGGAAGGTAAAATCGTCTATCTTTTGAGGCGAGCTTCTGCTTCGCCACCCCTTGGCCATTCCTTACCCGACTTTTTGGGAAGATCCTTTAATGAAGGACAAAATGAGATTCAATATGCAATCATTTTTTCGGATAAAAATGAAACCAGTAAATTTTCCATGTTCCTGACGGCACCAATTCGCAACTTTGAAGAGCGCTTTGTGGGAACAGCGGCTTTTGAAATTGACATGGAGTCGATATATGAACTCATTCTGGATACCACCGGATTGGGAGAGACAGGCGAGACCTTCATCGCCAAAAAGGCTGGAAATCAAACAGTGTTTCTCAACCCGCTTCGGCATGATCCAGTTGCAGCCTTAAAAAAGAAGGTTGTTTTCGGAGAAAAACAAGCCATCCCCGTTCAAGAAGCTCTCAAAGGCAACAATGGGTCTGGTATATCCGTGGACTACCGCGGGCAGGAGGTTCTCGCTGCCTGGCGATACATTCCTTCTCTGGACTGGGGGGTGGTGGCCAAGATAGATCTCGCTGAAGCGTTTGAACCCGTCACCACGCTAAGAGATTTTGTCCTGGTGCTCGTAATTGCTGTGATTGTGCTCAGCATATTGGCCGCATTTATCGTTGCGAAGTCCCTTTCCGATCCGATCCAAGCTTTGCAGCAAGGCGTGGAAGAAATCGGTACAGGCAATTTAGACCATAAAGTCGCTACCAATGCGAAAGATGAAATCGGTCAGCTTGGAAGGGCATTCGACCAAATGACCGCAAAATTAAAGGCCATCACCGCTTCGCGCGATGAACTCGACAGGGAGGTAAACGAGCGCAAAAAGGCGGAAAAAACGCTTGATGAACGTGTCAAAGAGCTAAATTGTCTTTTTGAAATTTCCCGTTTAGTTGAGAAACAGACCCTTACCATAGATGGGATACTTCAAGGGATCATCGATCTTATTCCACCTGCGTGGCAATACCCGGATATCACCTGCGCCAAAATTAATTTAAAGGAGCAAGAGTTTAAGACGAGCAATTTTAAAGAAACCATTTGGCAGCAAACCAGCGATATCATTGTCCACGGAGTTCAAAGCGGCAACCTGGTGGTTGGTTTGTTCGAAGATAGGCCTGAGCGCGATGAGGGCCCCTTCCTGCAGGAAGAAAGGGGGTTGCTCGATGCCATCGTGGAGCGCGTGGGACGAATTATAGAGCGTCGATGGGCACAGGAGGCGGTGCTAAAGAGCGAAGAAAAATTTCGGGAACTGATGGAGAATATGCATAGCGGCGTAGCTGTTTATGAAGCTGTTGCCGGGGGAGAGGATTTTGAAGTCAAAGATTTTAACCGCAGTGGTGAGAAAATAGATAATATCGAAAGGGCAAAGGTTATCGGCCGCCGTGTTAGGGATGTTTTCCCCGGTGTAAAAAATAGTGGTCTTTTTGATGTTCTTCAAAGAGTTTGGAAGACCGGCAGACCTGAGCATTTCTCCGGAGGGGTGTATCAAAATCATCGAACCCCCCCCAGCTGGAGAGAAAGTTATGTCTATAAGCTTTCCTCAGGAGAAATCGTTACCGTTTATCAAGATGTTACTCAGGTTAAGCTGGCCCAAAAAGCACTGGAAGAAAGTGAGAAGAGGTTTCGCGACTTGGTTGAAAATGCACTCACCGGAATATCTATTGTTCAAAATCATCAGGTGGCTTATCAAAACAAGGAGCAGGAAAGACTTCTCGGTCCTTTACCGCGTTCGTATTTACTGGCCGATTATGAAAAAATCCATCCGGATGATGTTAAAAAGGTTAAACGATTAAGTCAGCGCATAGACAAAGCCGAAATTAAAACCCTGGAGATGGAATTTCGATTTTACCCCCAAGGCCTAAGCAAAAATGCCAGGGCTATGCGATGGGTTTACTGCCGGGCTATGTTGACCGAATATAGAGGCAAAGAATCAGTTTTGGTCAGTATGATTGATATGACCCAAGCCAAAGAACTGGAAAAACTTTTAGCCATTCAGGACAAAATGGCATCACTGGGTCGCGTGGCTGCCGGTATCGCCCATGAAATACGAAATCCGCTTTCAGGGATTAATATATATCTAAATACCCTAAGCAAGCTTCACCATAAGGAGGGAAGTGAAGAAAAAGTTCAACAAATTTTGGGCCAAATCCAGTCGGCTTCCCATAAAATTGAATCCGTAATCCGCAGAGTCATGGATTTTGCCAAACCCGGCGAACCCAGGTTGGCCTTAATTGATCTAAACCGACCCATCATGGAGGCAATCAAACTCAGCGCAGTGACCCTGCGCAAAAGCGGAGTTGAACTGGAAAGTGTGTTAGCAGAGGATCTTCTACCCTGCAAAGCTGACGCAGCTTTAATAGAAGCGATGGCCTTGAACATACTGAATAATTCCGCTGAAGCCATGAAACAGATGGAGGCGGGCAAGAAAATTGTCGTAACCTCATCGGTGGAAGGCGAAAGTGTTATCCTGACAATTTCCGATTCCGGGCCGGGAATTGCGCCGGATGTCAAAGACAAAATATTCGATCCCTATTTTACCACCAAGTCGGATGGCACCGGCATCGGCCTCAGTCTGAGCCATAGAATCGTTACCGATCACGGCGGGTCTTTAACTGTCGCGGACAGCGATTTGGGCGGTGCTGAATTTCGGATTGAAATTCCGATTAAATGATAGGTATCAGGTATTAGGTATTGGGTATTAGGTGTTCGGTACTGGGATTCAAAGTACCTTATTATAAAACGTAGCTGATGAAGATATTAATTTGTGGGGAAATTCATTTAAACCATTGGCCAATACCCAAAACCGAGTACCAGATACCTAATACCCAGTACCGAGTACCTAATAACTAGTACCAAATACCAAATTGCTAATGCCCAGTACCAAGTACCTAATACCTGCCATCAAGGAGCGAAGCGATGTCAAAAATTTCATATACGATCTACATCGTTGATGACGAAAAAACCATCCGGGAAGGGGTAACCATGGCCCTCGAAGATATTTACCGGATAAAAGATTTTGCGAATGCTGAATCCGCACTCACCGCCCTGGAAAAAGAACTGCCCGACCTTGTTTTGCTGGACGTCGGCTTACCGGGCATGGACGGAATTGAAGCGCTCCGCCGGATTAAGGAATTGCACCCCGATGTTTTAATCATCATGATTACGGCCTATGAGGACGTTGAAACGGTAATTGCAGCCATGAAATCAGGTGCCTATGATTATGTGGTCAAACCGATCTATATGGATGGTTTGGAGGTAACCATTCGTAACGCTATCGGCACGATTCGTTTACGAAAGGAAGTTCAGGCGCTTCAGGAAAAGCATTTAAAGGAGCATATCCCTTGCTTTATCGGTGAGAGCAATGCCATCCAGGATGTGATGGAATTTGTCAAAACGGTGGCTAAAAGTCCGGATACCCCGATCATTATCATCGGTGAGACAGGCACCGGTAAGGAATTGCTGGCCAGTGCTATCCATTATAACAGTCCTAATTTCAAAGCTCCGTTTGCCACTGTAAATTGCGCCGCCATTCCCAAAGACCTGATTGAAAGTGAGCTTTTCGGATATGAAAAGGGGGCCTTTAGTGGTGCCGGTGCAACCGGCAAGAAGGGCCTGATTGAAGAGGCCGCCAACGGAACTCTCTTTCTGGATGAAGTCGGGGACCTTAGCCTGGAAGCCCAGGCCAAACTGTTACGGTTTTTAGAACTCGGAGAATATTACCGGGTGGGTGGCACCAAAAAACACCATATTAACACCCGTGTGATTTCCGCCACAAATAAAGACATAGACCGGATGATAGCAGACGGTCAGTTTAGAAAGGACCTGTATTTCAGGTTAGGCGTGATAAAAGTGAACGCCCCTTCACTAAACGAACGCCCTGATGACGTCGTTCCATTGGCCAAATATTTTTTACAGGAATTCAACCAAAAGTTCGGCAAAAAATTTAAAGGGATTTCTTCAGAGGCCGAGGCGGCCTTGCTGGCTCATAACTGGACGGGTCATGTGCGGGAATTAAAAAACCTTGTGGAACGAGCGGTTCTGACCGGAAAGGGGCCTGAGCTTTTACCTGTGGACCTGGGCATAGATTCACATGCTCAAAACGAACCTAAGACTCCTGTTAGTGATAAGGCCGGCTTCCCCCCACTGCCTCCCGAAGGTCTTGATCTTGATGGGCAGCTTCAATCATTTGAAAAGCACTATATTGAAGCAGCGCTTAAAATTGCCAGAGGCAATGAGAGCAAGGCCGCCAAGCTTTTAAATATCAACCACCACACCTTCCGTTACCGTAAAAAGAAGCTGTTCGGTGAATGAAGCTGCGCGCAGAGCGGGGGACACTCAGGGGCATCGGATCTTAATCGGCGAGACATTTTATAATGTTTCCGGTTTGCAAGCCTGGTTACTATCAATATCTATTGCTGTAGTGGCCAATAGCAGAGTTGAATTTAATGCAAAAAGAAAGGAGTTAAACCATGGCAAATTTTTTATTTGTTTTAAGTCGAGATGACAACGAGGCTGCAACTAGGTGCTTTCAATTTTCCCAAATTGCTCATTCAAAGGGGCATAAAACGGATTTGTTTTTAATTGATAATGGCGTTAATTGGGCTAATTCAGAGAGAGAATTTAATTTAAAGACACTGACAGGAGATTGTCCAAATGATTATTTGCCGTATTTAATTGAAAACCAAGTTCCCATAGGGGTTTGAATCCCATGTGCCAAAGCTCGTCAGGTTGACGAGGCAAAATTCTTCTCAAATATGATGTTGGATGGTGGACCACATTTGATAGATTTGGCGGCTGAAGCTAAAGTTTTTAACTTCTAAAAATAGGGAAAGAGGACATACAGTTTTTCCAAAGTTGGCTAGCCTGCAAAGGCCTAAAAGCCGTCGAACCAGTCAATTTACTCGAAAACGGCACGACATCGCTGTGCCATTGTTAACCGGGCAAACAGAATCAATTAAATTCATATAAGGGATTGTAAATTTGGAAACTTTTGCTGAATCAAAAGAATTGATGGGAAGGGCCACAATATAAAATGAACCGCAGAAAATTTTTAAAAATTTCAGCAGTAACTGCGGGTACTGCGATAATAGGGGGAGGTACATTCTACACCATGTTCAAAGATTCAGACCCTCTTAGCCCCTTCTTTGAAGCCACGCAAAAAGTCTTTTTAGTTCGCTTCGGTGATGATCTATCGGCTGCGCTTATAATGGAAACAAAGCAAGCCTATGAAGACCTTTGCCCTAAAATTCCATACACCGGTGGCAAGGAGAATATGTTTACTGAATGGCTCAATTATGGTGCCTATTATTTGGCAATGTATCAGGCTTTGTCAGCTCGTGGGCATAACATCGATGATGTCGGCACGCTTATCTTCGAAACTTATAAGGTGATGGCAGATTATCCGAAGTGGTTTCTTCGCATTGTGGGGCGCTTTAAATATGGCAAGCAGTATAAAGAAAAATTAAAAAACGCAGTGGCAGCATCACATCAGCGAGAATACCCGGAAGACTTTGTTGCGTCATTCATAGAGGGAGATGGTAAAACTTTTGATTACGGCCTGGATATAACAGAATGCGGAATCTGCAAACTATATAGCGCTCATGGAGCAGAGAAATTGTCGCGGTATATGTGCTTGAGCGATTATGTTATAAGCCAAGCCTTCGATAGGGGTTTAGTGCGCTATAACACAATTGCCGAAGGTGCTGAAAAATGCGACTTCCGTTATAAGAAGGGTAGAGAAACTTTTGTGTACCCATTAAGGAAGGGATGGCCACCTAATTTTCACAATGACGAAACTGAGCTGTCATAATAAATCATTTCATGATTTTTGTCTATCATTTTTCGAAATGTTTCTGGATATTAAAGGCGGCAGGAAATTGCGGTGTTACCGGCGCAGATGGAAGGTCGAGCGCCTTTTTGCCTGGCTTCAAAACTTCAGGCGATTGGTTGTTCGATACGAATACCATGTAGAAAATTTCCTGGCTATGGTTCATCTGGGTTGAGTTAAAATACTACTTCGTTCATAAAAAGCTGGGGTCAATTTCAGGATAACAGGTACATTTGCCCATAAAGTTTACCTCCTCAACAGGAATCGATCCGCTTTGGCACGGTTACAGGGAAATTGAAGCGTCCTCCAGTGCTTTTGCTATTGAATCCGCTTTTTGAAGCCCGATAAAGCGCTGTCGCTCCTTACCGTCTTTAAAGATGACCAGCGTGGGAATACTGTGTATGTTCATCCGATACGCCGCGTCTCGATTCTCTTCGGTATTCAGGGAAGCAATCAGGACCTTACCCTGTAATTCGTCGGCCACCTTTTCCAGAATAGGGTGCTGGGTCAGGCAGGGCATACACCAGGGAGCCCAGAAATCCACCAGCACCGGTATATTGGACTCAAGAACCACATTTCCAAAATTGGTTTCATTTACTTCCTGAATATTTTCAGACATGATGTTTCATTCCTCCTATCATCGGGCACAACAACATACAGCGGCGTTTCCGCCGCTGCCTGTTGCCGTCAGTGGCTGGGCAAACCAGCATATCTTCAGCCACCGAAATTGCCGGCGCCCAGCCCCCGCATTGCCTCTTCAGCTGTGACGCGCAAGGTTGCCAGATGTTTATCGAAATCCTCCCTTTCGGTTCTAATGTCGTCGATCCCGGTTTCGGGGGTACAGTTATCATTGATCGAATCGATCCTCGCATCCATCTCCGAAATCAGTATATGGAGGTCCTCGATATTGGGAAGAATTTTTTCTCTTTCACCGCCGGGCATTTCTTCCATCTTACGAACGATGTCATAAACATTGGCCTTCCAGGCAGTCAGCTCCGCCTGCATGGTTTTACAACAGTTTCTTGCTTTCATGGTACGCTCCTTTCTCTTTGATAGGTTAGTTGTGATCCAGTTGGGTAATCATTTCGAAGACCCAATGATTCTGGCGATGAACAACAGTCCGCACCCATTCGCTTTCTGTGCTTCTTAAATTCAATATGTATGCCAAAACCTGACTATGCCAGGCAAAAAAACGCTGCTTGCTCTAAGCTATTTGAATTGCAAAGAAAAATAATTTTGTGAGAGTGATGGGATCCATGTGCGAGGTAATCTGGTGGGTTCGGTGATGGATCAGGAAAACGTTACTTTTAGCAACGGTAACGTTTAGTAACGCCTGGTTTAAATTGTTCTCAGGTTGACATGCCGCCGATCGGTGGATACTATCCAGCCATCGTCCAACCTATTGGTTTTCTTCATCTATGCTATTTCCCAATTTTTCGAGTAGCGCAAAGGTACCCAGGTTCGGATATAACTGGCCTTGAAGTGCCATCGAAATCCAGCCCTTCTCTTCAGACACAACAATAACCAGGGCGTCACTTGCCTGGCTCAGACCGAGGGCTGCCCGGTGGCGGCTTCCAAGACCGAGGGCTTCCAGTTCTGAGGTATGGGGCGCCAGGGGAAGTATGACATTTACTTTGTGGATTTTTGAATCCCGGATAATCACGGCCCCGTCATGAAGCGGGCTCCCCGGGTAGAAGATATTCTCTAATATTGGCGCAGTGACCACAGCATCAATAAGAACGCCCCCTTGAAGATGATCATCCAGGTTGTCTTCCTGCTCGATTGCAATGATCACCCCGTGACGTTTCTCACTCAGCTTGGAGAGTGCAAGGATGACCTCCCCCGGAACTTTTATATTCGGAGAGATACAGCATTTGAGGTGGGTCTGTAACAGGTCCTGTTCCAACTGATTGAGTCCCACCCGTATTTCGTACATTTTTTGTAAAAGATCGCTCAGACGTGAACACTGCTTCAGGCAGGGGATATCATCGTGGAGCTGAGTCACCCTGGATTTTAGTTCTTCCAGTTGTTCCTTAATCGCTGCTTCTTCACTCATAAGGTATTCATCATTTAGCGCGTTCACCTTTAAACTCCCGTCATTTCAGGGTCTTCTTTCCTGCCACTAAAAGCGATTTTAAACGGTCCAGCGTCACCGGATAACCCTGTATGGGAATCCCCATCCAGTCCGAATACTCTAAGAATTCCTCGGGCTGCTCAGCCATGTATTGATCCACATAGCCGATGCCGTCCAGCACGATCGCCCCACCCGTATGCCGGGGAAAATTTTCATTGGCCAGGCCTTTGTCCCAGCCTTTAAAAACCTTGTGACGAAATTGGATCCAGCCCGGTGTCATCCACCAGACCTTTTCGTCCCCGGCTATTTCTTTGGCAATTAATTCGCGTTCGGCTTCGCCGGCGATCATGTCCATGCAATGGGTGGCTTGGATTCTTGCAACACCGGGACCTTGTTCTTCAATGATTTTTTGCATGGTGCGGGTGGGTTCATCGGCATTAACATAACAGAATTTGCCACCATACACCACGAGCACCTTGGCTGCCCTCTCTTTGGCCTTGTTTATTCGCTGTATTAGCTGCGCTTCAAGCTCATGAATATCTTCATGGAGTCCCGGTGTTGTAAAAAATAGATGGGAGGTATCCAGAAACCCTTCCTTTTTCAGATAATTGAGCTCGAGGCTCAAGGTTCCGCAGGATACGATGGCGATGTCGGCAAACGATATATTATTCATTTTCAATCCTCCCACGATATGCGTTATCATACTACCCCAATTGAGTTAAAAACCCATCGAGAGATACATTTCTCACCTGAAAATGATGTAATCAATGAAATTCATTTCTTTTTACCAGTACCGGTTTGTCGGATTGCAAGACCTGAGGATCAAACGTGCTGTCATCAATTTCCAGAATAGCTATTTCCATGGTGACGTCTCCCTTGCGAATTTTTATAGATTCTTCGAAGTCGGTACCAATCGCAATTTTCATGTTTTCTCCTCGATATTTGATGCCGGAATGATGCCGCCCACCAGCGGTTCATAAATCGCGTATTCTGCTTTTTCCCGGGATAATTGATCGATCTGTTCATTTATGGCGATCCTTTCTTTGCTTTGCAGCCATTTTTTCCAATCTTCCACCGAATGCCACGTGCTCCTGACCAAATATTCGTTGCGGCCTGGAGGATCGATGCAGTTCAGGGTTTCACCGCAAATATAGCCGGGCTGGATCGTAGCAAGCGACCTTAACTTTACAATCAGCGGCGCTACCTCTTTTGCCTTGGTTTCCATAATTTTTCGTCGAATTAGCACTTGTACGGCCATAGTGTCCTCCTTTCAGGCTTGCAAAGAAATAAGGGCGTACATGGATCGCCTCCTGTATTCAGGTTGCGGGTTATCCGCGCGCCAGACCCGGGACAAGAGCCGGGGGCACGATGATGACGGGACAGGGGGCCCACAAAATAGTTTCGGCCGTGATTGATCCTAAAGGACCGGTATTGACACTTTCTCCCAACTCAATCGGGGCGTTGGTCGAGGTCCCCATGACCATGGCGTCTATTCCGGCATTGCGGGCCAGTTTTGAAATTTCGCTGACAACATCTCCATCGGACACATTGATCGCATAGTTGGTAAAATCCTGCTTTTTCATTTTATCAACATAGGCTTCCTTGACCCTGATCTCGGCCTTGCTTATGGCTTCAACCACTTTTTCTTCGCTCAAATTCAGGCGGCCCAGTCCGTGGTAGATCCAGAGTTTGGCATCGTTTTCTTGGGCCAGATTAAGGGCATAGTTAAAGATATGATCACAATATTCCGTTAAACAGGAGCCAAACAAGATTTTTTTAAACATTTTCTTTTCCTCCTTTTTGGGGTTAACAATTCATTCTATGTAATGGATTTTAACCGTCCGTCGAAAATGCCATTGACGCTTAAGATTACTTACTTAAACAAATTGCAGGATTGATGCCATGGCTGAAAACATGCTTGATCAAAGGTCGGCTTAAC
>JBATKU010000137.1:0-20019 GCA_049669725.1 Desulfobacterales bacterium
ACAATGTAAGGCTCCCCATCCAGGGCCTCTAATATTCGGCTGACTTCGTTTTCATTTGAGATTTCAATTTTTTTCTGGTCTTTTTTTACCAGTTTGGCAGCAAATGGCGGTGGGGCATCACCTGCCAGATGGGCGGTGAGCGACCAATACTCCCGGGGTACGAAGGCCTGTATCGCCCGCTCGCGCTCACAAATTATTCTTACGGCCACCGATTGAACCCTGCCGGCACTCAGGCCGCCTTTTACTTTTCGCCATAAAAGCGGTGAAACCTGATAACCGACCAGCCGATCGAGAATTCTGCGGGTCTGCTGGGCTTCATACTTGCTGCGATCAAGTTCCTCGGGTGCTGCCATGGCTTTATGAATGAAATCTTTGGTTAATTCATGAAAAAGCACTCTGTAAAATTTTCGTCCTTTTTTCTTCAGCAATTCAGATGTATGCCAGGCGATGGCCTCGCCTTCGCGGTCCGGGTCCGGAGCCAGATAGACGTCGCTGGTGTCTCCGGCGGCCTCTCGCAAGGTTTTTATGACCTTTTGCTTGCCTGGAATATTTTTGTATTTGGGTTTGAACCCGTCTTCCACATCAATGCCCATTTCCTTGCTTGGAAGATCTTTGATGTGTCCTACGGTAGCCGCGACGTTAAAATCCTTGCCGAGATATTTTTTTATGGTTCTTACTTTGGTTGGTGATTCTACGACGACTAACGGTTTGTTTACTGCCATTGCTTGTACCAGTTCCGGTTAAGTGGCGAAATCGCCAAGTTGATAATATTTTACACTGAATGCATTAGCAGCCATCGACATCGGATCCTTCGCAAATAGAAAACAGTTTTCCCGGTGCCTGATGGACTAAGCCGCTCAGTTCCAATTTTAACAATACACTTAAAAGCCTGCCCGCATCCATCGAAATTTTCCTGGTAAGATCGTCAATATGCACCGGATAAGGTTCAAGTGCTTTGTATACAAGGACCTCGTCGGCAGACAGCAAAGACAAATCAACTCCGGCTTTGCCGGCCGCCTCGTTTTGGGGGGGCTCATTGAACTGAATCAATGCCGCCAGTTCTTCTACGATATCCGGGGCATTTTCCACAAGCTTGGCGCCCTGTTTTATGAGTGTATGCGTACCGGTGCTTTTAAATGACTGGATACTGCCGGGCACTGCGAACACTTCGCGATTCTGTTCTGCAGCCAGGCGCGCCGTAATCAGGGAGCCACTTTTTTTGGTTGCCTCCACCACAACGGTTCCCAGCGACATGCCGCTGATCACACGATTGCGGATAGGGAAATGATGCGCTTCGGGTCCCGCCATCAGCGGAAATTCCGATACAACTGCGCCATTTTCAGCAATCCGGTGACAAAGTTCCCTGTTTTCCGCCGGATAAATTCGCTCCAGGCCGCTGCCCAGAACAGCGACGGTTTTTCCCTTGGATAATAAGGCACCTTCGTGGGCGGCCGTATCAATTCCGCGGGCCATACCGCTGACAATAGTCAGATTATAAGCAGTCAGACTCGCACACAGCCTTCTGGTAGTCGCTAACCCGTAGCCGGTTGGGTTGCGCGAACCGACCACCGCAAGTTTTTCTGAATCACTATCCAGTTGGCCGTACACATACAAAAAGGGTGGCGGATCCGGAATTTCGCGCAGCAGCCTGGGGTAATCCAAATCCATCAACGTTACAATTCGGTAATCTTTGCTGGCAGTTAATGTCAGTTCTGCTTCGACACTATCCGGCATTTTGTGGTTTTTTATTGCAACCACATGGCGCTCGGTCAACCCGCTTACCTGCAGGAGCGATTGATCGGAGGCCCGAATGACGTTTTCAGGTGATTTAAAGCGGTCTACCAGGCGCTTGAAAAGAAGATTGCCGACGCCCGGCACACTTTTAAGATAAAACCATGGCCGTATGTTGTCCATATCCATATAAAGCAAATGGAATGTTGGAATGCTGGAATATTGGAATGTTGGGTTAAGAGGATCCGTTTCAAGCAGAAACATATTAGCAAGACTTAGGTTGATCTGCTGATGGCTGAGTGTTCACGCCAGCAGCGGAATGCTTTTAGGCCCAGTATTCCATCATTCCATTATTCCATTATTCCATTTCGAATAAATTTCAGACCCACAACTTAAGACTAAGGTCCGGGTTTGTGGGCGGCGATTTTTACTTCTTGCGCTGTCGTCCCTGCCAGGCTAAAAGGATTGGACTTGCAACAAAAACAGACGAATAGGTTCCGACAACGACCCCGATAATTAAGGCAAATGCAAAGTCATGGATAATTCCGCCTCCGAGGAAAAATAGGGTGACGACGACAAAAAGGGTGGTCAATGATGTCAATAAGGTGCGGCTGAGGGTTTCATTGACACTTCGGTTTAAGATGATTTCCAATGGATTTTTATGGTATTTTCTCAGGTTTTCACGAATGCGGTCAAAGACGATGATGGTATCGTTCAAGGAGTAACCAATGATGGTCAGCAGGGCCGCGATGATTGCCAGGGTAAACTCCTTGTCAAATATTGAAAAAATGCCGACGGTTATGGTGACATCATGCACCAGCGCAACAATGGCTCCCATGGCGTATTTGAGTTCGAGAAACCAGAATAAAACCAGGGTGACGATTAAAGCCCCGACAATCAGCCAGGGAATGCTGACATTTAGCTGGTCGAGGACATAGACTGCTCCGCCTAATGCCGCTGCCATAATGCCGCTAATCATCCATTTAAATTCAAAACGGCCAGATATATAAATGGTGATAAACAGCAGCGCATAAAACATCGCAGACAGGGCCTTTTCTCTCAAATCCTGGCCCACCTGGGGGCCGACCATTTCCACTCGCCGTATTTCCACTTCGCCGCCGGTTGAGGACGCCAGAGCTTTTTGCACATCGGCGGTAAACCCTTCCGATGTCATGACGGAACTGTCGGTGCGGATCAGATATTCATTGGCTTCCAGGTCGCCGAATTCTTGAACCGATGATTTTCCGAGATCAATATCCTGCAGACCGGTTTTGATGGCATCAATTTTAACCGGGGCGATAAATTTCACCTGGATAAGAGTGCCGCCCTGAAAATCAATACCCAGCCGGGGACCGCCGTGGAGGATGAGGGACCCAATACTGATAATCATCATCACAGCCGACGCAATGTAGGCTATTTTTCTTTTACCGATGAAGTTTATGTTAACATCAGGCTTTACAAATTGCATTTAGTTTCCTTTAACGCTATTGTCGGTTAAATACTGAGCGTTTTGACTTTCCGATTCATCAAAATATAGTCAAAGATCATCCGTGACAGGATCAGGGCGGTAAACAGACTGGCAATGACACCAAGGCTCAAAGTGACGGCAAACCCTTTCACCGGTCCGGTACCGAACTGGAATAAGACAAGGGCGGCGATCAACGTCGTTACGTTGGCGTCCAGAATGGTCAGGGTGGCCCGGTCGTAGCCGGCATCAATGGCCGCTCGTGGTGTTCTACCCAGCGCCATTTCCTCCCTGACGCGTTCGAAGATAATCACATTGGCGTCGACTGCCATTCCGATAGTAAGGATTATCCCGGCAATACCCGGCAGGGTAAGGGTGGCCTGAAAAGCGGCCAGTCCTGCACCGATCAGCAGAATGTTAAGAAGTAAGGCCACATCTGCAATCAGGCCGGCTGCTTTATAGTAAATCATCATAAATATGACTACCAGCAGACCGCCGATGCACATGGAAAGCAGGCCCTTGCGAATGGAATCGGCTCCCAGGGAAGGCCCTACGGTTCGCTCTTCTAGGATGTTGACCGGTGCCGGAAGCGCACCGGCACGCAGAACAATGGCCAGATCACGAGCTTCTTCGGTGGTGAACCGCCCGGTAATGCGGGCCTGGCCGCCGGCGATTTTTTCCTGAATGACCGGAGCAGAGTAAACAGAGTTGTCCAGTACGATGGCCAGACGGTTATTGACATTGTCTCCAGTAATTCTTTCAAAAATACGGGCGCCTTTTTTGTCGAAATTTATCGAAACATAGGGCTCATTAAACTGGGAGTCTATTTGCACCCTTGCGTCGGTCAGGTAGGAGCCGTCCAACACGGCCCGTTTTTTGAGAAGAAAGGGGGTCTTGGACGTGCGCTGAGTTTGCGGGTCTTCATCGACTTGGTAAAGGATTTCCCTGCCCGGCGGCAGGTTGCCCTTCAAGGCGCTATCCATCGATTGGGTGTCATCCACAAGTTTGAATTCCAGCAGGGCTGTTTTGCCGATCAGATCTTTGGCGCGCTGGGTATTCTTGATACCGGGCAGTTGAATCAGAATCCGGTTTTCCCCCTGGCGACGGATATCCGGTTCGGATACACCGAATTGATCAATGCGGTTACGGATCGTTTCAAGGGCCTGGTCAACCGCCAATTTTTCTATCTGGTCACGATCGCTATCAGGAATATCCAGCACGATGGTTTGGAAACCGTCGACCTTCCTATTGGAAAGCTCCCTCAAGTCCCTGAATTCATCGTCAAGAAGCGCTCTGAATTTTTCGATACTTTCTTCTTTTTTGATCTGGGCTGAAATTTTAATGCCTTCAACGCGATCTATGGCGACATTGCGGATGCGCTCTTTTTTTAGCTGTTCCCGTATTTCCTGAGAAATACGCTCGACAGTGCTTTCCAGGGCTTTTTCCGTATCTACCTCCAGAACCAGGTGCATGCCGCCTTGAAGGTCAAGCCCGAGATTGATCTGTTTGTGAGGCCAGAAGGACGGTTTCAAACTCGGAAGGATATAGATAATTGCCGCCACGATGACGACAAAAACCAGAACCAGTTTCCAAGAAAAATTCTTCAATGATCTTTTTCCTTTTTACAGTAGTAGTTAGCTTGACACATGCTAGATTGATTTTCAAAACCCTTCAGGGATATATTTATTACACGAAAGCCCCAAAGAGTTGGATAAATGGTCAAGGCCAAATTGTATCCGAGGTGTGGCGAAAACCCATGCCCCCTCTAATTACAACCAGCGAATCGACCACTTAGCCAAATTACCTGGGGCCAAGGGCTCACTTAATCGATCAAATCAATAAATTGGAACTCTAGATTCAAGCCATACTTGATTGCGTGTTATTTTTTATCCGGCGTGCTCTGGGCTGCCGGTTGAGCAAGGCCCGATACATTGGCGCGGGCGACTTTTACACGGACTTTGTCGGCAATTTCCACCGTCAATGTCGCATCATCCATTCCTGTAATTCGACCGTGAATACCGCCACTGGTGATGATGCGGTCACCTTTTTTAAGGTTGCCGATCATTGCACGGTGGTCTTTAGTCCTTTTTTGCTGGGGTCGGATCAGTAAAAAGTAAAATATGACGAACATCAAAATTAACGGGATAAATCCCGCAAAACCACCGGCACCTTCTCCTCCGGCACCCCCTTGACCCATTGCATATGCTATATCAAACAAGATGAATCCTCCTTCCAGACTACTGGCTAATATTTTTTCCTAATTAATCCCGGGTGACAAATTTTTAATTTCGATTTAAATCAAAATGGCGCTGATATACTTGAAAAGATCGATTTCGTCAAATCATTCTTTAAAATTTTTCGATTTTGCTCATAAAAGGCTTCTTTCCAGCAAACCAGATGGAAGCTTACCCTCGAATTGTGAGCCGTTGTCGCAGAGCAATTACTCTCCACAAATAATCTCACTGTCTCCTGGTACCATTGAGCGGTCGCCTTCGATTTCTACACTGAGATCGCGCCTGACTTCCAAATCAACTATTTCGCGACGCTTTTTGTTTAACAGGTATTCAGCCACATCAACCGGTACAATCCCTTTGACCCGATTGGTTTTTTCCTTCAGTGTTTCCAGACTCAGCTTTCGTAAAAAGCCGATACCCAGAGTTTCGGCGGACGGCACCAATCCTTTGCCCTGACAGTATCTGCAGGGCAAGTGACTTCCGAATTCGATCGATGGGCGAATTCGCTGTCGCGACATCTCCAGCAACCCAAACTTTGAAATTTTGCCTACTTTCGCGCGAGCTTTATCTTCTTTTACATGCTGTCTCAGTGTACGTTCCACATCTGCCCGGTGCTTGGGATCCCGCATGTCAATAAAATCGATGACGATCAGCCCCCCCAGATCTCTTAAGCGCAACTGACGGGCGCTTTCTTCCGCCGCCTCAAGGTTGGTTTGATAGGCAGTCTGTTCAATGGATTTTTCGTGGGTCGATTTTCCCGAATTAACGTCAATGGTAACCAGGGCCTCGGTCTGCTCTATGATCAGAGTTCCGCCTGATTTCAAGCCGACCCGGCTTTCGAAGATGGATGCAATCTGATCTTCGAGCTGAAATTTTGAAAAAATGGGCTTGGCCCCCTGATAATGTTTGACAATTTTGTCATGTCGGCGTGAAAACAGCTTAATAAAATCTCTTACTTCTTTGTAGACCGTAGCATCGTCGATGAGAATTTCAGCAACTTCCGGCGTAAATGAATCTCTTATGGAGCGCAGCACCAGGTGTCTTTCCTTGTACAGCAGGGCAGGGGCCTTTTTTTTCATCACAGTGCCCTTAATCTTTTTCCACAGCCGAAACAGGTAGTTTAAATCTTTCGAAAGGACGGTTTTGCTGGCATTTGCTGCGGAAGTACGGACAATAATCCCAAAATCTTCAGGGATTTTAAGCTTGCTCACGATGTCTTTCAGACGTTGACGTTCATCTTCATCTTCAATTTTACGTGAAATCCCGATATTGTCGCTTCCGGGCCTAAGGACCATATATCCACCCGGCAAAGAGATATAGGTGGTCAGCATGGCCCCTTTATTCATGAAAGCATCCTTGGAAACCTGGACCATTAATTCCTGTCCGCGCTTGACAAGCTTGTCAAGGGAGTGCCTTTCTTCGGCAGTGTCTTGAAAATAATCGGGGTGAATTTCATGTCTTTGCAAAAAGCCGTGCCTTTCGGCGCCGTAATCAACAAAGACGGCCTGCAGACTGGGTTCAATGCGAGTAATAATTCCTTTGTAAATATTACCGTGGGTAATTTCCCTCGAACTGCTTTCGATATGGAAATCTTCAAGTTTGTTTTGTTTGACCTTGGCAACTCTGCATTCTTCAGGGTCGACCGCATTAATCAAAATTTTCATACTCATAAATTTTATCCTGTCGTTGCGCCAACTAAAAATATGATCGGCAGCACTATCAAATTGTAAGGGGTTCGGCCCCGTAACCGGTGGACGGCCCTTAAAGATATCCACGATATCCAAATGGTCAATCCACCGCCGGCTGATCGATGGTTTAAAAAAAGGCTTGTATATATTTCCTTGAATATTAAATTGTTAGATACAAGTCAAACGATTTCTGAGTTGACGTCATGACTTGTTGTTTGTATTATACAATGACATTTTAATCATTACCTTCATATTACTTTATCAGAGGACATGACATTAATGGATGAGAGATACGATCCCAAGGCAATTGAATCCAAATGGCAACAAAAATGGGAAAAATGGGATTTGTTCAGGGTAAAAGAGAACCCGGCCCAGGCGAAATATTATCTGCTTGAAATGTTTCCCTATCCCTCGGGAAATATTCATATGGGACACGTCCGCAATTATACCATCGGTGATGTGGTGGCACGGTATAAACGAATGCGCGGATTCAATGTTCTGCATCCCATGGGATGGGATGCTTTCGGCATGCCGGCCGAAAACGCCGCCATTGCCAATAAAACCCATCCGGCCAAATGGACCTATGCGAATATCGATGCTATGCGATCCCAACTCAGGCGCATGGGATTCAGCTACGATTGGGGCAGGGAGCTTGCAACCTGTCGACCGGAGTACTATCGCTGGGAGCAATGGCTGTTTTTAAAAATGTATGAAACGGGCGCGGCCTACCGCAAAGAATCTTTTGTGAACTGGTGCGAAGACTGCCAAACGGTCCTGGCCAATGAGCAGGTTGAAGCCGGGTTGTGCTGGCGCTGTGGCCAGCAGGTTCGTCAAAAGCAATTGTGGCAATGGTTTTTCAAAATTTCCGACTTAGCCCAGGACCTTCTGGTCTACTGCGACAAATTGCCTGGATGGCCGGAAAAAGTGATCACCATGCAGAAAAACTGGATCGGTAAGAGCGTAGGGGCCCAAATCAATTTTGCCGTCGAAGAAAGCGATGAGGTCATATCGGTTTTTACGACTCGGCAGGACACCGTATTTGGCGCAACATTCATGTGCCTGGCTCCCGAACATCCGCTGGTGAGCAAGTTGTCAAAGGGCACTTCCCAGGAAAAAGAGGTGGGGCAGTTTGTCGAGCGGATTGCCTTGCAGGACCGATCGGTGCGAACCATTGAAAACTATGAAAAAGAGGGGGTCTTTATCGGCACCTACTGCCTGAATCCATTGACCGGCCGTCGGATACCTATTTATACAGCTAATTTTGCGTTGATGGCATACGGCACCGGTGCGGTAATGTCAGTTCCGGCCCACGATCAACGCGATTTTGATTTTGCCCGCAAATACGGCCTGGACATTGTTGTGGTTGTAACACCCGAAGATTCGGATTTGGATAGCCAGACCATGACCGAAGCCTATCCGGGTGAAGGCTGCATGATCAATTCCGGTCAGTTCGACGGTATGGACAATCGCCAAGCCCTCGAAGAAATTGCCTCCTATCTTGAAGAAAACAACCTCGGAACACGGGCAGTCAGTTTCAGGCTCAGGGATTGGGGAATCTCCCGGCAACGATACTGGGGGGCACCCATTCCCATGATCCACTGCCCGGACTGCGGTATTGTGCCGGTGCCGGAAGAAGATCTGCCGGTTGTTTTGCCGGAAGAAGTTGATATGCTGGAGGGCGGAAAATCCCCGCTGCCCGGGTTGGATGATTTTGTAAAGGTAGTCTGTCCCCGGTGCGGCCGCAAGAATGCCAGACGGGAAACCGATACCATGGATACTTTTGTGGAGTCATCCTGGTATTTCGAAAGATATTGCAGCCCGCAATGCAATACCGGTATGTTTGACACGGATGCCGTCGATTACTGGATGCCGGTGGACCAATACATCGGCGGCGTCGAACACGCCATTTTGCATTTGCTCTACTCAAGATTCTATACCCGCGTGCTGTATGATCAGGGGCTGGTTAAATTCAAAGAGCCTTTTACCAATTTGTTGACCCAGGGGATGGTTTGCAAAGAGACGGTTTCATGCTCTGAACATGGGTACCTGCTGCCGCAGGAAGTTGACAGCCAAAAGGGAAACCGCGTGTGCAGCATGTGCGCCAAGCCGGTGACTGTGGGTCGGGTGGAAAAGATGTCCAAATCCAAAAAAAATGTGATCGATCCCAATATTTTGATTGATAAGTACGGTGCCGACACCACCCGGTTTTTCTGCCTTTTTGCTGCGCCTCCCGAGCGGGATCTTGAATGGAGCGAACAGGGCGTAGAAGGCGGTTATCGATTCTTAAATCGGATCTGGCGGTTGGCCGCGGGCTTGATGGGCAAGATAAAAGATGTGCCGTCTTTTGATGGCGGCTTTGATACGCTTGACAATACCGTGCGGCCGCTGTTTCAAAAAACGCATCAGACCATTCACAAAGTGACCCGCGATATCGAAGATCGCTTTCATTTCAACACTGCCATCAGTGCTGTTATGGAGCTGTTTAACGGCATGAGCGGCATTGATATCATGAAAATCAGCGACGACCAGTTGCCGGTGATACGCCTGGCCATGGAATCTCTCACCCTTCTTCTATCGCCGATTGTGCCGCATTTTGCCGAAGAATTGTGGGCAGAACTCGGGCATGAGTCCAGCGTTCTGCTTGCCCCCTGGCCACAATACCGTGAAGATGCGCTGGTAAAAGACGAGCTGCAGGTTGTGGTCCAGGTCAACGGCAAACTGCGCAGTCGCTTCCAGGTTGCCACGGATACCGAGGAAGAAACGATCAAAGATATGGCGCTGTCAGATGAACGGATTCAAAAGTTCATTGACGCCAAAGGGATAAAAAAAATCATCGTGGTGAAGAATAAACTGGTCAATATTGTGGTATAGGAGGAATATAGTTGAAGAAAATTGTTCCAATAGCGCTACTTTTACTATGTCCCCTGCTATTGCTTGCGTGCGGCTATCGTTTTGCCGGATCGGGCGCCTTTCCTGAGGGCGTGAATACTATTTTTATAGAAGTTATAGAGAACCGCACTTCCAAGATCGGCGTGGAAAGAATTGTTACCAATCAGCTCATTTTTGAATTTTCCAGGCAAAGAGAGAGCAGTCTGGTAAGCAACGTCAATGAGGCCGATGCCATTTTAAAGGGCTCGATTAATTCGATTCGTACTCAGACCATCTCCCGGGTAGGCACCGAGACAGCCAATGAACGAGAAGTCGTTATGAAGGTTGATCTGCGATTGATAAAAAAGAACGGTGGAGCTGTTATCTGGGCCGCCAAAGGCCTTTCCGACCGGGAGGCTTATGATGTTGACAGCGCCAATATAGAAACAGATCGAAACGAGGAACTGGCCCTTGGAAGGCTTTCGGAGCGATTATCGGAACGGATTTTCAATCGGTTAACGGATAATTTTTGACTGATCCGGGGTTCAGAGGTTCAAGGTTCAGAGTTCAAAGTTTCAAAAGAACTCACCGTTACGTGTTTAAAAACGGCAACCCTGAACGGTGAACCCTGAACCTTTGAACCCTCTTGATACCTGAAACCAATTATGGTTTTATGAATTAGCGGAGTTTGCCAGTTTTGTAAGGCGGGAAATTTTTCGGGCGGCAGTACGTTTGTGGATCACACTTTTTTTTGAGGCCTTATCAATTGCTGATTGAGCAGCATTGATCTTGGCCGACATATTTTCACTTGATGTTCCTGCTGCTGCTGATCGAATGTCTTTGACAATCGTTTTAATTCTCGTTTTGACGGATTTATTACGCAAATGCCTCAATTCGTTTTGCCGAGCGCGTTTGATCGCTGATTTGTGATTTGCCAACGGTGGGTGCTCCTTTTTTGAAATTATTTTAAAAGATATAAATATTATTTAATTTAAGACCTGTCAAGAAAATTTAGCAGTTTTTTTCCCTTATGATTAACTCCCATACTCAGGATTCACAATTATCTCAAATTTTCCCGTCGCGGAATAAAATATCGAGATGCTGCGATGTCTGAAAATTCCCGGGTCGTAAAAGCTGCCGGTGTCGTGGGAGCGGCAACTCTTTTGAGCCGCATTCTGGGTTTTATTCGCGATGCTGTAATTGCCTGGTTTTTCGGAGCGGGTTTGAGCTCGGATGCCTTTATTGCAGCCTTTAGAATACCGAATTTGCTCAGGCGACTATTCGCTGAAGGTTCGTTGAGTTCCGCTTTTATCCCGGTTTTTACGCAATATATTGTCCGTCGAGGGCAGCCGGAGGCTTTTCACCTGGCGCGTTCGGCGTTCAGATTGTTGAGTATTCTTTTGATTCTCGTTTCCGCTGCTGGCATCCTCCTGTCACCCTGGATTGTAAAGTTTGTGGCGCCCGGGTTTGTAGCAGACAAGTATTCACTGACGGTTACCCTGACCCGCCTCATGTTTCCCTATATATTCTTTGTTGGGCTGGTCGCTCTTTGCATGGGCATACTCAATGTTCTCGGTCATTTTGCAGCCCCGGCCCTTGCACCGGTTTTGCTCAATATTTCTATCATCGGGTCAGTGTTGATCATTTCCCCATCCTTGTCCGTCCCGGCAGTCGGATTAGCTGTCGGGGTACTCATCGGCGGTGTTCTGCAACTGGCCATTCAGTTACCGGTGCTTTTGCGTATCGGTTTTCGATTCTGGGAAAAGGCGAAATTGCTCCACCCCGGATTAAGACAGATAGCGACCCTGATTCCCCCTGTAATATTAGGCGGCGCCGTTTACCAGATCAATATTGTTATCGGCACTATTTTGGGATCGCTGTTGGCGGAAGGAAGCGTTACCTACCTGTACTTTGCCGATCGTCTGGTGCAATTTCCATTGGGGGTGTTTGCGATTGCCGCGGCAACGGCGGTTTTGCCCAGCCTCTCCCGGCAAGCGGCATCGGAGGATTTTGAGGCCCTCAAGGATACGTTTGATCATGCTTTGAAACTGGTATTTTTCATTTCAATACCGGCAATGATGGGCCTTATTCTATTGAGAGAGCCCATCGTCGCTTTGTTGTTTCAGCGAGGGGAATTTGATGCCTTGGCAACACGGTTGACTGCCCAGGCACTTTTGTACTATTCTTTAGGTCTGTGGGCATTTTCAGCCGTGCGAATTGTTGCGGCAACATTTTTTGCGATGCAGGATACCCGGACTCCGGTAAAAATGGCCGGCCTATCCATACTCGTCAACATTATCCTGGGAATGTTTCTGATGAAGCCGCTTGGGCACGGCGGACTTGCTCTGGCAACATCGCTTGCCTCTATTCTAAATCTGGGACTTCTAGTTCGAGCCTTGAAAAACAAACTGGGCGTATTGGGATGGAAAAGTATAGCCCGATCTTTTTGTAAAACACTGGTAGGCTCTATTGCCATGGGTGTTGCTGTCTGGGCCGCCGGGCTGGTATTTCTATCTGGAAAGAACCCAACCCTGGCAGAGCTTTTGGGAGGAGTTGCCGGTTGTATTGCCATCGGCATTTGCGCTTACGGAGGTGTTGCTTATGTCTTAAAAAGTCCGGAGTTGCATGTTGTTCTGGCTGAAGCCCGCAAAGGTATTGGTAGGAAATGACCAAAAAACAAAATATTCTGTTATCAATTTCGATTCTGTTGCTTTTGGCCCTGTTTTTTTTTATCATTGTCAGCGAGCACGGACTTGCAGACTTGAGATCTCTAAAAAAAGAACGCAACAATCTTGTTGAAGAAAACAAAAAACTTACCCGGGAGAATCAGGCGATCAGCGTTGAAATCGACCGCTTGAAGCATGATCCTGCATACATAGAAAGTATTGCCAGGCAAGAGCTCGGAATGATCGGTGAGGATGAAATTATTCTGAAATCCCAAAGTTCATCGGAACAAAAAAAATGAACCAGGAAGTCGATATTTATACCGAGACAATGGCCAAAGTTTATGCGGATCAGGGGCATTGGGCCAAGGCTGTTGATATTTACCGGCATCTTGTGCAAACAGGGCCGCAGCGCCAGGATCTGATTGATGCCCTGGAGCACGCCCGGCAAAAAATGGAAGCACAACCTGGCACCAGGCCGGAGAAACTTGTGCCATTATTTCGCGAATGGATCGAACTCTTGCTTCAGCAAGAAAAACTAGCGAAGTTGAAGAGGCTGCGCAATAAACTGTAATTAGTTGTTTGGTTTTTCAAATTTAGTGTTTTGTATGATTTAGGAACGGTCCCATTGATTAAAATTTAACAATGCCACACATCAGACACCACACACCAAATACCAAACACCCCGTAAGGTGATCCTTATTCCTCCGATTTTTCAATCTTAAAGGCATCTGTTGCATTATCTTTGGTATAGAACTCGGCCTTGATGCGCTTGGTTCCGCTGCCTTCGACCTTAACCTGGCTGCTTTTCCGATTCAACGTGATTTTAGATCCGGTGATTGAGTTCTTGCCGCTGATTACCTGGGTGTTTTCACCGCTTAAAATTACCGTCATTGCCGCCGTATCATATTCCGCTTTTTCAGCTTCCGCATTATACTGTTCAGTGGAAATTTTTACGTTTCCCGTGGCAATGATCTTTTTCAATAACTCTTCATCACCGCCTTGCTTTTCGTTATCCAGTAATTCGCCCTGGTAATAAATTTTTAATTTATCTGAAGTGATCGTAAAATTTCCCTGGGTCACCTTTACGTTTCCGATAAATTCAGCATACTTGTCCTCGTTGTATGAAATCAGCTCGTCAGCGACAATTTGAATGGGTTCGTTTCCGGCCTGTCCGGTTTTGGGCTCATCGGCGGCCCAGGCAGCATTCGCAAACAAGGTCGCCGCTGCAACCAGTGCAGCCATCCAAAGCCATCGTAATCTTTTAGGCGTTAAGATGAAGTGTTGGAAGTTTGGCACCGTCCCCCCCCTTTCATTTTTAGATAAACCCGAAGTTGATATTGCTAAATCCTTCGCCAAATATATCAGTCGAGATATATTTTGCAACAGTCAACATCACTTTCATCCTGAATTTTTCCTTGCATCGGTTCAAGATAAAGAATATAATGATGGTACCGCTAAAATTTTTTACTGGGTACCTTGCAAAAGCATTCATGCTTCAGATGACCATTCCACAGTGCGGTGCCGATCTTTCTCTCTGCAGGGCCTCAGATTTAGAACCGAATATAACTCATTGTTTTTTTAAATCGAAAAACCATCGGTGTGTTTTGTTAGGATGAGAAAAAGCCGTATCGCAACCGATTCTTCTTCAGCTTACCTGAATGTAAATCCCCTTGCCGACTATATTGAAGTTTGGAACCGTGAAAATCTCAAACCAAGGAGGTCCCCTATGGCCAATGGTATTGTCAAATGGTTTAATGAACGCAAAGGTTACGGATTTATCGAACAGGATGAGGGTCCCGACGTATTTGTTCACCATTCAGGAATCAACGCGCCTGGATTTAAATCCCTGAACGAAGGTGACCGGGTTACCTTTGAGATAGAAGAGGGGCAGAAAGGTCCTCGGGCCGTCAATGTCACGGTGGCTTAGTTGCATGGCCGAAATTTGAAAAGGGCATTGCCGAAACTTGTCGGCAGTGCCCTTTTTCCTGTTAGTCAAGAAATTAGAATATAGACCGGATCAAAACATGAAATGCTTATCATGACTCGACGATCCGCCAGCGGCGAGTCTGCTCAGCTAAATTCATTCGCAGATGGACAGGAAACCACCTCTAAAGAGAATACCATAGATGGCCAGGCTTTTCAGACTTCCTATGGCCGCTAGTTTTCGCTTTTATCGGTTCCCTTTTTATCGGAGTCGTCTTCAATGAGGGTGTCTACGTTTTTAGCAGGATTTTGCTTTGTATCATCTGTGATTTCGGCCAAAGTTACCTGCTCATCAAGGTTGCCCATCAGAACCGTTTTGTCGTCGAAAACAAGATCCTCGTGCTGTTCGCCTTTCGAGGCATACATCCCTATGACAACATCCGCGATCTTATCCATATAGGTGCCGATGGGAAAGAAATGCTGGTTGCGCAGCAGCAGAATCAAATCATCCTTTCCCGTTGAGCTTGCATTTTTAACATCCCCGGCACCATAGGTTTGTTCGCACAACAGCGAATAATCATCATCCTGTATTTTAGGATACTTTTGTTTACCGGTATTGGCGGTTAAAATGGCAAATTCCTGGATGAGCAGTGTTTTTTCCTTAACATCTTTCATAATGTGGTATTTTTGCTTCATTGAGTTCCTTTTAATTCGGATTAAATGATTGCCGGAATATATGAGCTTAGCTTATATATCTTGAATTAGAGCCGAATGTCAAACCTTAATCAGGTAAACTATGTGCTTTCAATTATTTTATTCAATAATTTCAAGGACGTGGCGTTTCCCTGATTTCCCCGACGCGGCACTTAAAATAGTTCGGATGGCCTGGGCCGTTCTGCCCTGTCTGCCGATAATTTTGCCCATATCTTTTTTAGCCACCCTAAGTTCTAATACTGTGGTGTGTCTGCCCTCAACTTCACTAACGTCCACCTCTTCCGGCAAATCAACAAGCGCCCGTGCAATGTAACTGATCAGATCTTTCATCGCTCTGTCTCCTTTAGGAGTTTTTCACTTCTATTCTTATCAGATTGTTGGTTTTAAGTTAAGTATTTTTTTCAACGACTGGTTGCTTGGAGTCCTTATGTGAAGGTGAATTAATCCGTCAATATGATTAAGTGGTTGCAAAATTTGGCACGCCTCAGATATGCTTAAAAACGACCCTAAAGAGAAAGGAGGCCCTATGGACGAGAGTACCATTAAAATTAGACTAATGAAGGCTGAGGACTTTGACGCTGTGGTTGGGATTGACGAGAAAGTCCTCAATGCACCTCGGCCGGAGTACTATGAAATGAAGTTCGAAAAGCTTTTTCAATCCAAAGATTATTTGCCCGCCTCGCTTGTGGCAGAGGAAGAAGATGGAACGGTGGTGGGGTTTGTAATGGGGGAACTCTACATGGGAGAATATGGTATTTTCCAGCAAGAAGCTACCCTGGATACCATCGGCGTTGATCCCTATTTCCAGCATAAGGGTATCGGGGAGCAGTTAATTAATGAATTTATGGATCATTTGAAAAAAGTCGGGGTTCAGAAAATAAACACCTTAGTCGGCTGGAATGATTCGAAATTGATACAATTCTTTAGCGCGAATCAATTTAGCCCCTCCAAAACCATTAACCTGGAGCGAAGCCTTTGATGTCGGCGGGGAAACTTCCAGAGGGTGTGCCATGGCCCTGTCATCAACGGGAGGAGAGGTTCCCCCGCCAACAAGAGGGTTATTTTTTGTATATTCGCCTGTCGGTTAATCCACTCCGCCTGTCATCAGCAATATATGTGTGCAACTTGCGCCTTTCTTTTAATCCTGCTCGGCGTTCCCGTAGAAGCAATTTAGCCAATTCTTCATGAGGCGGTTCAAGATTAATGAGCACAGGCCTAATATTTTCGATCTTCTTATTCATCACCGTTTGATGACATATAGCAATGTTGAGGTCAATATTTTTATAGATATATTTTCAAACAAAACGGTTTAAGTTTGCTATGACGGTCGCATCATAGCCGGATCTGTGGTCCGGGGGATGCTTGGGACGTCTTGTTCTGTGTTGCGAGATAAGGTTGAGGCGTATTAAGATTATCTTGAACAGATTGAGGACGGTAAATTAGCTGAATTTATTTTATGTCTGATGGTTTTAAAAAATGCAGAGGGGGGCAGCGTAATGGAGATCTCAGAAATCATTATAGCCGTTATCGGATTATTGCTTTTATTCTCAATAGGGGTATTTATATTTTCGATTATTCGCAAGTGGGGAAAAATATACATCATTTTTTGGGGGTTGTTGATTTTTCTATGTAGCCATCTACTATTGTTTTATTTGGTGGTTTTTGTTGAAACCACCAAGTTACCTCCACTGTTAAACGCATATACTCTTGGGATTTTGGATTTGTTGGAGAAATTAGTTAGCTTTTAAAATGCAAGCAAGCTGGTAACAGGGCGGGACGCATATATTTCATAAGTATTTGAAATCTGTGGTGCCCCCGGCAAGAATCGAACTTGCGGCACATGGATTAGGAATCCATTGCTCTATCCACTGAGCTACGGGGGCGTTTTGATTTGACTTCGGGCAGTTAGGTTTCATTTTGCACCTTCAATTTCTCACTAAAATCAACGATTGTGCCTGAAATCGTGAAAAAGCCTTATACCAATTCCTGCATCTTTGCAAGCCTTCTTCCAGGCTTTATCAAACCGTTTTATACGGTCGGTGCCGTTCTGATTCAGAAAGACCCACGGCAATAATTTTTGATTAGCTTTTCGATTTTCCCATAGCCGCATAAATAGCAACATTTTATTAAGCTATTTTTTGAACATGCCGATAATATGGTTACGGCCAAGACAAATATAGCTCTTGGCTGCTAGGGTGTTTCCCAAGAAAGGAGGGGAAGCACCCTTTCTTTTTGATTGATGGTCTGTCTTCCCCCGATTTTAATTGTCATTTAGAACATCAGTTCAGACCTGTAGTCGTTTGCTTAACGCTGTTTTAAGCACCTAAGGTATCCGTTTGATAGCGTTCTTAATCTTTCCCGAGAAGTCCTTAGTACAGACCTTAAATGAAACCTGAGATTCAAGCAATTTGAATAGACTCTTATTTGCCTCCTCAGTTATTATTTATTTCTCGAGTAAAAATTGTAAATGCCGATACAAGTGATGGGCGCAAAATCTTTTGAGTTAACGGGTTTCAGAAAAATGATTAAAACAACATATGCGTATAATTTATTTATTTTGCTACAAAAATATAAAAGGGATGTCGTCCAATGTGATGATGAGCTTCGAACTGCTCAGGATTTTTATACCTCCAAGCTGTTATCTTGGCTTCTGATAATTTTTCTTGGCGGTTGTTTTTTCGGATATTCAGCTTTTTTATATTACCAGTTGGTTTTGATTCCCAATTCTTCGCTGTTTTAAATAAATTGAAGTCTGACTTGCTATCTTAATTCCTTAAAACAAAAACGCCCAAGCATTCCCCGGACCGCAGACATCCGCCTATGGCGTCACCGGCATAAGTAGCTTGCGGCGGGGTTGGTCATTGTCAAGATTTTGTTTTGACATACGATAAGGTGAGGTATCTTTTCCTATATTTCCGTGTAAACAAAATAATACTTAAAGCATAAAATGCTTTCTGCTTTTTATATTAGAAATCTATTTGCTGAAAAAAAATTAAAGGCGCACTAAAGTTTAATATATTATTTATGCTTTAAATTATAGATACTTATGTTCATATAGCATAATTAATATTTATAAAATCACATCCCTGGCACCAGTTTTGCTCATATACCCACCAAAATCGACAAGATAAAAAATTTGCTCCAGCAAATCGGCCCTGCTCGAGCCTGGTAAGTCCTTCTTGTCAAGTCATACTCACTCGAACTTAGTCAATATAAATTTCTGTCTATCAAGGCATTCTACTAGAATGGGTAGGATGCAAAGCCAGCGGTATGTCCTCTGGTAGATGGCTGAGCGCCGGGCAAACATGACACTTTTATATGTATATGTTTGCGTTTTGTGCGGCTAATTAGACAATTTCAAAGGTGCACAGATGAAATCCAAAAAATTTGACCTGTCCCGAATAATCAATCTATTATTCAGGGGATTTTTTTCATTTGCCGCTCTTACCTCATTCGTGATTCTGTTTCCGGTAATGGCACATGCATTAACGCCCGTCACCGTGGCCTGGGATGCAAACAACCCGGCTCCTGACGGGTACATGATTTACTGGGGCACCTCCAGCGGCAATTTGACAAACAGCCATGACGCCGGCGACGCTACTCAGTATACCATTCCCGACCTAACGGAGGGTGTCACTTATTATTTTGCGGCCACTGCTTATGAGGATGATAATGGTGTCCGTAATGAAAGCGCTTTTTCGGAGGAATTATCTCACACCATCGCTCCCATAAATAGTAACCCGACCACTCCGTCGGTGCCCAGCGGTCCTGCCAGCGGATTTATACAGACGACATACAGCTTCAGCGCAAACGCGTCTGATCCTGATGATGATCAATTGGAATACGAATTTGACTGGGGAGACGGCGGGATATCCGGCTGGGGGAATTCCACCCAAAGCCACACGTGGTTAAACACTGGTGATTACTGTGTTAGAGCCCGGGCCAGCGATACTCACGGTGCGACCTCAGGTTGGTCAAACTGCGGTTCAATTAATATAAGTCTAAACACCCATACCATTGCAGCATCAGCCGGCACTCACGGTAGAATCTCCCCTTCGGGTTTGGTGACGGTTAGTAACGGTGCCGATCAATTCTTTTCCATTAACCCAGATCAATACTATCGTGTTGCCGATGTTGTGGTGGACGGATCCTCGGTAGGTAGTGTAACCACTTATACATTCGACAATGTAATTCGTGACCATACGATTGTGGCAAGCTTTGTGGTGGATAATCAGCCTCCGGTCAGCAACGCGGGCGCTGATCAGTCTGTTTTGGTCAATGACACCGTGCAGCTTGACGGCAGCGGCTCCAGCGACGCGGATGGAGACAGCGTGATCTTTAACTGGTCATTAGTCTCCAAACCGGGCGGCAGCAGCGCAACGCTGTCCAACACCGGCATCGTGAACCCGAGCTTTGAGGTTGATGTCGCCGGTACTTACACGGTGCAGCTGATCGTAAATGATGGCACGGTGAACAGCGCACCGGATACGGTGACGATATCCACCGAGAACTCAGCGCCGGTGGCCAATGCCGGAGCGGATCAGGCGGTCCTGGTCGATGACACCGTGCAGCTTGACGGCAGCGGCTCCAGCGACGTGGATGGAGACAGCGTGATCTTTAACTGGTCTTTAGTCTCCAAACCGAATGGCAGCGACGCAACGCTGTCAAACACCGGCATCGTGAACCCAGGCTTTGAGGTTGATGTCGCCGGTACCTATACGGTGCAGCTG
>JBATKU010000138.1:0-3366 GCA_049669725.1 Desulfobacterales bacterium
TCGATGAGGATGGACATGTGGTCATCATCGATCGCCTGGCAGATGTCATGAAACTTTCAGATGGCAGTCGATTTTCACCTCAATTGATCGAAAATAAATTAAAATTTTCACCGTTTATCATGGACGCCGTGGTCATTGGCCAGGAAAAGCCATACATTGCCGCTATGATCTCAGTGGATTCCGGCAATGTCGGCAAATGGGCGGAAAACAATCAGATTGCTTATACCACCTTTGCCGATTTGTCGCAGAAAAAGGAAGTCTACAATTTAATCGCCGAAGAGGTGGCTAAAGCCAATAAAACGCTGCCCAAAGTTGCCAAAGTAAAGAAAATTGTTCTTTTGTACAAAGAACTCGATGCCGACGATGAGGAATTAACCCGCACCCGCAAAGTACGGCGCAACTTCGTCCTGCAGCGCTACCAGGAACTGGTCGATGGTCTTTACGGCGACCAAGCGGCGCTGGATATAAAAGCGGATATACGCTACCAGGATGGAACCGGCTATCGCATGGAAACCCGCGTGATGATTAAAGAGATTGGTGTCGACTGAGTTGATGGAGTTCATTGAATTTGAAACATGGCTGAAGCAGAAGAATATCAGTTAAAAATTGAAGACATCCATCTGAGCTTCGGAGGGTTAAATGCGCTCTCAGGGGTTACCACCGGAGTGAAAAGAGGAGAGATCTTTTCAATTATCGGACCCAACGGCGCCGGCAAGACCTGCCTGCTGAATTGCATTAACAGGTTTTATCAACCCGACAGGGGCAAGGTCATCTTTGAAGGCCGCGACATTACCGATCTCAAGGCCCACCGGATAGCGACCCTGGGCATTGCACGGACGTTTCAAAATGTTGAGCTGTTCGCCCACATGACGGTTTTGGATAATATCAAGCTCGGCGGCCATGTCCATTTGAAATCCGGTGTCTTTGCAGGAGGGATTTATTTCGGCAAGACCCGCCGGGAAGAAATGGCCTTTCGAAAGCACATCGAAGAGAAGATCATTGATCTTCTCGAAATCGAGCATATTCGCAAACAGCCGGTTCACACCCTGCCCTATGGTCTCCAAAAACGGGTGGAGCTCGCCCGGGCCCTGGCCATGCGTCCCAGGCTGCTTCTGCTGGATGAACCTTGCGCCGGCATGAATCTGGAGGAAACCGAGGACATTGCCCGGTTTGTGCTGGATATCAACGATGAGTGGGATGTGACCATTATTTTAATCGAACACGACATGGGTGTGGTCATGGATATCTCGGACCGGGTGTGCGTCCTTGACTTCGGCATTAAAATCGCCGAAGGCGATCCCACAAAAATCAGGCACAATGAACATGTCATCAAGGCCTACCTGGGCGAGGAGGACAAGACATATTCTAGACTGGATGCCTGATTATTCTGTTAATTAAAATTAGAGGAATTGCTGCCTGTATAAACAAGTGATACTCGATAGGCCGTACCATTGGTTTCAGGTGTCAGGTTTCAGGTGTCAGGGCACCGCAGACCGCCGGAGTGGCGGTTAGATCGATAAGGAGGCTGCATCCTATCGCAGTCTCCTATGAGGCATGGGAAATGCTGTTGCTGAAACCTGACACCTGAAACCCGAAACCTTGAAACGCTATAGCTCCCTAAAGAAAGTTAAATAATATTTTGTGCAACGTTAATTCGGAATATGCATAAGTGGTGCGGATGGAACCCTTACTCGAAGTCAACAACATCGAAGTGATCTATCACAATGTCATCCTGGTATTAAAGGGGATGTCACTCAAGGTCGAGGAAGGCCGGATTGTTACCATTCTGGGGAACAACGGGGCCGGCAAAACCACCACCCTGAAGGCCATCTCCGGGCTTTTAAAAACAGAAAACGGGGAAGTCACCGATGGTCAGATTCGCTTTATGGGCCAACGGATTGATCGACTTTATCCTGAAGAGCTTGTCCGGATGGGCATTTTTCAGGTTATGGAGGGCCGGCGGGTCTTTGAGGACCTGACAGTTGAAGAAAATCTGATTGCCGGCGGCCATACCGTAAAAAATAAGGCCCGCCTGAAAAAGGACCTGCAGGCAGTATATGAGTATTTCCCGCGATTGCACCAGCGCCGCAAAATCCTTGCCGGTTATATCAGCGGCGGCGAGCAGCAGATGCTTGTCATCGGTCGCGGATTGATGGCATCTCCGAAGCTCATGCTGATGGATGAACCGTCCATGGGCCTGTCACCGATGCTGGTCGGCGAAATATTTGATATTATCCGACGCATCAATAAGGAAGAGGGGGTCAGTATCCTACTGGTTGAACAAAACGCCAGACTGGCACTCAGTATTGCCGATCATGGATATGTCATGGAAAACGGACGGATTGTGTTGGATGATTCGGTGGAAAAGATTAAGGAAAATGCCGACGTCAAGGAATTTTACCTGGGGCTGACCGAAGTGGGGAAAAAAAAGAGCTACCGCGATGTAAAGCACTATAAGCGCAGGAAACGCTGGTTGACCTGATATGTAAGCCTGCGTTTCGAAGTCTGGCGCATGTCCTGGAAGGTTTTTGCCGGTCGTTTTTTTGATTTTTGGGGATAGATTTCATCTTAATTGTTACCTCAAGTAACTATATTTAGCCCTATGTCCTGCCCAGATACACGCCATCATAATCCATACTGCCCAATGGTTGACCGCCGGCGACGACCTTTGCTTCCACAACCTCGGCGAAAAAGAGCGTGTGATTGCCGGGACTGAATCTATCAACGATCTTTCCTTCAAAATAAGCGATGCAATCTTCTAAGACCGGAGTCCCTGTTTTTCCCCGGTTCCATTTTAGAGAAGAAAATTTTGCTTCGGGATCGGATCCCTTAAAGCGTTTTAACAGGTCCGCCTGTTCACGGGCCAGGACATGCAGGGCCAGGCATCCGCTTTTTTCAATGAGATGATGGGAATAGCGATCGGTGTGCACCGCTGCCATGATCAACAACGGATCATATGAGACCTGGGTCACCCAGGAGGCAATCATTCCGTTGATTTCATTTTTGTAAAATGAGGTTAGAACGTATATTCCGTAAGTCATTGTTCCCAAAGCCTGAATCCATTCATCTTTCATGGGGTTCTTTCTCCTTGGATTTCATACTCAGCGACCATGCTGCACCCATTAATAATCTCCCTATAATAGGATGCAAATGTGTTAGGCGTCAAGTTAGCACTTGATGACGCATTGGGTTTTAGATCTTTACCCTTGGTCCTTTTCCTGCTATTTTCATCATAACTAAATCTTGAGCGGCATATTTTGATGTAAGCGATAAGGCCCTCACCTTAAGTACTCATTTATTTTCACATAAGAGATATCAACTTGTGGGAGCGGCTTTCCAGCCGCGATTGCCCTACCGGTATGATCC
>JBATKU010000139.1:0-2054 GCA_049669725.1 Desulfobacterales bacterium
AGAAGCGCCAGTCCGCCGGTGCCGGTAACCAGCAAGGCCTGGCGGGCGCTGAGGCGCGCTGCTTCGGATTCACATTCAAATCCAATCAGTAAATAGGAGATGATGGTGGTCAGTTCCCAAAAAACGAAGAGGGACAATAGGTTATCCGACAGCACCAACCCCAGCATGGCCAGCAGAAATCCGTGCAAATAGATGAAAAACTTCTTTCTGTCAGCCGAGCCCGGCAGATAATCTGCGGCATAAACAGTTACGAAAAAACCGACGCAACATATGATCAGTCCAAACAGGAGACTTAATCCGTCAATCACCCATGACAGGGTGATCCCCAAGCTCGGAATCCAATCCAACTGAACCCGAAACACCGTTCCGGCGGTAACCAACGGCAGAAGATATACCAGCGTTAGGAACAACCCAAGGGGAATGACACTGGATATCCGTCCAAATATAGACGGGTTACCGTTTTCAGCAACCATAGCCATTTTTTTCGAACCAGCATTTGTAAAACATAGATTACTCAGAAATAAGGGGCGATCGAGTTTCTATTGCGCCAGGAAGAGCGGTCGATCGGACTGCTGGATAGCATTGAGCACAGTATCGCCGAGAAGATGCCTGAAGAGCAGGTTGCGGATACTGTTACCCATCGCGATTAGGTCCATGTCATATTTTTGTGCATATCCAATCAAATGATCTCTGGCATGTTGATCAACCAATTCGGTTTCACAGGAATGACCGTAGTCGCGGCAATAGTCACCGGCATCTTTTAACAGTTTTTCGGTGTTGTCGTCGCGCCTGCCAAAATGAACGATCCGCAAACTGATGTTGCGCCACAGATTTAATTGAACGAATCGCCGCATAGCTTTAGCGGACTCCATGGAGCCGCTATAAGCCATAAGGACGTTGCGAATGGGCCGAAATTGGGGAGAAACGGCAATAAGGGGTCGAACACCCTGAGAAACAAGCCGGATGAGGGCATCCCGGGGTTCCGCCGTAAAGCCATAATCAAAAAGGCTTTTCAACCCAAATATGGTTACATCATTGTACCTGGCATGTGCAATCATCGTCTCAAAAAGATCGCCGGTTTCACGTTCGATCTTAAAAGGGATATCCGCTTCTTCGCATTGGGCTTTAAACTGCTCAATTGCGTTATCGACACGCTCTTCTGTGATATCGGCACGCTTTTCGCGCAATTTGGCGGCATACACACCGCCACCCGGTGGAACCGGTCCAATTTGTTTAAGCCTTTTGGTATCAACAACGGTAACGCCTGTGATCAGGGCGCCGTGTATTGTCGCCAGTTCGACGGCGCGCTGAATTGCAACATCCGTGAATGGGGTGCCGCCTAAACCGAGAAGGACTCTTTTGATCATAAGGCCAACCCTCCAAAACAGGTTTCTGGATTCGAATTAATGTTGAAAGTGGAGTTCGAATTGAGAACCAATTTCTCTGATTGCAGTTCTGAAAGCACTGCTATCAAGTGGATTTTTCAAACCATAAGACCTTCACAGAGCAATTGCAAGACTTAAATTTAGGTCTCAATCTGTAAGGGTTTTAAAGATAACCGCATGTTTTTCTGATAAATAATACCCTGCAAGCCGGATGGCAAGCTCTCGCCTGACAAATACTGTGTATGGTCGAAGCATTTCCCGACTTAAGTCCAGCGCCGATTCTGCCGATATGCTACTCTGATATGCCAGCTGATAAATCTTCTTTGCCATACAACCATCGATAAATAGGGAAACTTGTAATATGATACCTCGGCAAAACAATTCCAGCGCGGTGTCGAAGATGACCGCGGTCAATTTTTCTGAAATGAAAATTAGCTCCAATCCAGCCGAAACATTGGTGGCCTTTTCCATCGGAGCGGGCATTGGGATGACCACATTCGATCCTCTCAGCAGGGTTGGCGGCATGTTAAATTTTATGCTGCCCGATTCCACCAAGGCCAATGGCGTCAATCCTGAAAAGGTCCCATTAATGTTTGCTGATACGGGCGTGCCCTTTTTTCTGAATGCCTTAATAGAGCAGGGCATTCGCCCGAATCGCATGAAGGTTGT
>JBATKU010000140.1:0-2145 GCA_049669725.1 Desulfobacterales bacterium
GCCGTTGGTCATCGCCCGTTCATTCGGTGAGCTGCAGTGGTCGCGGATAAACGGGATCACCTCTTCGACCACATACCGGTCAAAGGCTTCGTGCCGCGCATTTCGATCCGCCGGTAAAGCAGCGAAATTGTACCAGGACTCTGCGTCGATGCTGTCTATGCAAAACATCTTGATCTTGCCACCATCGATGAACCCGGCAATGGCGTTGATCATTCCCATGCCTTCATAATCAAAATAACGGCCGCAGGAGCAGGGAAAAACGATAAACGGTTTTCCCCAGTGTCCGTAAATTTTCAGGGCCATATCCCGATTCAGGTTCGGGCTGAACCAGTGGTGCTCTTCAATGTGCATATTTTAAATTTCAGTTGCGTGGATGTAATTAATGATCTCAAAGATATCGTCTGATTTTGCGGATCTGAAAATATAGCCGATATCGCCCAGGGCACTGCTGAACACGCCGGGAACGCTGGCCACCTGGACCATGAAGTCACCATAACGGGTCATGATGTCCGTATGTCCGTGACGATATTGCTGGTTGTTTTTGCGGCTCGCGTAGCAGCAGTGATGCTTGCGGGTATAGGGAAGTTCCGTGCGCCGGTGCACCAGCAGTTCGGCCCATACCCGATAAATATCGATGTCACAGGCATAATTGAACATGTCGGTGGTAAAGCCGCCCGGCGGGCGCATGTTCACTTCCAGCCCTGTATAGGTGTCTGGGGCGGTTTGAAAAAATTCGATATGAAAAAAACGTTCACTCACTTCGAACGCCTGTATGCACCGACGCCCCAGCGCTTCCAAAGTCGGGGGAATCTCCCGCAAAGAGTAGTAATAGATGTGGCGCCCCTCGTTGACCGTTTCCATGATTCCCTGACTGAACGTATGCGCGGTGTAGAACACCAGGTTGCCCTTGCGGTCGGCCAGTCCGTCAAAAGAATAAATGGTGCCGGAAATGAATTCTTCCATCATGTATTCCACTTCCGGCTTGTCGGCAAAAAACGTTACCAGATCTTCATCACTTTCCAGGCGATAGGTATCCAGAGCACCCACCCCTGCATCGGGTTTGGCCACAACCGGATAGCCCGTCTCGCGGATCAACCCCCGGGCGTCTTCCAGGGTGTGCACCACCCGTCCCCGGGGCACCGGCACCCCGGCCTCCCGAAATTTGTCCTTCATCCGGGATTTGCGGCGGATGCCGTCAATGTCCCGGCCGCGAATACCAACGATATTGAAATCGTCCCGTATCCGGGCCTCGGTGCTCAACCAGTACTCGTTCAGCGATTCAAACCGATCGATCTTGCCGTACTTGTGGGTGAAAAATCCGCAGGCCCGCAGCATCGCATCGTAGTCGTGCATATCATCGATTCGAAAGTACTCTGTCAGAGAATCACGCACCTCGAGGTCCAGGTGATCGTTCTGGGCATCTCCGATTCCCAGGACGTTGGCCCCGGCCTGTTTCAGATGCCAGCAAAAACGGTGGTACTGGGGCGGAAAGTGAGGTGAGAGATATACAATATTCATGGTTTTTCCTTTAAATTCATTTTCTCCTTAGGGTTTTTGCAGAACAAAATCCGCCATTCGGAGTATTTCCGATTCGGATGTCGATCTTAAGATGTACCGGTATTTCCCCATGGCGTTTTGAAAGATGGGGGGGTTTTCGGCATATTCGACCAGGCAATCGCCGAATGCAGCCAGAATGTCAGAATGGCGATGCACATACTCCCTATCCCGCCGACCCAGGTAGCAGCAGTAATATTTTTTTTCAGTAGCAACGGCCGCATCGCCTCGGGCAATCATACGGGCATAAGCGGCGTATAAATCATCATCTACGCTGTAGTTCATCATATCCAGAATCGCACCGCCCGGTGGCCGGCAGTTGATTTCGATGGGCATATAATCGTCACCAACCCTAAAAAACTCAAAATGAAAGAACTTTCGGCGAATGTCAAACAGCTTCGTGAGCCGGCTGCCGATCTGCGACAGTTGGTCGGGGATGTTGCGGCTGACATAGAAAAAGGTGTCTTTACCCAGGACGTATTCCAGAACGCCCTCTCCATAAATGAGCGAGTTTTCAAAGAGGATGCGCCCGTTGCCATCGACCAGGCCGTCATACGTTATAATCTTGGCGTCAATAAATTCTTCCATCAC
>JBATKU010000141.1:0-10629 GCA_049669725.1 Desulfobacterales bacterium
GCCAATGTCAGCGGCATATCCTGCTGCGACATTCGGCCTGTAAATACGAAGAACAACATCCCCATGAGCATCAGAGCGGACAGAAAGCCGGCGTTCGCGTTCGCGGCCCTCTTTCCCATGGTGTATACCAGGAGGATGCATCCCAGTGCAGCCAGCGCCGAGGGCAGGCGGGCGGTCCAGGTATTGCTCAGGCCCGTCAGTTTGTAAGTGGCCGCTATCAGCCACCAGGCTCCCGGCGGACGGTTGTCGACGAATGGCTGGTCTAAAAAGTGCGGAACCAGGATGCGACCGGTTTCCACCATGTCCCAACCAGCAATGGCTGCCTCCGACTCATTACCGGTCCACATGTCTCTATCGCCCAGACGGAAAAAAAGGACGAACGCACCGAGGATCAGCAGATAGATAATAAAGCGTATGTGAAGCCGTTGCTCCGACTTCTGTGTCATAATCAATCCTGTCATAACCTGTAAAAAGCGGGGCAGCGCTTTATTAATACATTGAATTACTTTTTCCCGGCTTTTTTGAGGATATGCAAAAAAAAGCAAGAATCCCAATGAACTACCCCGCCGCAAGCCGCGGGGTATCAACCGGAATATTTTTATCGCCCCAAGGGGCGGGGAATTCACCCCTCGTCCGCCTCCGGGGGATTAAAGGACAACCGCCCGTCCTTCGGCATGCGAGCGCATGGCCGCTTCGACCACTCGCATTGAATTCAGCCCGTCTGCAGCACAGGCCCGGGGGGAGGTTCGGTTTTGAACGCAATCCATAAAATCTTTAAGCTCGAGAAAAAGGGGTTCAGCCGGCAGGATTTCTTTGTGCATTATTTCACCACCGACCGTCTTCCAGGTGTCCTCATCCAGGACATGCTGATTGCGATAAATTTTTATTTTATCCTGTGAGGACGCAAAATCGCATGCTAACGTGGCTTTTTCGCCTGTTATTGTTATCAGCCGCTTTTTGCCCGGTGAAAAGTAATTGGCTTCCACCACAGCCGGGATACCGTCATAATCCATCCAGACCCAGGCCATGTCATCCATGCCCCGGCCTAAGAGATCTTCACAACGGGCCAAAACCTTTCCCGGAACAGCTTCCATGATATGGTTAAATAAATCAATGAAATGAATGCCGTCGGAAATCGTAACCCCGCCGTCCGCCCGCGGTCGTTTGAATCCTGAAAAGATTCCCGACAGGGTTTGGATTTTTCCAAGTTCACCCGCTTGCAAGTATTCCTTGATGAAATCGGTCGCCGGATCGTAGCGGAAAATGTGTCCGACCTGAAAAACCACATTTTTTTTGGCCGCCAGGGCAACCAGTTCGGCGGCCTGGGCGGATGTTTCGCAAACAGGTTTTTCGATAAAAACATCTTTGTCGCTTTCCAAAAACTGTTTGCACAGGGAAAAATGAGTCGGCGCCGGAGTGACCACATCCACAGCGGAAACCAGATCCAGAAATTGGTTGAAATCAGCGGTGATGTGATCTTCCGGCAGGCCCTGTTCAATACATTTTTGCCTGCCTGCCTTTGAAATTTCAGCGACATAAAGATCGACCGGAAGATTCGACCAAACCCTGAGGTGGTTGCTGCCCCAGCGTCCCGTTCCGATTTGCATTATTTTCATAGGAAGATCCTTTCTTAATTATCCATTGCTGCTTTTTATTGCTTTCAGTTTCCGGACCAGGGCCTGAGCCAGAGGTGAATGCCGGAAAAATAATCTGATAGAGAGAATCAGAATAATCCACAAAGATGACGCCACCGATACGCGCAGGACAAAGCTCTCTTGCAGGCTGCTGCCGAAAAGGGCAAAGATGATCGTTTCGGGTAACAGTCCGATGATGGAGCCCAGCATGAAGATGGCCCATGAGATGGAAGTCAACCCGATGAGCACATTAATTAACAGGCTGGTCAATGGCAACTGGCGCATGATAATTACCAGCAGCAATCCCTCGGTTTTGGTGTGATTTTCAATAACCTTCAGGTATTCACCGACCTTTTGCTTAAACAGGGGTCTGCCCAGCCATTTTGTCAGCCCAAAAATCATCGTTGACCCCAGCAATGACGACAGCAACGCCAGCAAAATCCCCCCCAAAAAACCGAATACCAGTCCGCCCAGAATGCTGACCACCGATCGCGGCGTCCCCAGGGTAATCAGCACAGCACCGCCGATCAGGAAAATGACCGGTGCCAGTCCTTTAAAATCTTCCAGTTTCTGCTGCAGTATCTCAAGGTTTGATATTTTCAGGTATTCTCCCAGGGCAGAAAAATGGACGCTGGCAAGCGCGGTAATCAGCAGGATGACCAGCAGAACGGCTTTAATCAGATTTTTCCGGAATTCTTTATCAGGGTCTGATTTTTCAGTTTCAGGTCCCTTTGCTGAATTTTTTAGCTTTTGGCCGTGGTTTCTCAAGATGATACCGCCTCATTTTCAGGCCGATATCGCTTTGTCGGCAGGCAGCGTTTGCGCCACCACAAGATGGCGAAGCAATCCACCAACCCCCGGAACATGCGGTTGCCAACACCGTATTTGGACTCTCCCAAGGTTCTGGGTCGATGATTAACGCCAATCTCAACCACGGTAAACCCCTGCAGCCGCATCAAGGTGGGAAGGAAACGGTGCATACCGTTGAAAACAGGAATCTCCCTAAGCGCCTCTTTTCTGAGCACCCGAAAGGTGCACCCGGCATCGGAAATGGTGTCTTTGGTCACCCGGTTCCGGAATCCATTGGCTATCCTGGAAGAAATTCGTTTCACCCAGTCATCTTCACGCTGCCGGCGAATCCCGCACACCGCATCCGCATCTTTGGATGCCTCCAACAGGGCCGGTATATCGGCCGGATCATTTTGCTGATCCGCATCCATGGTAACAATCCAATCACCGCGGGCATTGGCAAACCCGGTCGCCTCGCCGGCACTTTCACCGCAGTTAATGGTGTGCTGGACGATTCGAAGCTCGGCAAACTTTTTCTTTAACTCCTGCAAAACAGAAAAGCTGTGGTCCGTGCTGGCGTCATCGACGCAGATGACCTCAAAGGCCCATCCGATCCGATTTAGAATCGGAAAGAGCTCCTCCAGCAGCGGTTTCAAGTTGTCTTGCTCGTTGTACACCGGGATAACCACGGATAGCGCTATATTTGATGGTTCCATATTATTCCAATCCTATTGGGGGGACGCAAGGAATTGACCGATGGCATTTGCCACGGCTTTAATTTCGTTTGCGGTAATTTTGGGAAACATCGGCAGGGAAAGGACTTCGCGGCTGGCGGCTTCGGCCTCGGGCAATTTTCCCTGAGTCAAACCCAAATAATTGTAGACCGGCTGCAAATGCAACGGCAACGGATAATGCAGGCCGGTTTTAATCCCCTTTTCGCTGAGGAAACCAGCCAGTTTTTCGCGGTCGGTATAGCGAATCACATATAAATGCCAGACGGCTTCGCATTCCTCTGGAACTTGCGGTCGGGTGATTTCTTCATAGGGTCCTAACAGTTCATCATAAAGCTCGGCGGCGTTACGTCTTTCCCGGTTCCACTGGTCCAAATGCTCCAAACAGATGGAAAGTTGGGCAGCCTTAAAGGTATCCAGGCGACTGTTCGTTCCCTTTAAAATATGCGTATATTTTTCCTCCCGGCCGTGATTGGCCAGCATTCGCACCCTTTTGATCAATTCGGCGTCGGCCGAAGCGACCGCCCCCCCGTCGCCGAAGGTTCCCAGGTTTTTAGAGGGGAAAAAACTGAAACAGCCGGCATGGCCGAAGGTACCGACCCGTCGGCCTTTATATCTGGCCCCTTGTGCCTGGGCGACATCCTCGATGATAAAAAGATTATACTTGGCCGCCAGCTTCATGAAGGCATCCATATCCGCGGGAATTCCGTAGAGATGAACCGGAATTATCGCCCTGGTTTTTCCCGTAATGGCCTGCTCCGCCTTTTGGGGATCCAGTGCAAAAAACCCGGGGGTAATATCGCTAAAAACCACCTCGGCCCCCGCCATGTTTATGGCTTCACTGGTTGGAAACGCCGTGTTGGGAACCGTGATCACCTCGTCTCCCCTTCCCACCCCCAGGGCTTTCAAGGTGAGGTACAGCGCATGGGTGCCGTTGGAAACGCAGCAGACTTCGGGGGCTTCCTGCCACTGTGCCATTTTTTTTTCGAAGTCTTTGACTTCGGAGCCATTAATAAAAGCGCATCGATCAATGACACTGTTGATGGCGGCCTGAATTTCAGGCATCAACGGATCGAGCTGGCGCTTTAAATCAACAAAGGGAACATTCATGGGTTTTCTCCTTAACTTCCATACTAGCAACTATAATTATCATTAAAAATCGAAAATTGACCTTTTTATCAAAATGAGGGGCTTTTGACCAGTAAGGCATAGCGGTGGCCGGAGCCTATGATAGACAGCCGGGGACAGGCTAGAAGCTTTGCTCCATGCGCAGCTGCAACTGCAGCGACCTGGGATACGGCCATTGTTAGTTTAGGTTTTGAATTTCGGATCCGGCGTAGGGTATTTTTGATTGAATGATAATCAAAAAAGGTCATAACAACATAACGCCTGGCCACCCGCAATAGCTCTGCCAGCAAATCTTCTCTTTGTTTGGCAATCGGCAGATGATGAGATAATCTTATACATACCGCAGCATCCACACTGGAATCTTGCAGCGGTATACGAAACGCGGATGCCGTCATCCATATCTGAGGTATTTTCAGTTTTTCTTTGGTCATTCCGTACAGAATTTGCCCCAGGCCGACATCGGCTTGAATCAACAAGTCGGTTGCATTTACCAGCTGTGGGCTGATACGGCCACCGCCGCAGGGAATTTCCAACATTGCGGCACAGTGCTTTTGCTGTCCCAACAGTCGCTTGAGAATTTGATATTCCCGCATTGTGCTCAACCGCTTCAACGGCTTTCGATCGTATTTCAGGTTGTAATTCCTGGCTTTCTCGAAATCTTCGTATCGTTGTTCATAATTATTTTTTGATATCTCAGTGAGATCTTTTGAACTAGCTTCGTCGCTTTCATAAACGGCAAACTGGGGTATGTTTTCATGCATAGGGTATACCTGTTTACAATTTAGACAGGTGATATCGTGTTGCTCAAAATGGAGCCTACCTCGGCAGGCAGGACATACGAGAATATTTTTGATTGGCTGTATACTATTCATTAATGATTGCTTTGAAATTTAAAAAATATTTCCATATTGATCATTATTATTAAATCGATAGACATTTCGAGTCGAGTTGGCTCTACTACATATGACAATTTGAAGACAAGAAAAAAATCCCGGTCAATGCACTCTTTGATTTAATTGTGTTAATATCACATGGAAAAATACTTTTACCTTCAGGATATTCTTGATTCGTTTATGCTTGCGACTATATGACTGGTAAGGCCTGGCATCCTGGTAAAATTGCTGAATGGCCCCTTGGCCAAGGCCGTACTGAGCAAGATATGGTTGACAGTAACCTATGCCTAAATCGCTTTCGCAGTTTCTGATCAGCTTGAGGAGGTCATGCCAGGCAATCTTTTTACCTAATATAGAACTTGGAAATAACCAGCCACGGGCTAAATCGATAATGTAAAATTTAGTTGGGGCCTTCCCCGTAGCGTTGATCAGGATATTTTTTGTGCTAAAGGCACCGTGATAAACTCCGCATCTATGCATATTGCAAACCGTTTGGAATAAGGATTCCAAATCGACATCTTTAATAAATATCGACTTTGAAGCCAGAAAAGCCTTCAGTGATATTGCATTTGGAATTTGACGGGTGCAAAGTATCTCGTAAAAGCCATACTCTTTGCAATAACCACAGGTCCAAAAAAGCGGTATGCTGCAGGGAATTCCCTTACGGTCCAAATGTCGAAGAATCCTAAACTCGCGTTGAGCCCTAAAAGTTATTATTTTCCCACGTATAAAATTAGCAATGCCCCTTCGGTAATACATTTTAAAGATGGCCGGAGTGGCATCTTTTAATTGCTCAGACCAAATAAGGCATTTTGCTTCGGCTTTAATAATTTTGTCAGTATCTATTTTATGTGGCCCGACAAGATCTCCCGATCCAACTGGCAGTTTTAAATTCGGTTTCATGATTTATCGGCTACTTATATTTAATTCAAATTTAGAACAAACACCAGCACCCATAAAGGGGTTGGCTTTCCCGGCTTTTAGAATATGTTAATTAGATTTTTTCTTTTTATAAAGAATATATTTAATTGTCGGCTGCCGATGAACCTTTTGATAGCCATCCGGTACCTTGCAATTGCTGTTTTTTTCAACTACAAGATATTCGTTTCCCATTTTGGGTGTCACACTGACTTTGTAATATCGCTGCATATCGACAAAAAGCCAGCTACCGAGAATCATATCTTCGGGGCAAGCCGATACAGTAATCCGTGCCGGCAGCTGAATGCCCTGTAAATAAAAATCAAGGTAAAACGGGCGCCGTTTGGCATCGTGGTTTTTAAAGAACAGCATACTGGAAACAGCCGCAATAAAAAAAAGGACTGAAACGATGGCTACACCGGATCGAATTTTGGGTCTGTCTTTTAAAATCGATTCGATCTTGTCGGCGATATTATGAGTCACAAAAGCCAGGCTCAAAACATAAAATGGATAGGAATGGAAGATGTACCGATTGTGCTGACGGGTGCTGATGAGAAACGGCAAACTGCTTGCCAGCGCAATGAGTAAAAAAAACAGGGCCTGCCGGTTAAATCGAATTTGACGAAACGGCATCCGGGTTAGCGCCAACAAGACTATCGCGAGTGAAACCGGGACGGCCATTTCGGCTGCCCACCGTTCCACCAGGTACCAGTGGGTGTCTCCGGCGGCTCTTGCGCTCTTTAAGCTTAACACGACCTGGGCCTGCCAAAATCCTTTCCAGAAGTCCTGGCTGTCAGGGAAGAAATAAAAGGTTGCCAATAAAACAACCGTAAACGTGGCAACTGCCAGCAAGGTGCTGACGATCGCTTTTGATAATTTTGCTTTTAAGGCCTGCCAAGTAATGCCCGGAACGGCAAAAGCAAAGAAAGCCACCGGTCCTTTGGCGATAAATCCGAGATAAATCAATATGCCGGACAGCAGGCTGAAAAGAACCACCGTACCTTTTTTGCCGACCACACTGCGATAGGCAGCATAGGCTGCTAAAATCGCCAAAATTGCATATGTATTGACGAGACGATTTACCTGCAGCGTGTAAGTAAAAAGCGGAAGAGACACCAGCAGCAATATCGGCCACCAGTTGCCTGATGGTGAAAGCTGAAAGTCGCGGCGAATTCTCTGCCAGAACAAAGCCGTGCAACCCAGAATACCCAGGCCGGCAAATAAGCCGTAAAAGGATTCAAGATAAGGCCCGTCTCCGAACAGTTTAAAAACAATTGACTGGATCCAAAATACAAGTGGTGGATGCTCATGAAAGACCGGATGTCTGATATCATCGTGATAGGGTTTCCAGAAGGTACCCAGACCGTCCGCCAGGTTTCTGGCGATACTGCCATATTCGACACCGTCGGCGTGTTCCCCCAACCGCATGAGCTTGTAGCCAAGCAATAAAAAATAAAGGGTGAGAACAAATAATACTAGAAGTTTTTTAAGTGACAAACGAGAGAGCATGTGGGCAATTTTTTATTTTAGATAAGTTTAAGATCAAGTTGATTTTTCCGTGTCGGTTTTGACAAAAATATCCTCTTTGAAAATTTGTGGGTCTGGGGCAATTAGTCAACACAAACTAATCGTAATTCCTGAAAAATATATTTATCGAAACCTTTTTTGACTCTCCCAGGGTTCTTGAACGATGATTAACCGGTACGTCGAATTCGACTCAATCGGACGAAAAGTTGAAATATGCGCTGAGAAAGAAGATATAACTTCAATGATCTTTCTTTTCCGGTTTGCCTGAGAAAATACAATCCAATTCAGGTCATTAGAAAATTCGGCACCCACATCCCAATTGCCGGCGGATAGACCCCACTTTAGCCTAAAGAATAACCCGCCGTCAAAAATTGTTTTAAAGCCAGCCTGGCTTATGATGCGAAGATATTTTTTTACAGTTTGGTTTTTTTTATTTGATTATAACAACACGTTTTTCATCAAAAGAATACAACTGGCCAAGTTTCTTGCTGTCAACATGTGACAGCAACTTCTCGAATGCCTGTTGCGTCGTCACAATACCCCGGACTTTCGGATCAGTTGCAAGCTCAATTAAATTATCCGAACAGCGCAACCGCGCGTTGTAATAAAACCCTACACCCCACCGGGATCTACTTGAACATGGATGAAACGCTATCTCCTCTGCTGAAAGGCCTTCGGCACGTAACCTCTGGCTGATGCTATTATAGTCAGAGGTCTTTTCATCGTGGATCCCCTCCCCGATTTCGATCGATAATAACAACACAATGAAACTGATAAAAAAGCCGGCATATTTAAGCGGCAGGTATCTCCAAGCGGTAATGAAAGCAACAAACAAAGCAACCACGTATGGTAACGGTTTGATAAGAGAAATGGTTGAATTATAAGCGAAAATGAATGGCACCGTTATGCTGAGCAAAGCCACAACAAAGAAAACAGCGTTAACCCGGTCCAGCACTTTTTTCATTACCCGGGCCGCTTTTTTTTGATAAAACTGAAATGACCATGCACTCACAAGGGCACATGGCAGGAATATAGGAAGCAGGTAGCGGGTGTTCTTTGCTGCTGTTAAATGCAACATCGCCAAATAGGTCGCCATCCAAACCAGGGGAAATACCAATGCCCGGCGTTCCGGAATCTCCTTGCGATATTTGAAAAAAGCCCATATCCCCATAAATAAAAAAGGAAAAACAGGGAAAAACTTGGCTGGAAACTCATAAAAATAAAAGAAAAAGCCTCGCTGGCGCGTCATAATTTTGGTTTGCTCTAAAAGTAACCGGTAAGCTGAAAATTCGGGATGATTCATCAGCGATACCACCCAGGGCAATATGGGCAACACCAGAACGGGACTGGTTGCCAGAAGAAGGAAAGGAGACACTTTACGGGCATCGTTTTTTGAAACACTTACCATGACACTGTATGGGATAACCACGACCAGAGTAGACAGCGCAATGAAGGCTTTATCCATGAAAGCGCAGCCGGTGGCAAGCCAAAAGGCCATATACCAAAATGATTTACGAAGGCTGCTCGTTGCCTCTAACCCGTAGTAAAAAAAGATAAGCGCCAGAGAGAAAAACACGGCAAACTCCATGTCTATTCGCGTCCGCCGTGCCCACCAGTAATAACCGTAGGCCGAAAGCAGCATAAGGGCAGCTAAAAACCCTGTCTCTGAGTTTTGGAAAATCTTCCGACCCAAAAAGAACGCCATTAGGAGCCCTGCCAGGGCTGCCATCGCAGCCGGAACGCGAGCTGCAAAAGGGGTAACCCCCAAAATTTTATACGTTCCGGCGATCAACCAGAAATGAAGGGGGGGTTTATCGACATAGATCTCCCCTTGATGACGCAACATGGTCCAATCGTTAAATTCTAGAATTTCTCTGGCAATTTCGGGATACCGGAGATAATCTTTGTTTTCGACCCCGCGGCCCCCCAGGTTGAAAAAAATGGCGAAACCGCCAAACAAAATAAGAAATGCGAGTAAATATCGGGTTGAAAAGGATGCAGACGAGCGATTGGAAAAGTTGTCAGATTGCTCAAACATGTTGCTTTATCCTTTGGCTGTCATTTTAAGTCAGCTTGGTTAGTTTCCTTGGCGCTGGCACCTGGATATGAAATACCACGCACCCAGAATACCGATGGCCATTCCGGCGGCAACATCCGACGGATAATGGGAACTCACAAACCCCCGGGAAAGGGCAATTAAGAAAGCATAAATCAGTGGCAAAAAGCGACATCCGGCATATTTAGTCTGTTTTAGCAAATAAAACAAAAAAATGCCGGATACAAAGGCATCGGTCGAGTGTCCCGAGGGAAAGGCGTTATATTTGAAACTCGTCTCAAAAAAAGTGAATTCGGAGCCGTAACCGGGTCGGGCACGGCCCAGGAAGACCTTCAATAATCTGACCACAACCAGCGAAAAAGCAAGCTGGGCTTTAATATACGCTAAAACGATATTAATGAGGTTGTGGTCCTTTTTAAGGATGGGGATGCTCAAAAAAGCAAGTGGGATGAAAATTGCATATTTCCATTTCACCCAACCTTTGTGTTCATTCTGTATTACACCCATATACCAAAATTAACCTCAATAACATCTGATAGAGTAATTTAAGCAATTCATTCGAAATATGTAAAAATATCACTCTGTTTATAGTTTGTACAGGCATTATGATGATGCTGGCAGCTGCAGTCAGGATAAATCAATTTCCCTATAATAGCAATAAGTTGAAATAGTCTCCTTTTATAGAGGTTGTCAATAAAACGTTCCGTTATTCGAACGTTTTGCTCTACAACCACTTATACCATCCTTCGGCATTGCGGAACTTATTTTTGAAAAGCGGTATAATCGTTATTCCTTGGATTCCGGCTGTGCCGGTCTGACCAGATCGTAGGCAATAATGGTGCTCTTGGATTCGGTTAATACGACCACCCGCCCCTCTTTGATCACCAGCGCAGCAACAAGTTCATCGTTTCCGTCATTGTCAAAATCACCGACGGTATAATCCTGGATGTAGC
>JBATKU010000142.1:0-1537 GCA_049669725.1 Desulfobacterales bacterium
AGCCTGGCAATCGCTGTCGGAGGTGCCGTGCTGTTACTGGTAATTTATCGGGTTGTTAAAAAATGACGTCAACCTGGGGTTGACGCTAGTAGTTATTGGTTATCTGTTAATCGTTAATTGTAAAAAAGGATTAAATCGATGTAAGTATCGATGTCGGACACTAATAACGATTAACCAATCCGCCGCGGCGGATTAACAGCTCATTGAGCGTTTTACGCTCAATGAGTTACACTTCCTTGAATGCTGATTCAGGGAAAAAACAATAAGGGCATTCCTCAGGCGGATCCTCCCCATAGTGAACATATCCGCAAATCCGGCAGCGCCAGGCTGTTTTGCCCTCATCGCCTTCAGGCTCAGTTGGGTCCATGTCGCGATGGATCGGCAGATCTTCCAGGGGCGGCATGGCCGGCTGATATACGTTCATGGCGTATCCTGAAACTATATATCTCTGGACTTCGCTGGTACCTTCATAAATTCTGAACAGACGTGCATCCCGCAGCAGTTTTTCTATCGGAAACATTTTGGTGTATCCATAGCCGGCAAATATCTGTAGGGCTTCGTTGGCAACCTCCAAACATGCTTCCGTGGAGTAGAATTTGGCGATGGAAGCCGTAATGGTTGGGTCCAGGCCTTTGTCTGCTTCCCAGGCTGCTTTCCACACCAGCAGACGGGAGGTTTCAACTTTTTGATACATTTCGGCGATTTTGTGTTGAATGGCCTGAAAATTGGCAATTTGGGTGCCGAAGGCGCGGCGTTTATTGGCATAATCAATGGCGTATTCCATAGCCGAACGCGCTGTGCCCACCGCAAAGGCTCCGATGGCCGGGCGTGTGCGGGAAAAGGTCTGCATCGCCAACATAAACCCTTCTCCCGGTGGTGCCAGTATGTTGGCCTTGGGAACCCTGACATCTTTGAAATTTATCCCCGTCGTATTGGATCCACGCTGACCCATCTTGGGGATTTTGCGTCCGATGGATACCCCTTCCCAGTCTCTTTCCACCAGAAAGGCACACACACCCTCATGCTGGGAGTCCGGATCCACGGTAGCAAATACGGACATGTAGTCGCTAATACCACCGTTGGTGATCCAGTATTTGGTACCGTTTAGAATATAATCATCCCCGTCCCTTTCAGCTTTGCAGCGGATACCGGCCACATCCGATCCCAGGGTGGGCTCGGAGGTCGCAAAGCAGATCAGTTTGAAATCTTTTAGAATCTTAGAAAGGTATTTCTTTTTTAAGGGTTCATTTTTTGACAGTATCAAAGGCTCCATTCCCAGCGAGTTGTCAAAAATCGTGGTGGCCAAACCCGGGCAGGCCGCGGCCAGCTCTTCGGTAAGAATGACACTTTCGATTAATCCCCAGCCTTTCCCGCCATATTTTTTGGGTATATCACCGTTGATCAGGCCGGCGGCATGGGCTTTTTTTAAAACCTTCAAAGGTGTCTCATCAATTTCATCGTAATACCAGGCAACGGGCAAAATTTCTTTGAGCGCAAACTCACGGGCCTTTTTCTGCAATTTAAGCTGCTGGGGGGA
>JBATKU010000143.1:0-58330 GCA_049669725.1 Desulfobacterales bacterium
CCCTACCGGTATGATCCACTTCGCGGCTGGAAAGCCGCTCCCACGACCCATAAATCAATTCCGGAAATATGGATCAGAAAAGAAGCTCCGCAGAAAAAAATCAAGTACTGCAGCCGGATAAAGGCAATTCCGGGATTTCTGCAGGCCATTCACTGCCGATTATCATCCTGGTAATGGTCAGCCTGGTCGTTTATTTTAATTCTTTGACCAACGGTTTTGTTTATGATGATTATGCCACTATCGTTGAAAATAAATACATCCGGCATCCGGGCAAAAGTCTGCCTTCCCTGTTTAGTCGTTCCTACTTTAATATCGCCTCCGGAGAAGCAAGCTATCGACCGGTCGCCACGCTGTCTTATTACCTGATTTATTCAATCGGTGAGCTCAACGCCACATATTATCATTTGTTCAGCGTTTTACTGCATGCGCTCAACGTCATTTTGGTTTACCTGCTGGCCAATATAATTATCAAGAATCGCTCTTCCGCATTGATTGCCGGATTGCTATTTGCCTGTCATCCGGCACTTACCGAGGCGGTTGATGCCATCTCCTACAATGAAGATCTATTGGCGGCGGCGTTCTTTTTTCTGGCCTTTATCTGTTACACCGGCCTAAATACCGGAAAGGTCAAATCCTGTATCAAGGTTTATGTTTTATCATTAATTTTTTTTCTACTGGCACTGCTGTCAAAAGAGATGGCCATTACGTTGCCGGCCGTAATTTTTTTGTATGACCTGGTGATTAGAGATGCCGGCGGGCGATCCTTTGCTTTAAAGTCGATACTGCGAACAATTAAAGACAGAATATATTTTTATGCGGGATATCTTGCCGTCGGCCTGTTTTATCTGTACCTGCGTTTTGGGGCCTTTTACCACCCCGGGGAATCCATCAAACCCTTTTACGGCAGCCTGATTGATAGAATTATTTATCTGCCGGCTCATATTTACAGCTTTATTAAACTGGCGGTTTTTCCTGCCGATCTAAATGCCGACTATGTGTTTGCCTATCCCGACGGCTTTTTTAAAATGAATAATCTTATCGGTCTTTTTGTTGTGTCGGGGCTGATCGGCGCCGGTATTGTAATCCATAAAAAGTCAAAAGCTGTCTTTTTCGGCCTCTGGTGGTTTTTAATTTCCCTGTTTCCGGTTTATAATCTGATCCCCCTGTTCAATCCCTTTGCCGACCGCTACCTGTATATTCCGCTGGTTGGTTTTTGTGTGGTCGTCGCCGTCGTTTTAAATGGCTTCTTAAAATCGCGATTGTCCCGGCCAAGGGCCTTTACAATGATAACGCCCATCATCGTCATTTTCATCGCCGGCCTGTATTCAACGGTGACCATTGCACGCAATCGTGACTGGAAAGACGGGCTTACCCTGTGGTCCAAAACAGTCAAAAGTTCACCTAACAGCAGTATCGCCCACGGGGCCCTCGGCAGCGCTTATCAGGAACTTGGGCGATTGGATGAGGCCGTCGAAGAATACAAAAGAGCCATCGCCATCTATCGGGATGACTACAAGGCCCATTACAACCTTGGTGTTGTTTATGATCAGCAGGGCCTCTTTGACCCAGCCGTCCAAAGCTATCAGCGATCCATTCAGGCAAACCCGGCCTACCCCAATGCTCACTTTAACCTCGGCATCATCTATCAAAAGCAGGGATTGATAAAGAAAGCCATCGGTCATTTAAGGCAAGTGACTGAGCTGGACCCTGCAGATTACGAAGCCCGCAACAACCTCGGTGTCGCCTATGCCATGCAGAAAAATATTGAAAGCGCCATAGCGGAATGGGAAAAAGTTCTGGAGATCGATCCTCAGAATCGAGGCGCGCGGGAAAATATACTGAAGGCCAGAGAAATGATGAACTTAAGTGATTGAACTAGATGCGCGTTTGGATTTGCCTTATTTGGGGAATTTTAAGATCGGCTTCGTCGGCCACTGCGATCACACGCTCCAGGCGATCCTGGGCCGAGCGGCCTCTGCACTTGTGCTGCAGATCACCGTTGATGCCTTCAATCAATCCGTCGATTAAGCGCTTTCGATCAAATGATGCGCCGGTCAGCCATTCCTGCACATCAATTATCTCATCTGCAATAGCAAGCGCCAGTTCATTGTGCTGGGCCCAGAGGTTGGCGGTGGTGGAACCATCGGACAGCACCAGGCCGGCAATATTGATGGTGAATACAAACACATTTTTGCGCACCAGTTCATACAGCAGGTCATCTTCAGTGACTAATACCTCACAGGCGATATCGATACCGGCCAGGGCATCGCCCATCAGCTTTGCTTGAGGGCCAAAGACTTGCGAGGGGATGAGCACATTGTGATCCATGCCTTTTTTCTTTTCAAACCAGACCGAGATAACGGTGGGGTCATCGATATGATATGACTTCCAGTCGCGGGGAATCAATTCATTTTGCAGCAACCCGATGCAATTGCGCCACGGGATGGGGATGGTCTGCATGACGGAAGGAAAATCCTTTTCGGCCACCGCCACCAGCACCAGCTGCGGGTCAGGAATATTTTCAACGGCGTCATTAATATTCATTTGGCGCGTTACCGGATAGACCGGATAACCCGCATGTAAAAAGGCTCTGGCAAAAACACCGCCCAATTCTCCGATACCGATGATGACGATGGGTTGGTTCATGTATGATTCTTCTGTTTTTATAGTTTGGCTGGATTAAATAACACAGACCCCACGGACGTCAATATTTTTCACAAAAGTTTTTACAATACCTTGAAAAAGCATCCGAGCAGTTTGGTTGCAGCGAAGATCAGATAACAGCCAAAGGTCGTAAGAAAAACAAAGCGCGTGAAGTGGCGATTTATCTTGCCCGTGATACAACCGGGCTTTCCTGTAAAGATTTAGGTCTATATTTCGGAGGAGTAAGTGGGGCATTAATCACCATGATGCATAAGCGGATAGCCGAGGAATCCGCGCAAAACAGAGGATTGAGGCGTAGGATTGATAAAATTAGAAAGCGAATATTTAAGATTTAATGGGTGACCCTTTTCCATTCTTAAAATACACGTAGCCCAAAATAGAGGGATTTCTACCCGGCAGCTTCAAATACCCGGGAATCTTCCAGCATAATTTCCATCCTGGCCAGATCCACCTCGGAAATATGAAGGGCCTCGGCTTCAGAAGCGGCAGCCAGCACCATTGATGGGTCCTCGTCCAGCCCGATGCCTAATTTACAGCAAGCCTTGTCTGCCAGCCGCACCAGCACCAGCAGTAAATTATTCGGGTCGAATTCTTCCTGGTGATGGTCACGAGCAATTTTGCTGTATTTTTGGGGTAGATTCCAGTGTGACATCAATGAATAACCATGATTGGTGTGCAGGGTATTCATGGTTTCAACCAGCAACGCATTCGATGATTGAGCCTTTAATTCATTGGAGTGTTTGAGTTCATCGATACCGGTTAAAATAAACAACATTCCCACATCATGCAGTAATCCTGCAAAAAAGGCTTCATGCGCCAAGGTATGCAGTCCGCATTGCTTGGCAAGCCAGTTGGAGCCCATCGCACAACCAACCGAGTGCCGCCAGAGTGCGCGCATAATGCCGTGCACCAAAGGATCTTTGGAACGAAAGTTATTCTCATGGGTAATGAGCATCACGATATTAGAAACTTCCTTAATGCCCAGCCGAACAATGGCATTGCGCACCGTAGATACCTGCTGAAGCCCCTTGTAAAAAGCGGAATTTGAGACACTCAGGACTTTGGCTGTCAGGGATTGATCACTGACAATCAGCTTTTCGATCAAACTCAATTCCGGTTCCTCGTTGGCCATTTCCTGCTGAATACGCATGGCGGTTGTGTTAAACACGGGAAGCCGGGCATCGCTGGATGCCAGATGTTGATCAACAATCTCTATAAATGATTTATCCTGTTGCATGCTTACCCTTCCAAAAGACGCTGTAATTCCGGCAACGGTCGCGGTTTTTGCAATCGAGGAAGACTGCGAAGCACTTCATCTATTGAGATGAGTCCTGCCGCTGCTTTAACCAAACCATCTTCGAGCAGGGTGACAAGGCCGGTGGATTCAGTGCTGATTTTGCGAAGGTCCTGAGTGGTCTTTTGCTCATTGATGGCACTACGGACTTGTTCGTCGAGAATGAGCAGCTCAAAAATACCGACACGGCCTTTGTAACCTGTGTACTGGCAATGGCCACATCCTGTTCCTTTTCGAAACTCCGCATTTCTGACATCATCGGGGGCGTATCCAATGCGTTGAAGGTCAGAGGAGGTCGGTTTGTAAGTTGTAATGCAATGGGGGCATATTCTTCTTAAGAGCCTTTGGGCCAACACGCTCACCACTGTCGATGAGATTAGAAAGGCTTCAATGTTCATGTTTAATAACCGGACAAGGCCGCCGATACTATCTTCGGTATGAAATGTGGTCAGCACCTTATGGCCTGTGAGGGCCGCCTGGACGGCAACTTCCGCTGAAAAGCTGTCCCTGATTTCGCCGATCACGATAACGTCCGGATCCTGGCGGACTATGTGCCGCAGGGTCTCCTCGAAGGTCAGATTTATTTTTGGATTAATGGAGCACTGGGCGATGCCATCAATAACATATTCAACCGGCTCCTCAGCTGTGATAATACTCGTTTGAGGGTCATTAATCTGGTTAATGCAGCCGTATACCGTTGTTGTCTTGCCGGAGCCTGTGGGACCGGTAATTATGATAACGCCGCTGGGAAAATACAGCGCATCCTGCTTAAAACGCGTTAAAATCTTCTGAGACAATCCGATATCCTCAATATCCAGCAATACGCTCTTGCGATTTAAAAGCCGCATGACAACCTTTTCACCGTGCACTGTGACAAAAAAAGATACCCGCAGATCTATGTGACCGCCGGGATAATCAAAATGAAATCGCCCTCCCTGATGCCTGCGCTTTTCGGTGATGTCAACTTCACACAGCACCTTGATCCGGTTGGTGAGAGCCGGCATGATTTGCGCCGGAAAGTCCTGAAAGTGAATCAACACCCCATCCTGACGGAACCTCACGCGCATCAGATCTTTTAACGGTTCGAGGTGAATATCACTGGCATCCCTTTCTACAGCGGCAAGGAGGAGTTCATCGGCCAGACGGATAATGGCGTTTTCGTCCGAAGCGGAAAGTTCTTTTTTGAGGTCACCGCTCTGGCACCTGTTGACGGCACGTTTGATCGAACTCTTACGCGCAATGGCCGGTATATATTTATCGCCGAAAACTTGTTTGACTGCATCAAGATCCTGGCCGTCCAGCGGATCAGCGAATGCAATCAGCACCCCGTCGACCTGCTTTTGAACCGGGATGACATTATGGTTTTCATACCACTTGGCCGGCGCCCGGGAAAATAGTTTTGGGTCGATTTCGGTGAATTCAGGTTCGATTTGGGGAAACCCCATCTGCGACGACAAAGCGTCCAACAACACCTGCTCGTCGATCAGGCACTGCTCCAGGAGAATTTCCCCCAGCTTGCGTCGGTTTTCTTCACCTGCCTGAATGTTCAAGGCACGCTGGAGGTCATCGGGCTTGATGTAACCCAACTCGACCAGGATGGTGCCGATACACATGGGAACGCGGCTGTCTTTAACCGCCTTTTTAATTTCATCATCGGCGATCAATTTAAGGTCTTTTAATACTTCCAGCAAAGATCGCGGTGTTTCAAGCTTGCTCTGAACCCGAGTGGCATATTCAACCTGCTTGGGAGCCAGGAGCTTTTCCTGCAAGAGCAGATCCACAATTGGATTCATGCCACATCCAGGGCCGGAAAACATATCTTCGTTTGAAGGCGGACTTAAAGTGTGCATGCGCTTTTAAAACCTTAGTTGGTATTTATCCATCACTGGTACTGCGAATAGTAGTCGATAGGAATTATATCGACCATTTAGGTAAAATCTTTAGAGAGGTAATTTAAACGAAGGGGGGCTGGCCCGAATTTATTCCGCCCGTCGGAATGAACAACCCCGCCGCAAGCAACGGGGTATCAAACGGAAAATTTTAAACGCCCCAAGGGGCGGGGAATTAAACCCTCGTCCGCCGCAGGCGGATTAAAAGACCTAAAAACTGTTTCAGATCAAAATTAGATCCAAGGGTCCACATGCAGGCGGAGTCGTGCAGCCCAGGCACATAGGTCGGATCAAACACCATACCCCGGGTGCTATAATAGATGAGGAAATCCGTCCAGTTATTGCGCACAGGCATCATTAACGTTTCAATTTCATTCGGAAAAGGAAAATATTAATTTTTTCGCTGTCGGAGCGTAAAATTTTTTTGAGCACCCGGATGTCAAACAAAGTTTCCAGGGTCTTATAAAAATCTTTGCTTAACTTTCTCATTTCCCCGGCCAGAATCACTTCTCCGCCGGTTTTAAGGCTGTTTTGGAAAAGCATCAGAAGCGGCTGAATATCTTCTTCTCTATATGAGATTTCGGAAGCCACAATATAGTCGAATTGACCCGCCAATCGGGGATGGTTCCAATCCAACTCCTGGATGCTCAGCTGAGGACATTCATTGATAAGGGCATTGGCGTGTGAAAACTGCAGGGCATCGGGGTTATATTCGGTCATGGTAATGCGATGGCCGAATGAGGCGGCCACAATGCTGACCAATCCCATCCCACCCCCGATTTCTAAAAAGTTCTTTTTAGCCGCCACCGGCATCTCGGCCAGATAGCCCGCCAGGACCCAGGAAGCCTGCCAAATTTTGGCCCACAGCGGGAACTCATGCATGACATCCTGGGGATTAATGAATTTAAGCACATTTTTGGGCACCAATATTTTGAAAAGGCGCCCGTTGATCATCAACTCGTTGGTCTCAGTTTCGTACTCTTTATGAAAATCTTCCAGGGAGAACATCTGATTACCTTGTGAAAAGTTTTCTACAACATAACTGGTAATACTGCAGCCAGAAAATAATTTCAAAATAAATTTTCAATAAAGACTTGTCTCTGCCAAATTCGGTCGTTATATTAACCTATTTAATAGACTCATATGATATAGGGGACGATAGTCGGACTAAACTCATATAACGAATTACCTTTAACGATTAACTGCTAATTGAGGGGTGTGCGCTCAATTAGAGTAGGAGGCGAAGGATGCCGGATTCCGAGCTGTACGATTTAATTATAATTGGAGGAGGCCCTGGCGGACTGTCAGCGGGCATTTATGCGATGCGGGCGGCATTGAAAACGGTTCTAATTGAAATGGGAGCTCCCGGCGGCCAGGTGAATAATTCCGATTCAGTCGAAAATTGGCCCGGCGATGAACACATCGGCGGCGCTGAACTGGCAATGAAATTTTCATTGCATGCCCAGTCCTACGGCCTGGAAATACGCTCGGACGAAGTAATTGCACTAGAACCAGGATTGGATTTTCATACGGTTAAACTAGCCGGTGGTGATTCCCTGCAATCCCACGCTGTTATTCTGGCTGCCGGCGGCAACCCCCGCAAACTTGAGATTCCGGGTGAAGACGACCTTTACGGTCAGGGCGTTTCTTATTGTGCCGTTTGTGACGGATTTTTCTTTCGAGATAAAACCGTGGTGGTCGTCGGTGGCGGGGACACAGCTGCTGAGGAATCCCTCTACCTGGCAAAACTGGCCAAGCAGGTTTATATCGTCCACCGGCGGGATGCCCTGAGAGCAGGTGCACTCCTGCAACAGCGGGTGAAAGCCGATTGCAAAATCGAGGTCCTCTGGAACTCGGTGGTCACCGAAATCAAGTCGGGTATCGAGGGTGTCCGGGCTGTAAATTTAAAAGATACCCAGACCGGTGATCAGCGTGAACTTGCCACCGACGGTGTTTTTATATTTATCGGGTTTAACCCCAACAATGCCCTTGTTCCGGCAGGTACCAAAATGAATGCCGATGGGAATGTCGTTACCGACGAGAAATGCGAAACCAATACCCCCGGAATTTATGTTATTGGCGATCTGCGGGAAAAATATGCCCGACAAATAGTACTGTCTGCCGCCGACGGCTGCACGGCCGCACTGGCTGCCGCCCATTATGTGGAGACCCGCAAGGCCGCTGAAGCCTGTGAGTTACCCGCTGAGCTGCAAGATATTGCCTCTTCATAAAGTTTAAAACCAGGTGCAGATGCTCTGAGACAATTATCAGTTAATGAGCTGTTGATCCTCGATGCTGGATACTGGATACTCGATTAATAACGACGACTTGCAGGTTAGTCATCGAGAATCGAGTATCGAATATCGAGCATCGCGTATCCATTATCGAACAACAAGGATCAAGCATCAAGAAACGAGCATTGGGTATCAACCGCTTTTTGATAAAACTCCTGATTCTGGCAGTCATGCTGCTGGGTTTGCCTCTGCTCGGTGTTTTTGCGGCAGGCTATCCGGTTGCCAGATATCTGGAATTCCCCCCCCAAACCCGCTATGTCGCGCATGCCCCGTTTTCATGGCCTGCCTTTGCCGTTATTGCCCTCAGTATCCTGGCGGTCGTGCTGCCCCTGGCTGTCAAGGGCTTCCAGTCCTATAAAAAGCCACCCGCCCAAACAACCCGATCGATATCACGCCCCTTTCCATGGTGGGGCTGGCTCGGCGTGATCACCGGACTTATTTCCTGGGCACTGGCCTGGACACGATTTTCCTGGTTCACCTCCTATCAGCCGCACACCTTCAGCCTGTTGTGGTTTTCTTATATCATTGTGGTTAACGCTGTGTGCCAGGTTCGAATCGGACACTGTCTGATGACGGATCGCACCGGATTTTTTCTGTTGCTTTTCCCGGTCAGCGCCGCCTTCTGGTGGTTTTTTGAATATTTGAATCGGTTTGCTCAAAACTGGTTTTATGTTGGCGTTGATTTCGGTCCCTGGACCTATTTCTGGTATGCCACCCTGCCCTTTTCAACGGTGCTGCCGGCCGTATTGAGCACCCGGCAGTGGTATCTTTCCCTGAACTGGATCGCGCAGGCTTACGGAAGCTTTAAACCGCTAAAGTTTCCCTGCCCCACCAGCCAAGCAGCGGCATTGGTCCTGGTCCTGTCGGCGGCAGGGTTAGCCGGAATCGGTATCTGGCCCAATTATCTCTTTCCCCTTCTATGGATTTCGCCCCTTTTGATCATCACCTGCCTGCAGGCCTTAATGCAGGAACCCCACATTCTCTCGCAAATCGCTGAAGGTGATTGGAGTGGTGTGGTTTCAGCGGCGTTAGCCGCCACGGTTTGCGGCGGATTCTGGGAAATGTGGAACTATTGCAGCCTGGCAAAGTGGGAATACAGTATCCCCCTGGTTCATCGCTTCCAACTATTTGAAATGCCGCTGCTGGGCTATGCAGGGTACCTTCCCTTTGGCTTGGAATGTGCGGTAATCGGCGGCATGCTCGAACAACTTCTCCATACCCCCAGCCCAAAAATTACGCCCTAATCTGAAATCAGCAACCCCTGGCCAGGACCTGATATGGTGGTTGTAAAAAAAAATGGTCAGGTACAAAAACAAAATTACCGCATTTTATTAAGATTAGGGGTTGTTTCGGTTCAAAAGAAGGCTTAATTTATAATCCGGCTTTTTAAATCTTTACTGGACCGGCAGACACGGGCGCAACAGGTTTTGCAGAGCAGAACTCGCAATCCAGAACAGGAATCGTTCATCAGGCTTTAACAATTATGATTAAAAACATCGGATTCGTATTCCGTGTTGCGAAATCAACTCACCGCGATACTTAAAGCGTTTTTCGGCGAGTCATTTGGTACGCTGTCGGCCAAAGCACCCTATTCCAAACCTGAAGGTAATCTATATATCAACCCACAGGTGATGATGTATAAACATGATGATAGTAACGCATGCCGGATAAAGGCCTGAGTGGGCAATGCCAAGGAGCCAACATGCCATTTGAATCAATACCCGGATTAAAGGGCAAAGTGTACGTCCCCGAAGAATCCCGGGAAGGCTCTAAAAAGTATTCGTGCCAAGATTGCTTTTCCTGCCAGCAGTGCAGTGACGACCGCTGCGGTGTGTGTCTCAGTATGAGACGATGTTCCTGCGGCAAGAGAATCCGAACAAATTCAGGGGAACGTTAAACTAAACCCTAGGCCACATAATTTGGAGAAAGAGGTTATATAACATGGACGATTTAGACCCGCAGAACAATGCGTGCTGCACCGATGACAGCTGCAGCGGTTTGTCCAGTATACAGACCGGGCTTCAATCGTTTGAGGAAACCATTCAAAGTGAGGTCTGCTGCGGATCTCCACCGGGGCCCCAGAGCAACCCGCTCGAAAAACCGGGCTATAAACTACTCAATTTTGTAACGGACTTTAAAGATTCAGCATGTGGACCGGTTCCGCGGGTTAAGACCAAACTGGCGGGCTCCGATCATCTGGGTACGCTGATCGCCCGCCTCGGGATAAAAAGAGATCAATATATAATTGCTCCAGGGCTATACTGTGTGGGTAACCCCGATCAGGATTCACCGGTTCTGGTCACCGCCAACTACAAGCTCACATTTGACAGCCTGCGCCAGGAATTAACTGCTTTGGATGCCTGGCTGCTGGTGCTGGATACCCGGGGCATCAATGTCTGGTGTGCTGCCGGCAAAGCGCTTTTTTCAACCCGGGAAGTGGTCGATCGGGTAAAGCAGACCATGCTGAATAAGGTCGTCCGCCATAGTCAACTTATTTTGCCCCAGCTCGGTGCCACCGGCGTTTCCGCTCATCAGGTCAAAAAAGCCAGTGGCTTTAAAGTAATCTGGGGGCCGGTTCGGGCCAATGATATTCGACGTTTTATCGCGGCGGACAACCGTACCGAAAAATCGATGCGACAGGTGACCTTTTCAATTCGGGAGCGAACCGTTCTGATACCGGTAGAACTCTCTCATCTGCCCAAGCCGTCATTGTGGGTATTGCTGGCTGTATTTTTCCTGTCGGGAATCGGAACGAGCTTTTTCTCTTTGAATGCTGCCTGGTACCGGGGCCTGATGGCACTGGCCGCCTATGCCGGCGGTATTCTGGCCGGCGCGGTGGCCGCACCGATTTTACTGCCCTGGATTCCGGGACGGGCCTTCGCGCTGAAGGGTGCCCTTACCGGAGTGGTTGTGGGACTAGCCGTGGTGCTGCTTTTCAAAAGCGGCCTCATCTGGTTGGAAACCATGGCGCTGCTGCTCATAACCGTGGCGATAAGCTCCTATCTGGCAATGAATTTTACCGGTTCCACCCCGTTTACGTCACCGTCGGGGGTCGAAAAAGAAATGCGGCGAGCCATCCCCCTGCAGGCAGGTGCAGTGTTAATTGCGCTGGTGGCGTGGGTAAGTGCCGCATTTGTATAGAAAAAGCAAAAGGTGCTACACTATGGAAAACTTTAGATATTTAGCAGGGGTTACAACGCTGCAACTTGATTCGGAGGTGTGTGTTGGCTGCGGTGTGTGTGAAAGCGTCTGCCCCCATTCTGTATTTCAAATGAATGGTAAAAAAGCCGAAATAGATGATCTTGATGGCTGCATGGAATGTGGCGCATGCGCCCAGAATTGTGCGGCCGGCGCCATCCGCGTCACCCCCGGAGTCGGCTGCGCTTCTTATATCATCCAGACCTGGATTAAGGGCAAGGAGGCCGCCGCCTGCAGCAGCAATGAATGCTGCTAGACTCGTTTCTCGATGCTCGATGGGAGCCCAATCTGATTTGCTGCAGATCATCGAGAATCCAGCATCGAGCATCGAGTATCAATCCATTATAGACGATGGATCAAGCGCTGTAACCTCACGTTGTGCTACCCACCAGCCATGGCACAGGCTACCCGGACAACCGGTCCCAGATCGCTTTAGCCTTGGCGGTCCTTTTATCCCCTCCGGACTCAATTTTTCCAGTCGAAGATGGTGGTGCACCGCGCAAACGCGCAATTCGTTTTTCCAGGGGCGGATGGGTAGAAAATAAGCTCATCAAACTGCGTCCGGATAATGGATTGACGATAAACATGTGCGCCGTAGAAGGATTGGCATCCATGGGCAATTTTTGGGAATAAGCCCCCAGCTTTTCCAGCGCACCTGCCAGCCCTTCGGGATTTCCCGCGAAACTTGCCCCGGTGGCATCTGCCAGATATTCCCGGGAACGGGATATGGCCATTTGAATGATCATGGCGGCCATGGGAGCAATGATGGACATCGCGATCAAACCGATAACACCGGCACCGCCGCCTTCATCATCATGGCTGCTGCTGCCGCCGAAAATCGCCGACCATCGTGCCATCGTCGCCAGAATCATTACGGCCCCGGCCATGGTCGCCGCAATGCTGCCGATCAGTATGTCCCTGTTTTTTACGTGAGCCAGTTCATGCGCCAGGACCCCCGTGATTTCCTCGGGACTCAAAAGCTTCAACAGACCTTCTGTAACTGCAACGACAGCATGTTCCGGATTTCGACCGGTGGCAAAGGCATTCGGGGTCTGCTGTGGAATGACGTATAATTTCGGCATGGGAAGCCCGGCGCGCTGAGTCAAGCGTTGAACCCTTTCATAGAGTTCGGGGGCCTGCCCGGGTGTTACTTCGCTGGCGCGGTACATTTTCAGCACCAGCTTATCCGAATACCAGTAGCTAAAAAAGTTAATGCCGGCAGCAAAAATCAGTGCGATTATCATTCCCTGTCGACCGCCCAGAAGCTGACCAACCCAGATGATAAGGGCTGTCATCACTGCCAGGAGTATAGTGGTCCTGATCTGGTTGCCCATGAACCAAACTCCTTTCGCTGTCTATTAGATTCAAGTTGGTACCTTTTGAGGCAAATATAAATCCGATCTTCTGAAAAGGCAACAATTGGCGGTAAAATCGCTTCCGGTTTTGGGATGCCAAATGCTGGCCGCAAAGCACAAAATACATCAATATACCATCTATCTGATAAATTTAATTCATAAAATATTAGCGCCTATCACACGGAGGAAATCATTTGATAAATAGAATTTATTAAATTATTTCAGTTTTTTAGCAAATATTTGTTGACTATATCTATACGATATTCTACAGCCATAAATACATAAAAATAGTTGTATGGTCATCGGAATCGGTATGAAATCAGATCGACATCCTCAACCTGACTGGCATCTCAGATCCGCGACTTTTGTTTAAAAACGCTATCGATCAAAACTAATGTACACGCCACCGATTACGGTTAACTGCGACGGCAAGGTTGAAACATGAAGAGCGCTAAAAAAAATCTTAAGTTAATTGAGATGCGTACCGCCGCAGATTCCACCGTTCAGGGAGTACTTTCCCGGGAAACAGCCGATCAATACTCCGCTGCCATCCGGCAATCTCCATTCGAAAAGTCGGACACCGCAAGAAAGATTGACAAAACCCAGCTGACCAACAAGTTGAACTACATAAATTTCCAGGACGGTGCTGTCCTCGTCAATTTCAACCACCTCAAATACGACAAGACCATAACCCTCAAGGCCAAACCACAACCCTGTATGGGCGGCCTCGTTGACTGCCGGTGGCTGGAAGGTGAAAACATTGCCCATATCCTTCAAAATTACAAATTTAACAACATCCTCATCACCAACGGACAAAAACTACTGAAAGTAGAACCTGAAGTAATCAGGATCGATGCCGAAGGTATCAGTGTTCTGCTTCCGGAATCATGCAGGGAAATTAGTTCGCGCAAGGCGCGACGCTATTCTTGCGAAGGAATATCCATACAGCTTATCCAGAACAGCACCGTTTTTTCAGGTCCGCTGATGGATTTCAACGGCATTTCATTTCGAGTTAAACTCACGGCTACGCCTCCGCAGACTTTTGGCTGGATCAACCCTGAACACCCGGTTAACGTTATTGTATCGGACGCAGCGGTCACCATCTATAGCGGCGAATGCAAAATCATCAGACACACCCGGGGCCAGAAGACCAGAAACTATATTCTTGAGCCGCTCAAACAGGAAATCCAGCGATTCAAGCAGAAAGAATTTCGCAGCGAGCGCTATGTGCTTACGCCAACCCCCAATATGGTTTCCCGCCATCCTCTTACCGCAATGCGGGTTGATCTGAAAGTGGTAGATCTGTCCGGTTCCGGATTTTCGGTAGAAGAAGACAAGTACAACACGACCCTGTTACCGGGCATGATTTTGCATGAACTCGAACTAAGTTTTGCCGACAGCTACAAAATTAAATGCAGCGCCCAGGTAGTTTTTCGCAAGGAGATGATCGACCCCAACGGGGAAAAATGGATTAAATGCGGTCTAGCGCTGCTCGACATGGATATCCGCGATCACCTCAAACTTATCTCGATGCTGCACCAGACCAAAAATAAAAATTCGTATATTTGCAACGATGTAGATCTAGATGCCCTGTGGAATTTCTTTTTTGAAACCGGATTCATTTATCCTGACAAATACGCGACGATACAGAAAAACAAAAAGCAGATTAAAGAAACCTACGCGAAAATTTATACCCACAACCCCCACATTGCCAGACATTTTATTTATCAGGAAAAGGGCGCCATATTCGGCCATATGGCCATGATCCGCTTTTATGAAAGCGCCTGGATGATACATCACCATGCGGCCAGAAAATCAGCCCTGAATAAAGCAGGGCTGATAGTCCTGGATCAAATTGGACGCATGATCAATGATTCTCACCGCCTGTATTCCCTTCACATGGATTATATAATCTGTTACTACCAGCCCGAAAACAAATTCCCCAGCCGGGTGTTCGGAGGAGCCGCCAGAAACATAGGCGATCCCAAGGGATGCTCACTTGACGGCTTTGCTTATCACTATTTCCACAATCCTCCTCCCTCAACGTCGGATATGCCGACAGGCTGGCAGATAGCTGAAGCCCAGTCTGAGGATCTTCAAGAACTATCAGGATTTTATGAACAAATGTCAGGCGGGCTGCTGCTGGAGGCTTTAGATCTAAGACCGGAAAAAATTGACTGCGTGGAGCTAAGCCGGGAATACGGCAAGCTGGGCTTAACCAGACTGCGCCACCTGTATTCATTGAAAAACAACGACCAACTCAAAGCTGTCTTTCTGGTAAATCAATCGGACCTGGGCTTGAATCTTTCAGACATCACCAATTGTATCAAAGTATTTGTAACGGACTCCCAGGAATTCGGCGCAGATATTTTACAGGCTGCTATCTCAAAGATAGCTAAAATAACAGGGAAAAAGGACTTCCCCGCCTTGATTTATCCGGCAGCCTTTGCAGACGAGAGGGATATCGCCTATGATAAAAACTATAACCTCTGGATTTGCAGTCTGCAATATTCGGATGCTTATTTCAGGTACTTAAAGCGCCTGGTCAGATTTATATAGGTTTGCGCCCCCGGCAGGCAATTAACGGCGTATAGTAAAATACACGCGAATCGTTGGAAAAATTCTTGACCTCTTCAAGAAACTCATCAAAATTCCCATCGTATTCCTCAAAGGGATAACCCGAATTTCTTCCGCCAACTGAGGCCTTTTGCATGGAAATAAACTTTTCATTCTCTTTTAGCGCTCCAAAAAACATATTATGGGCGCTGAGATCCACATCGACCTCATCGAAACCCAGATCATAAAGAAAAGAATACAGTTTTACCCCCACATAGGGATCAAAATTGCATTTTTTTTCCAGCCAATCCATAAGGCCGCCGGTGGCTCGACTGAGCCGATCGGGCAACCCGAAATGACGCAGGCAATTACAATCCAGATCGATCAGGCAAATAATGCCGCCGGGTTTTAGATTTTTGGTGATATTTTTTACAATTTCGAAGCTGCCATGCAGATAGTATTCGAGGACAAACCGAACCCAGATAAAATCAAATTGCCCGAGATCTTCGAGGGACTTGCGGATGTCAGCGACAACATACTCGATGCTTTCAGCACTATAATGGGTTTTGGCATATTCAACCCGCTGCTCAGCGATATCGAGACCGACGGTCTGACCCTCCGGTTGCACCAGCCTGTTGAGATGGAAAGTGGTCTTACCCGCCCCGCAACCCAAATCAGCCACGCGCATACCGGGTTTAATGCCGGCCCAAAGGGCCTGTTTTTCAACCGTCGCGCCGTCCGTCTTCCTGTCCAGTCGCACTGCTTCCTGGTCATCTTCCATCAAATATTTTCGATGGTTTTTCATTCAATCCTTCCGTATTTCGGAACGTATTTTTTAAAAGCGGTATAAAAACAAAATGAATGATAACTGTTCGAATTATTTTGAAATTTATTATAAGAGCAGATTTTTGTCAATTGGTTATCGCCATATTATTGAAATCTCGAGGCGCTGAATTATATCCTTGATAATAATAAAGGCCCCTGATAGTGCTGATCCTGTCACAAATTTGTGACCATCACGAAGCTGTCTCAAGAATAGTAGATTGCTTCACAATGACGACCAAAGGAGCAGTAACTATGACCAATCATTTCAATGATGAAAATAGTGAAGAAAAAGAACCAAGTTTTGCTGCGCTGCTGGAGGCCTATAGTCCTGGCGCAGAAGCCGATATTGGTGTCGGAGACAAAATCCGCGGTAAGATTGTATCCATCGGAAAAGAATCTGTTTTTGTCGACACCGGCACGAAAATAGACGGGGTGGTAGACAAAGCTGAATTACTCGATGAAAACCGGGAATTAACACTCACCGAAGGTGACATGCTTGAACTTTATATTGTGGCCCTGTCTGATGAAGAGATCAAGCTGTCCAAGGCGCTGTCAGGCATCGGCGGTTTAAATATGTTAGAAGAGGCCTATGACAAGGCTGCACCGGTTGAGGGTAAAATCACCGAAACATGCAAAGGCGGTGTGCGCGTAGATATCCTGCAGCGTAAAGCTTTTTGTCCCATAAGTCAGATAGATATCAACTTTGTTGAGAACCCCTCCGATTATGTCGGTCAAACTTTTAATTTTTTAATTACCACTTTAGAAGAAAACGGCCGAAATATCGTCCTTTCACGACGTGCACTTTTAGCCCGGGAGCAGGAAAAGGACAGAAAAGAATTTTACCAAACCTTAAGCGTGGACACCACCATGGACGGCACAGTTACCCGAATAATGCCCTATGGCGCCTTCGTGCAGCTGTCGTCCGGGGTGGAAGGGATGGTGCATGTATCGGAAATGAGCTGGTCTAAAGCGGCCAAACCCGACTCCCTCGTCAAAGTCGCCGATACCGTCCGGGTGAAGGTTATCGGCATTGAACCGGGTCAAAAGCCCGGGCTGCTAAAAATCAGCCTGTCTATGAAACAACTCACCGAAGACCCCTGGACCAGCGCCGGCGATCAGTTTCACGAGGGGGATAAAATCCAGGGCACCGTCACCCGCTGTGCAAATTTCGGCGCCTTCGTGGAATTGGCCCCTGGAATTGAAGGTTTGGTCCACATCAGTGAAATGAGCTATCAGAAGCGGGTATTAAAGCCCGAGGACATTGTCACCGCCGGTGAGATCGTGTCGGTCATGATCAAAGAAGTGGATCTGGACAAACGGCGCATATCGTTAAGCATCAGGGACGCCGAGGGCGATCCATGGGTCGGTATTACCGAAAAATATACAATTGGCCGGGCCGTTGAAGGCATTTTGGAAAAAAAGGAAAAATTTGGCTATTTTATAAATCTGGAACCCGGCATCACCGGACTGCTTCCGAAATCAAACCTCAACAAAGCCGCCAAACCGGCCGAATTTATAAAGCTCAAAGAAGGCGAAGCCATTGCAATTATGATCGAAGTTATCAACCCGGGTGAAAGGAAAATCACCCTGACGCCGGCTGACATGGCCGATGAGCAAAACTGGCAATCGTTTTCAGAAACTTCCGCCACCTCCCTGGGGGGCCTGGGCGAAAAATTGCAGCTGGCGCTTGATAAGAAAAAGAGCACCAAATAGGCTTAAAGTTGATTCATTCGTGTTAGGTGCTTACATTGCGTTATTAATTTTACTCGGGCAGGGTCCAATTAACTCTGCCTTTTTTGTAAGGATAATTTCATGCCCGTTGTCGAGGCCAAAAACATAACCAAAACCTATACCATCGCTGACCGGGAGATACGCGTATTGGACACGGTGTCGCTTTCGGTGGCCGAAGGTGAATTTTTAGTTGTCGAGGGCAGCAGCGGCAGCGGCAAGACTACTCTGCTGAGTTTGTTGTCGGGGCTGGACAAACCATCGTCCGGCAGAGTGTTGCTGGAAGAAAAGGATATCACCGATAGCAGCGAGGATGATCTGGCGCCGCTGCGCAATGACATCATCGGTTTCGTCTTCCAGTCCTTTCATCTGGTGCCGTCTTTGACCGCGCTGGAAAATGTCATGTTCCCGGCCGAGATTAAACGAGATCCCCGGGCCCATGATAAGGCAGCAGAATTGCTGAAACGCGTCGGCATGCAGAAACGCTGCTCCAATTATCCGCACCAGCTCTCCGGGGGTGAAATGCAGCGGGTGGCCATGTGTCGGGCTGTGATTAACAATCCTAAAATTATTTTCGCCGATGAGCCCACCGGGAATCTGGATTCTGAAAACGGCAAGGCGGTTCTGGAGCTACTGCTGGAGTTTCAAAAAGAGCGCCGGACCACGCTGGTACTGGTGACCCACAGCGCTGAAATCGCCCGTATCGCCGATCGGATGATTGTTCTTAAAGACGGGCGGATCATTTAGAACATGGTTACATAGCTAGCATGCTAAGCTTCAATGATCTGATTATAAGCGCTCCATAGACGTTTCGCCTTTTTTGGTTTCAGGTGTCAGTGTTCAGGTGTCAGTGTTCAGGTGTCAGGTACTGAACAGAACCATGAACTCAGTAGGGCGGGCCTCTGTACCTGGCGGTTTTAGATCATCAGTTGGACAGAATATGGTCGGCGCAAAGGCCGACCCTACTTCTGTATTACACAGTCCGGACACCCGAAACCTTTATAAAATGTATAGACCACCATAAGGTCTCAAACCGCCGACATGAAAACCGGAATCCTACATCCTCGATTTATATTACGCCAGATCGTCCGCTCCCGCCGGCAGGCGATTGTGTTGGTGCTGTGTGTGGCGCTTTCCATTGTCACCCTCATCTCCCTAAACGGTTTTTCCGCCAGTGTTAATACTTCCCTGCTCAAGGACGCTAAAAGCCTGCAGGCCGCCGACATCATTATTCAATCATATCAAGAAATTAGTCCAGGGACGATTAACATAATCCGACAGCTTGAGGATCAAAATCAAATTATCAGTAACCGGGTATGGGAATTTTATTCCGTGGTTCGCAGTCAGAAAAGCCGGGACTCGCTGCTGGCCAAGTTGAAAATTGTGCAACCTGGATATCCATTTTACGGCCAGGTGGTGCTGAAGTCCAACCGTAAATTTGAAAGCGTTCTTACCCCGGGCGGTATTATCGTAGCCCAGCACCTCCTTGACCGACTCGGTCTGATGGTGGGAGATTCACTAAATGTTGGCAGTACCACTTTGACAATTAAAGATGTTGTTCTACAGGAACCGGACCAGCCGCTCAATTTATTCTTCCTGGGACCACGAATTTTTATAGCAGCCGCTGATATCGACCGTTTGGATCTAGTTAAAAAAGGCAGCCGGGTCCGACACATCTATCTACTCAAGGTCCTGGATGAAGCCAAAATCCGGTCGATTGCCGAGCGAATTAGAACGGTAGCCGATGCAGATCAAGAAAGTGTCGATACCTACCGAACGGCAAGATCAAGAATCAAGCGCTTTTTTGATAATCTCTTTTTCGACCTGAGTCTTATCTGCATTTTCACGCTCATGCTGGCCGGCATCGGTATCCAAAGTGCCCTGACCGCCTTTTTAAAGGAGAAGGAAAACACTATCGCCATCATGAAAACAGTGGGAGCAAAAAGTTATTTTGTTACCCGGCATTATATTGTTATTCTTACTATCATGGGTCTGGCGGGAACCCTGCTCGGCCTCCTGTCCGGGCTTATTCTGCAAAATGCATTAGATGTTCTTTTCGATGATTTCGTACCTGAAAACGTAACCCTGCAGATCTCCTGGCGCGCCGTCCTGGAGGGACTTTGCCTGGGCGTCTTTGTCGTCGGTCTGTTTTCCTTTATTCCGCTGCATCGATTAAAAGACATCAAACCGGTCATCATCTTTCGCAAAGAGCGGATTAAATCCAAAGCGGGATTGCCAGTTTATCTGAGTGTCGTATTAATTTTGGCTTTTTTTCTGTTGCTGGTGTTCTGGCAGGTAAACGAACTCAAAGCAGCGCTTTATTTTGTTGGCGGCGTCATATTGTTGATTTTTATTACGGCTGTTTTGACCTGGGCGACCCTGTTCATTCTCAGGCGTGCCAGGGCGCGTTCCCTGTTGATCCGGCAGGCAATCAAAGGTTTGTTTCGACCCAAAAACGCCACCCGACCGATTATCATAACCCTGACAGCGTCGCTGGCGGTGATATTTGCTATTTTTTTAATCGAACAAAACCTGGATGCCAATTTTATTCAGTCATACCCTGAGGAAACCCCGAATGTCTTCTTTCTCGATATTCAGCCGTCACAGCTGAAGGAATTTTCTGATGCGCTGGGGATAAACACAAGATATTATCCCATTATCAGGGCCAGGATATTGTCCCTGAACGGCAAGCAAATTGACCGCCAACTGGAACGACGGCGGCGTGGTGACAATCTGGCGCGGACGTTTAACCTCACCTATCGCAATTATCTATTGGAAGATGAAGAAATCATAAAGGGAGATACCTTGTTTCGTGCAAACTGGGGTGACCTTCAGGTTTCTGTTTTGGATACGGTGGTCGAGATCAAGGATATGAAAATCGGGGATCGCATCACTTTTAAAATTCAGGGGGTACCCCTGCAAGCCCGAATTTCAAGTATCCGTACCCGAACAAAGGAGTCGTTGCGCCCTTTCTTCTATTTTGTATTTCCTGAAAATACACTGCGGGATGCACCCCAAACCATATTTACGGCTGTCAGGGTAGCCAAAACGCAAATTTCAGCCTTGCAAACCAAAATAGTTGAAAAATTTCCAAGCATCAGCGTGATTGATACGACGGAACTGCTAACCATTTTCACTGCTGTTGTCAAAAAACTCTCTCTAATCATTCGATTCTTCGCCGGCTTCAGCATAGTGGCCGGCATTCTAATAATTCTCAGCTCGATCCTGGCCACCCGTTACGCCAGAATTCAGGAAGCCGTTTACTATAAAATTCTGGGAGCCAGGAAAAATTTCGTGGTAAAAGTGTTTGCCCTTGAAAATCTTATTCTGGGCCTGACCAGCGCTGTCCTGGCGTTGCTGATCTCCCAGGCAGGCAGCTGGCTGATCTGCTTGAAAGTGATGAATATTTCCTATACCCCATTCGTCTTTGAAAGTATCATTTTGATTGTCGTCACCGTATTATTGGTGGTAACGGTGGGCTTGTTGCCTTCAATCTCAATTCTGCGCAAAAAACCGGTGGTGTTTTTGAGGGAGCAGAGCCAGGAATAGGGAGATTGCGGATTTGTAAGAGAGAATTTTATCGTTTTTAATTGATCGAATAAAAATGAAAGCATCTATAAAAATTTTTTTAGCTATTTTCCTGATCTTTCTAATGGTTCAGGGATGCGGCGAGGAGCCTACTACTCTTCAGGAGGCTCAGCCTAAAAAAAAAATTGAAGGCACAATTGTGGCTGTGGGCGACAGCCTTACCGAGGGTTTGGGCGTTGAGGAAGAATTGGCCTACCCGGCAGTACTTGAGAAAAAACTGCGAACCCTCGGGTATCCATATCAGGTAGTGAATGCCGGCATCAGTGGTGAAACTTCCAGCGGGACCCTGGGGAGAATAAAATGGATCTTAAAATTAAACCCGGATATCGTTATCCTCGTGATAGGTGCCAACGACGGGTTTCGGGGTATCGACCCGGATTTGATCAAGACCAACATTCACAGAATCGTCAAAGAACTCAAAGATAAAAATGTAATCGTCGTATTGGGGGCCATGCAAATCGTCCAAAACCTGGGAAAAGACTATACCACCGCTTTTGCCAAAATTTATCCGGAGATTTCTCAATCGGAAAACATCATTTTAACACCATTTTTCTTAAACGGTGTGGCCGCCAATCAGAAACTGAATCAAACGGATGGCATTCACCCTACGGCCGAAGGATATCAAGTCATTGTCGACAACATCACGCCATCTGTGGTAGAAGCCATTAATACTCACCGTCAAAAATGAATTCAGTATTTACTTCTCCCGCTTGACACCAAGCGCCTTGGTACCTAGCTTAAACGAGTTATGGTGAAAGGAGATTATCATGAAGAGCTTTCTTAAATGGGGTGCAATTATTGTCGGATGCCTTGCGGTGGTCATCATAGCCGCCCTGCTGATCATTCCGATGTTTGTAGATGTTCAAAAATACAAACCCGTTCTTGAAAACAAGGTAGTCGAGGCAACCGGACGCCCATTTTCAGTCGGAGATGATCTTAAACTTTCGCTTTTTCCGTGGGCCGGCATTTCTTTTTCTGACCTGCAGCTGGGCAATACAGCCGGATTCACTGAAAAAGAGTTTGTCAAAGTCAAGTCCTTTGAAATCAGGGTAAAACTTCTTCCGCTCATTAGCAAAGAAATCCAAATTAAACGATTTGTAATGGACGGACCGCAGATTGTGCTGATCAAAAATAAAAGCGGCCGCGGAAACTGGGAACAGCCCAAGCAGCAGCAAAAGGAATCGACTGACACAAAACCGGCACCAGCTGACGCCCCTGCCGGCATGGGAGGGCTTCCCATCAGCGCCCTGACGGTGGGCGATTTTTCCATTCAAAACGGGTCGGCCCTGTGGATTGATCACACGAACAATACCCGCAAAGAAGTCAAGGACATCAGCTTGATTTTAAAAGATGTTTCACTTGATCGACCTGTGCAGGTCAAGTTTTCAGCTGAGCTTGATAACAATCCCCTGTCCCTTGAGGGAACAGTCGGACCGGTGGGCAGCGGTATGGGGAAAGGTGTCATACCGTTGGATTTATCGCTGAAAGCCCTCAAGCATCTTGCCATGAAGTTGAAGGGAAACCTTGAAAATCCGGCTACCACACCCGGCCTAGACCTCGACATAACCGTAGATACGTTTTCCCCGCGGGAGCTGGTGGCCGCTCTGGGGCAACCCTTTCCGGTTGAAACCACCGATCCCAAGGCCCTGGGCAGTTTAGATTTTAAAGCCCATATAAAAGCAGATGCCAACCAAGCAACCGTATCTAAGGGTCTTATGAATCTGGACCAATCCCAATTGAACTTTTCGGCAACCGCAACCCAATTCTCCCGGCCGGATCTGAAATTTGATTTAAATCTGGACAAGATAAACCTCGATCGTTATATGCCTCCTAAAAGCGACCAGCCGTCTGCTCAAAAAACACGGAGCCCTGCCACAGCTAAAAAGGAAAAGACCGATTACACACCGCTGCGCCGATTGATTCTGGACGGTCTAGTGAGAATTGGCCAACTGACGATCAGCAAGGCCAATGTTCAGGATGTTTATCTAAAAATCAAAGCTCAAAACGGCATATTCAATCTTGATCCGATGAAACTGAATATGTATCAGGGCAATGCCAACGGCAAGGCCGTGCTGAACGTCACACAGGACATTCCCACCAGCAGTCTGAACCTGAAGATCAATAATGTCCAGGCGGAACCGCTCCTAAAAGATGTGCTGGAGAAAGAAATCCTGCAGGGCAGCACCAACGCCGACATCAACCTGTCGATGAGTGGCGATGAGCCCGAACAGATTAAGAAAACCTTAAACGGTAAAGGCTTTTTAAAATTCAACGATGGCGCCATCGTCGGGATCGACCTGGCTGCCATGGTGCGCAATGTCGGATCTGCCTTCGGTCTGGCTGAAAAAAGCGGCGAGCGGCCGAAAACTGATTTTACCGAACTGGATTTTCCGTATTCAATCAAAAACGGCGCGGTAAACACCCCCCAGAGCAGCCTCAAATCACCGTTTATAAGGGTTATCGCGGCCGGAACGGCTGACCTGGTAAAGGAAACCCTTGATTTCCGTGTGGAACCCAAAGCGGTCGCCTCCATCAAAGGCCAGGGCGACGAGGGCCAGCTTAAAGGCGTCATGGTACCGGTGGTGGTGTCCGGAACCTTCTCATCCCCCAAATTTCGTCCTGATTTAAGTGCGGCCGCCAAACAGGAAATTGAAAAACAGGTTCTCGAATCAAAAGAAGCTAAAAAGCTATTGGAAAATGAGAAAGTTAAGCCGTATGAAAAAACAGCAAAAGACGCTCTCAAAGGCATTTTAGGAAACTAAAATGCCGTTATTTGTAATTTGTTATGGGTTAATTGTGCTCGTGGAATAAAAGTCTTTTAAGCCAAATAGCAATGACATAGAATAACGATGCGGTCCATTCGAATAACTAATAACTATTAGCTTTAAATTAAGGCGCTATAAATGAATCGATCAATCCTGCTGATTACATTTTTTGCAGTAATTATAGCCTATCTGGCCTTAGCCAGTTGTGCCGGTGTTGGGCAACAGCTGGATCCGCCCCGGATTTCGCTGGCCAATATTCAGGTTCAGGAAGTAACCGGATTTGAAACGGCTTTTCAAATTCAGTTGCGGGTGTTCAATGCCAATGATGTCGATTTAAATGTCAAGGGAATCAAGGCCGAACTTGAGATCAACGGGCAGGCCTTTGCCACCGGCGTGTCCAACACCCCGGTCGAAATACCATCCTATGGGACCGAACTTGTGACGATTACGGTTTATTCCTCGGTTATTAAAATGTTTAAAAGTATTTATGGGTTGAAGGATTCTGAAGAGCTGAAGTATCGCTTAAACGGCAAACTCCGGGTGTCCGGTAACAATATGCTGCCGACCACGCTCCCGTTTGAATCCGAGGGCCAGGTAACCCTGAAACCGTCCAAGGATCAACCATGACGGATCCAGCGCCGGACAAAATCTCCTGGATAACCAACCCCGACGCCCGACTATCAGCGCAAATAAAAGCGGACAGCTCTCATTTTTCTTCCGCTGAAACAAGTCATGTTCGAAATTTCCACCGAACCCTGCCCAATTTTCAACCCACGCCCCTGGCCAAACTCGACAACCTGGCCCGGCAATTAGGTGTCACGAGTATCCGGGTAAAGGATGAATCCCACCGCTGCGGCCTCAAGGCATTCAAGATCTTAGGGGCATCCTTCGCCCTGTCCGCCCATCTGGCACAGAGATTGAATCTGTCTCCTAAAAATTTGTCATTTACCGAATTTCAGTCTCCGGAACAAAAGCAACGCGTCAAGGATATTACCTGTATAACAGCCACCGACGGCAATCACGGCAAAGCCGTGGCCTGGGCCGCCCAGCAGCTGGGGTTCCGTGCGGTAATTTTCATGCCCCGGGGCACAACATCCGCGCGTCTGGAAAGTATTAGAGATTTGGGAGCCGATGCCAGTATCATTGATGGGAACTTTGACGACGCGGTTCAATTGGCCGCCGACCGCGCCCGGCGCAACCGCTGGCTGCTGATCCAGGATACCGCCTGGGTCGGTTATGAAGATATCCCCCGGCAGGTGATGCAGGGGTATCTTACGATGTTCGATGAAGCTGTTGAGCAACTGAGCCCGGAAAGGCCCTCCCATGTATTTATCCAGTGCGGAGTAGGATCTTTAGCAGGCAGTCTGCAGGGTTATCTCGTGGAAAAATACGGCGACCAACGACCCCTTTTAACCGTTGTCGAGCCAACCCGGGCGGCTTGCTACTACCAATCCATCAAAGCCATGGATGGCAGGCCCCATAAAGTAGGAGGAGATTTAAACACCATCATGGCAGGGCTGGCCTGCGGGGATCCCAGTATTATTTCCTGGGAAATACTGCGGGATTACGCAGATGTTTTTGCGGCCTGTCCGGATGATGTTACCACCAAAGGTATGCGGGTACTTGGAAATCCGCTGGCAGGTGATGATCGGGTAATTTCCGGCGAATCCGGAGCGGTGACCCTGGGGCTGCTGATCAATCTGTTAAAGCAGCCGAAACTCGAACCCTTAAAAAAAGACTTGAATATTAATTCTGACGCCCGCATTCTTCTTTTTTCCACTGAAGGGGACACGGACCCTGAAATGTACAGAAAGATTGTCTGGGGAATATAGAGGATTTCGAGTTTGGGATTGGTCTGAATTTCGCCGCGCAACCCGGAACAAATCAGTGACCGGGAACCATTAACCAGAGACCATCTTAACGAACTCAACAGGATTCATGCATGAAACTAGGTATCATCGGTCTGCCGCAATCGGGCAAAACGACAATTTTTGAAGCCTTGACCCAAAACATTTCCGGATCAGCCCACACGGGTGAAGACCGCATCAGTATGATTCGCGTACCGGATGGTCGCATTGATATTTTAAGTGAGATGTATAAACCCCAGAAGACCACCTATGCCCAGGTGGAATATTTTTTGCCGGGCACAGTCGCAGCTAAAAAAGATCAGAGTATCTGGACAGCCGCAAGAGACTGCGATGCCTTGATCCATGTCATACGTAATCATACGGCCATGGGTTCTGAAAAAAAATCACCCTATGAAGACTATGTGAAAATGGAGCAGGAACTGATCCTGGCGGATCTGGTTGTGGTCGAAAAACGTTTGGAACGCCTTGAACTTGATCGAAAACGCGGTAAAAAAATGGATCCACAGGAGCACACCCTGTTGGTTGAGTGCCGGGAAAACCTGGAGAATGAGACGCCATTGCGAAGGGTTGCCGATCTTGCATCCGCCCATAGCTTGAGGGGCTTCGCGTTCCTATCCGCCAAGCCGATGCTGGTCCTTTTCAATAACGACGATGAGGACGACCGCTTACCGGACGCCGGTAAAATCACCACGGTGGAGGATTGTCTGGTGATAAGGGGCAAGCTGGAACAGGAACTGGCCCAGATGTCCGCCGGAGATGCGGCCGACTTTCTGAATGAATTTAATATCAGTGAATCGGCCATGGACAAAGTCATTCGTAAATCATACAGCCTTCTGGGGCTAATCTCTTTTTTTACCGTCGGCAGTGACGAGGTCAGGGCTTGGAGTATAAAAGGCGGCACCGAGGCAGTCGATGCCGCCGAAGCTGTTCACTCCGATCTGAAAAAAGGCTTTATTCGGGCAGAAGTACTTGCCTATGATGATTTGATGGCTGCCGGGGCCTATGCGGCGGCCAGAAAAAAAGGAACTGTCCGGTTGGAAGGCAAAAATTATAAGGTTAGGGACGGAGATATTATTAATATTCGATTCAACGTTTAGAACCCGTCAGCTTTGTTAAAGCAAGTTGACATTTTTTTTTGATGTTCTTATATCATAGATACATCAGCAGCGAAGGGAGTTGTTATTAGTGGAAAATTCTGTATTGGAAATTATTGCTTCCGGCGCCTGGAACGGCGGCACGGTCGTAGACAATTCAATATATGAAAAAAAAGGTCTGTCTTTTAAGGGCGGTGTACCGGTTAACAATAAAACCATTGAAGAAAGAATGGGGGTGCGGACTAGAAGGATCGCCGGAACGGATGAGCGCATCGGCGTAACGGCGCTGCAGGACCTGTTGGACACCTCTGACATAGATCCTTCTCGAATCAAACTGGTCATCGGGGCCACCAATGTCGGGGACGATAAATATGATCCCGGCCCATTGGTCAGATACCCGTATACAATCATTCAGGAGCATTGTCCCAACGCGCATGTGTTTGACCTGTATGCGGGATGCCCCGGTTTTAATGTCGCCGTTGAGCTCGTTTTTATGCTCTCTCTTAAAGGTTTTCTGGAGCCGGACGATGTATCGGTTATCATCGGTGCGGAAAACCTCCACCGCGCGAAAGCATTCAAACCGGATGATACATCCAACATTCTATTCGGTGATGATTCCCTGGCGACAGCACTTAAAACGATGAGCAACGCCAAACCGCCCGGGCAGTATTCTATCCGCAACAGAAGTGAGTTTGCCCTGAAAAAAGATCCTGTTTCAGAAACAGCACATGAAATAATGAAGTTAAACGGAAATAACAAGATTGACGGTATCATAATCGACAATCAGCTGGGCAGTCTGGTTTACAGGGTTCCGGCCACGGCAGCACGGGTACAGCACGCGCTTGCAGAACTGATGTATCCGGAGCAGACCGCCGGCGGAACATTTAAACGCTTCCGGGAAGCCCTTGAGTTCTACGATCAACACATAAAATCTTTTGCTTACGACATAATGACCCTGGGCGCAAAAAAAGAACGGGTGGAAGAAATCGCCCGGGCCTATGTGGAATCCGGCAAGTATGATAATGTTATCTCCGTTTATCTATCCCCGGATTCAGGCACCATCACTCTGCATAGTGGCGCCAACTATACCTTCCAAAGGCCCCAAAAAGGAATCATGGACACCCTCACACGCACCCATGGTTGCTTTGCCAGTTACATCCAGGCCCTCCCTGATGGCGATGATATTTTCGGAGACATGGATGGCAAGGGCGTGTTCTTATATGCCACCCGCGGAGCGAAAAACCTATTAGACGAGCTGTTTTCTTCCAATGGCATCGAAGTTGAGAATATTGATCTTATTATCGAGCACCAGGCAAATTTCGCCATGATTCCGTTGACTCTGGATCAGGTTCTTGCGCACGATCCGCTGGAGAAAAAAAAGATAGTAGCCGACTTAATTGCCAACAAATTAATCACCAACGTTCATGAACGAGGCAACTGTTCGGTTGTCTGCATGCAACGATTACCTTACGACTTAGAACGAGGCGCATTGCAGGAAGATACCCTGCAAGGCTTTAGGATAAACGCCAATATTGATCAGTTAAAAAAGGCCCGGCTTATATTAAACGATTCGGTGGGCGCCGGCATGACGCGAAGCTCGTTTTTGCAAAAGTTGTAAGAGAATCCTTTCGAAAACGCCAGAAAAGCTTAGTGAGAAAATGTCGACGAAACGAAAAATAACTTTTTCTCTGAGCATTTTATTTTTGCTGGCCGTACTGTTCTTCGGGCTGGTCGCCGGCATTTATCTTTTCCTTCCTCATTATTTAGAGTCCAGGCTCCTTCCTCTATTGGTCGCCGAAACCGGAATTTCAGACGTTGCCTTTGAAGTTCGCCGTGTCGGGTTCTTTGGAGCAGATCTGGGTGAGGTGCGTATCGGACCCCAACCGAACCCGGCGCTTTTAATCCGCTCCGTACAGCTCGATTACTCGCCGGGCGAACTGTATCGTAAAAAAATTGGCCGGGTGGTGCTCAGCGGCATCGAAGTTAACGGCCGCCTGGAAAATGGAAAATTTGCCTTAACCGAATTCGACCTGCAAAAGGTGCTATCAAACCTGCAATCCCGCCAAAAAGCACAACCGACATCCGGACAAATTTCACCGCCTGTCCTGGCAAACCGGTTGGAGATACGCAACGCTGCCCTCATTATAAAAATAAAAGATCAGCTATACAGAGTCCCATTTGAAATCGAAATTACCCCTGATAATTCGGAATATACCCTTTTTGAAGTCGCGGCTTTGCTGTATCCCCGGGGGCAAAAAATAAGCTGCGAGGGTAAAATCGATTTAACTCGGCACCGAATACGCTTAAAAACTGAGATTTTCGCGTTAAACCTTGGCCGATTCTCAGATATTGTCCGGCTTGCCGGCGATTTTTCAGCATCCGGGAAAGTGAACATGACGGCCACCGCCGACCTGCAATTTGCTCCCTTTCAAATTTCCTCCCTGAACGCCGCTCTGGAATTGCAGGCCTATCAATTTAAAATGAATAACTCCCAATTTCAAACCATAGATTCAATGTCGTTAAATAGCACGTTGGCAGGACGTTACGATCATGACGGCAACTGGCAGCTTACAGTGAACAGCCAAGATGGCCCAAAATCACCCGCCAAAACGGCCAGATTCCGTTTTAACCAGTATGAGGTGACATCGAAAATTCCGCTGATAGATGTGTCCGGCCGCGCAGGCAAAGACCGGATGACCGCCGCCTATACCATCCTATTGGCCGATGTCAGGATGAACTCGGGCTCAGAGACGATCCAGGTGCCAAAAGCGGTTTTAAAAGGCACCGCGGATTTTTCCGGCGAGGATAAAGCCTTTTCGACGGGCGAATTTGAATTACAGGCCCCCGGGACCTCCCTGGCATCGGCCGCCGGTAAAATAACCATAAATGAGATCTCTCTGGCCGGTAAAATTAATAATTCCATCCGGGACGCCATGAGCTTTAACGGTCTGCTCCGGTTTGGCGGCGGCCGACTGTCGCCGGCCGATATGGACGGTCATATCGGCAAGGTCAGCGGCGAAATCCCATTCGTCTGGCCGCCTGAAAGACATCGTAAAAAGGGGCGTGTTTCGATCGCCTCGCTTAATTACAGGCATTTGAACCTTGGACGCATTCAGTGTGAAATCCAGCAAACTGAATCCGGATTTGATGTTGACGGCCGGCATATCAGTGAACTTCTGCCGCACACGTCACTAAAATTTGTGGGGAGTTCCCGCATTTTCAACACCCGCCGTCCGACAGCCGATATTCGTTTGAACCTATCGCGCCCGGTCGGCGCAGCTGATATCGATCTGTCCGGTTTTCATCCTGCTGCCAAAGGTATAAAAGTTAATGGAAAATTTATTTTATCCGGCAAGTTTTTCATGGAAGATGCGCAATTTTTCACTTCGATTGAATCACAGCTGATAAATGGAAGAGTGGTGGCGGCGGAAAGCAAATTTGCGATTGACGGCATACAAATGTCTCTTGCCATGCCGGAGTTGCCGGAGGTTCGCAGCGCCCCCGGCCAACAGCTGCGGTTTTCAAAATTGTCACTCGGTGAATTGACGGCCGAAAACGGAATTATCGATTTTCAAATCGAGTCTCTGCGATCTTTTTTGATTGAAAAGGCTCATTTTGAATGGAGCGGCGGCAAGGTAGACACCCAGGCCATGCGAATATCCCAGGGCATCGATGACTATCACATCATTTTTTATTGCGACCGCCTCAATCTGGCAAGGGTCCTGGGACAGTTTGGAGCGGCAGCGGCCGAAGGCAGCGGTACCGTCAGCGGTAGAATTCCGATTCGATATGCAAAGGGCGAGTTAAGTTTTGACGACGGGTTTCTTTTTTCCACCCCGGGGGCGGGCGGCAAGATCCACCTCACCGGAACCGAAGTCCTGACTGCCGGTATCCCGCCGGAAACACCCCAATTCGCCCAGATGGACCTTGCCAGGGAAGCATTAAAGGATTATGATTATTCATGGGCCAAACTGAGCCTGACTTCCGAAAAAGAAGATTTATTATTACAAATGCAGATGGATGGAAAGCCTGCCAGAACACTTCCGTTTGTCTACAAAAAAGATATCGGGGGGTTTATCAGAGTGGAAGCTGACAGTGAAGGGTCACACTTTCAGGGCATACGCCTTGATGTCAATTTCAGGCTCCCCCTGAACAAATTGCTGCAGTACAAAGATCTCATTAAAATGATTCAATAACCAAGGAGCACCGTCATGGCGAAATCAATTTACCTTTTGGTGGCAGCTTTAATATTTCCGCTAATTCAGAGCTGCACAACGCACAAAGTCGAAGTTGCACCGGTGGAAATAAAACCGATACACATAACAATTGACGTCAACGTTAAAGTTGATAAGGCGCTGGATGATTTTTTCGGAAAAATTGATAATGCCGAAGAAAAGATTGATAAGACCACTTCTACTACTCAATAAATAAGAACTTGAGACCGGTCAAGGACAGGGAGATTTAAAATGAAGAAAAAAGTATATTTTGCGGTTTTAGCCATTCTTCTTTTCACAGTTTTTGCTGCCGGGGCGTTTCCTTCTGCCAAAGAGATCCAGGCCAGAATGCTTGCCCGGTTGCCTGAAATAAAGGCGCTTAAAGATAAAGGCCTCGTTGGAGAAAACAATAAAGGCCTTCTGGAATTTGTCGGCCAGCAAAAAGAAAAACAAGACGTGGTCGCAGCTGAAAACAAGGATCGGGAAATGGTATATGAGGCCATTGCCAAACAACAGGGGACCACGCTTGAACTTGTCGGCAAGCACCGTGCGATTCAGATTGCCGATAAAGCCAAACCCGGAGAATGGCTGCAGGACGCTAACGGCAAATGGTATCAAAAGTGATCGTATCGCAACTCAGCCTGTTGTCCGATCAGGTTGTATCTGGATTTGAAATTGGAATACACTATCATTTCATACAGCCCGATCATCAATCAATAAAGTAGGAGGGGCTTTGCAGACGTGATTTTTTGCAGCGGGGACAACGGCCCGGCCGCGTAAAACGTTGGCGGTCTTTAAATACATAGTCGCAGGACAAACAGCGCGCGGGTCGAATGTTCAGCTTACTTCCTTTTCCCGCCAATGACCTGGCTATATGGACAAGATGATCATAGACTTCTTTTTCCCTGATGCCCACCTCCCGGGATAATTCCCGGGCATCTATCTCACCTTCACTCAACAGTTCAGTTATTTTCTGGCGGATGGTTTGCAATGTTTAATCATCCACCGCGAATTTCTTCTTTTAAAAGACAGCACGCAATTTTATATTCCGGCGTACCATCTTTCCGGTAGCTCAAATTATGAGGCTGGATAAGCTTGTTCATGACACAGCCTTCGGGTATATCGAGTTGAAAAAAATCGCTCTCATTAAGTTTGGGGGATGCAACCAGCCGGTTTTCCCTGAATACCATACTGTGGATGGGGAAATCCTCACAGAGCGGACATCGATACACCCTGCCGTTTGGAAAAATAAAATAATTATCGGCGACCAGGCCGGCACATTCGAACTTTTCATCCGGGTTTAAAAATACCTTGGGGTAGGTCACGGTGATGCCGGATGCGGCAATCATTTGAGCAACCTTCGGGATCGTATCTATCCATTGGCGCTGTTCAACCTGAAGTATCCCCTCGGGAGAATTTTCCGACTCCCTGTTAGCGGATCTTCCCCGCAAGCCAATGACTTGAATGAAGAACCTTCCGACGCCAAGATCTTTTATCAACGGTGCCACCAGCTCCAGCTCAGCTATGTTGGTCCTGCTGACAGTGTAGATAAGGCTGGTGTTAAAACCCCTCAAAACAGCCTTGCGGATGCCGGCCAGACAAGTATCAAACGAGCCTTCACCCCTTATCCGATCGTTGGTTTGCCGCGTGGCACCGTCCAGGCTGAAACTGAAAGTGTCCACCTCGCCCGAATCTACTTTTCTCAAAATGTCGTGAAAAAGGTACCCGTTGGTATCCACCGTGATGGAGCCAAAACCCAGCAGGCGGGCATGTCTGATGGCTGCCGGTAAATCAGTATGGAGTGTGGGTTCACCACCCAAGAAAATGAGGTTTTTGGTGCTGCTGTTTTCGGCAAAAGCCCCCAGCCAGGCCTGAATGGTTGATAGGGGCAAGCTGTTTTGCCCGTGCTGCACCGGATTAATATAACAATGGCGACACTTGAGATTGCACTGGGTGAGGATGTGGAAGAAAACGTTGGCGGAGTTTCTCGAGAACGCAACGGTTTGGGCTATGGTCATATTTTGGCAAGTAAGCGTTTGATTTTCTTTTTGGCTGTTATCAATTCTTCATTGGTGAGGCGCAGGCGGATCGACATATATTCTGCAAATATCCGGTATAGCAACAATAAAAAGTCCAGCTTTTCATCCGTGGGGTCCTGATCGGAGATCCTGTTTTTGGCGGAGGTATCGACCGCCAAGCAGATGGTTTTGCCGAGGGCATAAACCGAGGCGGATCGTTTCATACTGTCGACGATTCGCATTTCACCGAAAATCTCGCCCTTTTTATCAATCGTATTAATTGCCAATCCTTCTTTGGTGACTCGTATTTTGCCGGAAAGCAGGAAATAAAGCCACGGATCCAGGTCCCCTTCCTCAATAATCAATTCTCCATCCTCGTATTCTCTTATTTTGCTTAACCGGAGCAACTTTTGAAGGCTTTTGGTTTCAAAATTTCTGAGGGCAGGAATTCCTAAGAGTTTTTGAATGTTTTCAATATTGTCTTTTAGATATTTCGACTCGAGCATAGCGTCCTCCAACCGTCAGGTTTCACCAATAGGGCAATTTAATATTTTATACCGCAATTTAAAAAAGGGCAAGGAGTAAATATCCCGGCCACAAAAATATGTATAAATTTAAATAGGCTACCCTAACTTGTCTCAAGACATGCTTTGGTCAGGTTCTCATCAAAGGCCACCGGATAACAGCCATCAAAACAGGCTTTGCAGAAATTTCTTTCCGGATTTTCAATACCGGTGGACTTCAAAAGGCCGTCAATGCTGAGATAATGCAAGGAATCGAGTCCCAGATAGCCCCGGAGTTCCTCAACCGTTTTTTGGGCGGCAATCAGTTCCCCCCGGGTTGAAAAATCGATCCCGTAATGGCAGGGAAAACGATGGGGCGGGCCGGCCACCCGCATATGAACTTTTCCGACACCCAGTTCCCGTAACGCTTTGACCCTTGTTTTTATGGTCGTACCCCGGATGATAGAATCTTCAATAATAATAATATCTTTTCCCTTCAAAAGTTGGTGGACGGGATTGAGCTTTACGCGCACACCGAAATCGCGCATGCTCTGGGTGGGTTGAATAAAGGTTCGCCCCACATAATGGTTGCGGATCATTCCCATCTCAAAGGGGATGCCCGAAGCCTCAGAGTACCCGATGGCGGCATAAGTCCCCGAATCAGGAAACGGCATCACAAAGTCCGCCTCAACAGGCGCTTCTTCGGCCAGGCGTCTGCCGTGGGCCTTGCGCGTCAGATAGACATTGTGCCCGTAGATGGTACTGTCCGGTCTGGCAAAATAAATAAATTCAAAAATGCAAAATGCTCTCTGGCCGGCATCCGGCGTTTTGATGCTTTTAATTCCATCCTGGCTGATAATGACGATTTCTCCGGGATCGAGTTCACGCACAAATTCAGCTTCAACAAGATCAAAGGCACAGGTTTCAGATGCCAGTACATAATTGCCGTTCAATTTACCAAGGCACAACGGCCTGAAGCCGTAGGGATCCTTAATTCCGATAACTTCTCCCCGACTTGTCAACATGATAAATGAAAAGGCGCCCTGCAGCCTCGATACGGTTTCAACCAGGGCCTGCTCGAACCCAAGCTGGAGATTCTTCACAAAGAGGTGTAGAAAAATTTCGCTGTCCATCGTGGTCTGGAAAATGGAACCGGCTTCTTCAAGTTCATCTTTTAAGGCATAGGCGTTGACAATATTGCCATTGTGGGCCACGGCATAGGATTTATTTCTGTGACGCACCATAAAGGGCTGGGTGTTGGTCAGTGTCGAGCTGCCCGTGGTGGAATAGCGCACATGTCCGACGGCGCAACCACCTGCCAATTGCTGCAGGCGATCCATGTCAAAAACATCCGATACAAGTCCCATTCCCTTGTGTTCAATAATGGCCTCATCCCTGACAACCGATATCCCGGCACTTTCCTGTCCCCGGTGCTGTAGGGCATACAGACCGAAATAGGTAATGGGGGCAGCTTCCGGATGACCACAGATACCAAAAATGCCGCAGGCTTCGCGGGGTTTGTCCAGTTCAATCATTAAAGAGCATCTCCTCAAATGTTTTGTTTAACTAATATCCAGCGGTGATAGATTATTTTTTGGTTTCAGGTTTCAGTGACCAGCGCTTTTTCCTGACACCTGAAACCTGACACCTGAGATTTGGCACCTACACATACCTGACATCTAAACTCGATACCAGTCTTAATTGAACCATCCTGAGTTTAGCCGATCGGTGCATTATCCACCAGGTCCCACACCCCGCATGGACAGGCCGCGGCGCAAAATCCGCACCCGATGCACAGGTTTTCATCGACCACATATTCATAGGCGGTGTCATCGAGCTCCGTTTTGCTGATGGCCTGTCGCGGGCAAACCGCTATGCAAATCCCGCAGTCCCGGCAGGCCCCGCAGGAAGAACATTGAGAACCGCAATGATCCAAATTGGCAAATTCCGTCACCCGGGGATCAAAATATTCAAGGGTCACGCGATCGCGGCTGATCATTTCGCGTTTGAAAGGCAGGGGTACATTGCCCTCCAGAATATCGCAAATCGCCTGGGCCACAATTCGCCCGGATCCGATAGCATCGGTTAAAAGCCCCGGCCGGACCACATCGCCGATGGCAAAAACTTTGGGATCGTTGGTCTGATAGCTCTCGTCAACTTTGACAAACCCCTTTTCTTCAACAATGGTCTCGGGCAGAAAATCAAGATCCGGTACATCGCCGATCGAAATAATGACGGAATCCGCCGGAATTTCCTCCCCGTCAGTCAAAATCACGCTGTCGGATGTAATTTCCTTGCTGAAAACCGGCCACCTGAACGTGGCGCCGATGGCCTCGGCGGCCTGTCTTTCCTTGCCGAAGGAAGCCGGTTCCTGAACGTCCAGCAGGGTAATCACCTTGCCGCCGAAGCGGTAGGCCTCAGCTGCCGCATCACAGCCCACATTTCCGGCACCGATGATGACGACATGCTTTCCGACCCTGGCCTTGTTCGCTTTGGCCTGTTTGAGGAAATCCAGCGCCGTGACGGCCCGCTCGTTTCCCGGTATGGGTAGCGTTCTCGGCTTCTGGGCACCGGTGGCGATCACGACAAAGTCGAAATCTTCCCGAAGCTGCTGCACTTCCTCGCCTTTAAGGGGTTGCTGAAGATGCACATGGGGCAGAACCTCTTTAACCCGCTTCAATTCCTTGGTCATCACTTCTAGAGGGAGTCGGCTATCGGGAATTACCCGGGAAATTTTTCCGCCGATGTCTTTGGCCATTTCGTAAATTACGGTTTGATGCCCCTTCTGGCGAAGTTGCCAGGCAACGGAAATACCCGCTGGTCCCCCCCCGATGATGGCGATTTTTTTATCGCTCTCCGGCGGCAGTTCCGGCAATTTGGCATCGATGCTGGCCTGGCCGAGTTGGGTCACATCCACCGGCGCCATGGCAGAGGACTGGCGCGTACAGGATTGCATGCACAAATTGGGACACAGATATCCGCAGATGGAGGCGGGAAACGGTGTGTAGGTCAGGGCCAGATCTACCGCTTCATCCACGCGGCCTTCGCGAACCAGCTGCCACCGTTCCTGAACAGGAATCCCCGTCGGGCAGGTCGCCTCGCAGGGGGCGGCATATTTGCGATTTTCCCAAACCGGGACAAACCGCCGCAAATCGCCGGTGGTAATCAATGCGATGGGACTGCGGTCAAGATCGGTGAGATCTCCAATTAGACCGCCCTGGCCAAGCTCTTTCTCCCAGACCGACCCGTAAAATGACTGCATGGATCGCATCGGCTGCGATATTTTTTCATGGGGTGTGCGCGCAACAAGCAACTGCCACTGACTGCGATCGCTAAAAGTATCTGTCAGCTCGTTGCGCCCGATTCGATTTAAGAAATTTCGGGTGTTTTCGCTCAGCCAGTTCCAGTCCTCATCTCCTAATGAAATCAGCTTGGCATCGGTTTGGCTGTAACCGGCATGCGGCCCTCGGAAAAAAACCTTCCCACCGACCATGCCGACAAACGGTCGATAACCGAGAATATTATCGGGATTTTGGGCAGTATAACCACAAATCACAGCGATACCACCGGCCATAAATTCACCGAAATAATCTCCGGCCGACCCTAACACCCACAGCTCGGGCGGATCAAACCGGGGGTTGTGTTTGGTCATGGTCATTCCCCGGGCACCGATGTTGCCGGAAATATAAATTTTGCCCTGGGCCATAGCGTTGGCGCATCCGTTGCCGGCATTACCGTGGATCACAATCTCTGATCCGGCATTGAGCCAGCCCACATCATCGGATGCCGGTCCCAGAACTTCGATAGACGTATTTGGAAATCCCATGGATCCAAGACGCTGTCCGGGTTGCCCGACCACCTGAATGAAGATCGGTTCATTTCCGGCCCGCCAGAGCCGTCCACCGATACCGTGCTGGCCGTAAGCATCAATATGTAACGCCCGATGCCCCTGGGCCACGGCTTCCTGGATCCGCTCTTCAAGAATCCGGGAGGCGACCCGTTCTCCGGCAAACCTGCCGGCAATGACATGGTAATTTTTTTTGCTGCCTACTTGCGGGTCTGACATGTCCGTACTCCAAGTATTTAATTCAGACAAATTCAATTTTGTTCGTTTAGATGGTTAAATTGTTGAGTTCGTTCCGGGTTGCGCGTTGCGGCCTGCCCTCCATCGTCTGCCTGAGGCGGACTCAGGCGAGGCGGGCGGGGTTACGCGGTGAAAACCGGACCATTCCGAAATCCAAAATCCAAAATCCAGGGCCTCTGCCCCCCGCCCTCTGAAACCTTGAACCTCTGAACCCAGAACCCCAACTTATACCACATATTTAATCTGCAACCTCTCAGCGACATCATAATCATCGATGCCCAGGGCATCCGACATACCGATGGGCAGTGAAGTAGATCGTCCCAGAGGGGCGACAATTTTTTTCACTTCGGTGTCAAAACTTAAATATACATCCACCACCCGTTGGGCCACATCTTCAACATCAAGGCGCCGGTATAGTCGGGGATCCTGGGAGGTTATTCCCTTGGGGCACAGCCCGATGTTGCAGATGTTGCAGCGATCCGATTCAGAGCCCAGGCAACCGGCCGCTGCCTGCATGATGTATTTGCCGATCTGAACCCCGCTGGCACCCAGCATAATGAGGGCGGCGGCATTGGCGGCCAGGTTGCCGGTCTTGCCCACACCTCCGCCGGCAAACAGCGGAATCTGGTTCTGCATTCCCAGATTAACCAGATTCAAATAGCCGTCGCGGATGTTGGTTGCTATCGGGTGTCCCATGTGGTTCATGGAAACGTTGTAGGCCGCCCCGGTGCCGCCGTCTTCACCATCAATGGCAAGCCCGGCAGCATATGGATTTCGTGTCAGATTGTTCAAGACCGCCATGGCGGTTGAAGTAGCCGAAATCTTTGGATAAACCGGAACCCTGAATCCCCAGGCCATGTACATGGACTGAATCATTTTGGCCACCGATTCTTCGATGGAATACTGGGTCTGATGGGTCGGGGGGCTCGGCAGGTTGATACCGGTGGGCACGCCTCGAATAGCCGCAATCAGCTTGTTGACCTTGTACCACATCAGCAGACCGCCGTCACCGGGTTTGGCCCCCTGGCCGTATTTGATCTCAATGGCACAGGGGTCTTCCTTCATCTCCGGGATGGCATGAATGATTTCATCCCAGCCAAAATACCCGCTCGCTATCTGCAAAATCACATACTTTAAAAACCGGGAACGCAACAGGCGCGGCGGGCAGCCGCCCTCACCGGTGGCAACCCGGACGGGCATCCCAAGCTCCTCGTTGAGGTAGGCCACTCCCATTTGCAGTCCTTCCCACATGGTGGGGGACAGGGCGCCAAAGGACATGCTGCCGATGATCAACGGATAGATTTCTCTCACCGGCGGAATCCAGCCGTTGGCTCGCAGGAATTTTAGGTTCTCTTCCGGAGGCAGGATTCGCCCTAAAAGAGTTCGCAATTCAAATTCATGCCGCCCGGCATCCAGGGCCGGGTCGGTCAACATCGAAATCCGTATGAATTTCAGCCGATCCAGAATACCGCCGGCCACATTGCGCCGACCGCCGCGTCTGCGGGGTTGCCCGCCGCGGTCGAGATGATAGCGAAGCTTATCGGCCTCATCCCCGCGAATGGGCATAATGGAATTGTTGGGACACACCATATTGCACATGGCGCAGCCCACGCATTTGTAAGCCGGATCGGTTTTCTGGCGGATGCCGTAATAGGCCCGGTACACACTGGTGGGGGCATCCATGAATCCCACGGGGGGCTTCAGATCCCTTTTGCGGAAAACGCCGAGCTCGATGGCGTTAACCGGGCAGACCGCCGTGCATTTGCCGCAGAGCGTACACGTGTCTTTATCCCAGATAATCTGCCAGGGCAGATCTTTGACACTTAGTGTAGAAGCGGTAATGGGTCGTTCTGGTTCCATATCTTAACCTCCTGTCGCTCGGGACCAACGATGACAGTATCCAAATGCATGGGTTGAAAATCCCGGTTCTTATCACGATTCGGGATCGCTGCGTCCAGACCGCAGATTTCTGATGCAAAGGCATACATACCGGGCCTTCCGCCAACGACACCCGGTCGAAGTTTTTTGCGGTCCTGGACCATAAACACGCTGTGATCCGGCATACAGCCGATGACACAGTTGGGGCCATCGATGATCAACTGCCGGCAGGTTTGTTTCAGGTTCTTTAAAAATAGGGCGTCGGGATGGTCGGCAATCGCACCATCCTGTAACGGTGTGATAATATGTTTGTAAGCCTCGATGCCGAGTCCCAGCTTTTTGATCGTATAGTGCAGGATATGGGTAAACACCTCTGAATCCGACTGATATCCCATATAGCCCGGAAAATTCCTTGATTCCAAAAAGGCCTTGATAGGAACAAAGGCGGTGTTTTCCCCGTTGGTCATGGTGGAATAGCCCTGGATGAAAAACGGATGACAGGCGTACAGCGTGATGGCGTAGTTGGTGTTCTGCCGGCCCTGGGCCATTATCACCCGGGCGTGGAGTTCCTTGCGGTCAAGATTTAAATGCTCGGCCACCAGCATGGGATCGCCGATTTCTTTCACCATAATCACATCCGGCCAGAAGGAAAAAACCATCATGTCGTTTTTTTCCTCACCCATCAGTCTCAGCTGGAGTCGAATATCCAGCAATCGATCATAGAGTTCTTGCTGACTCAGATCATCCCATTCCTCCGGATACTCATAGGCCCGTATCAGGTATATATCCCGTTTGGGTACACCCGGTGGGGGCTGTTTCGGGACTTTGATGGTAATCTTGTATTTGGTCATAAAACCAATATCCATCATAAAGGAATCCAGGCGCCTTAACCCCTTTTCGCTGAAGATACCGGATAAAATGGGCGCATTTTTCATCTCTTCAAAGGGCCCGCCCAAATCGCGTAAAAATATACCGACACCGGAGCAATCATGTCCTTCGCGCATAACATCGAGCGCCTCCAGTGCAACCATGGGAGATAACGGATCTTTGCTGGTTATTGAAAACAGGCGGCACATTTTTCTCTCTCCTTTTAAAGCGCTGCTTTACGCGGGATTATTTGGTAACAAGGAATCAAACTGATTCCCCTCGCCATGTATTCAGCGGCAAGCAGACGGGATGGCCCGACACCCTTGAAAGATCAAATTGAATTTTTGGGCATGTCAAATGAAACGCGGGGCATTAAGTGGGCTGGATACCAATGGGAAAAACGATGATTAATAAAATGATGACCAACACCTTTTGTAATACCCTTGCAGGCATAGTTAACTCTGAATTTTTAAAACTTAATGGACGCCCAAGTAAAATCATACAAACAATTCGGTTTTGGCTTCTTATAGCATTTTTCCCGAATTTGGGAAATATTTAATTTGGTCCGTATCCACCGCCTCCGCGTTAAGGCAATATCGCTGATAAGCCACCCCAATATGGTATGAGCAAAAGATATGCCAGGCCAATCCTGACTGAAAATTATTCAATAAACTTAGAGAGATATATCCATGATATCAATTTTATTTAGGGGTGAGGATAAAGGTTGGCCGACAATTATTACAAAAATGTAGCTTTGCGGTTCAACCATTTTATTTTGACATCTAGGGCGCTTTATTTTATATTCTTCCGAAGCTGTTCGGGGTCCGAGGGTTCAACAGTTCAGAGGTTCACCGTTCAGGGTTATGTCTCATGATTCTCAAAGCGTTCGATTATAATCAGTTTCTCCCTCCCAGCTGACGAAAATGGCTCAGATTTGACATCTGCTCCTAACCTCTGAACCCGGAACCGCGAACCCCTCAACCTTTAGCATACATTAAAAATTGTCATAGGCCATTTAGGTCTCAGTTGATGTGAGACCTTGCGGTTAGGAGAAACCATGTATATCAAGCAATCAGAGCTTCTGCTGGGAACCAGCATGGATTTCGTAAAAAAGTTTATGGATAATTCTGAAATGGTATCCCATGATAAAGGAGACGTCCTTTTCCGCGAAAACGACCCGGCGCTATTCTTTTTCACCCTGCTCAATGGGCGGGTTAAGTTGAGCATCTGTGAAGGCGGACACATGGTTCACGATACCAGGAAAAATGGCGAAGCCTTTGGCTGGTCAAGTTTAATCGGACGGGATGTCTATTCTGCCTCGGCTGAATGTATCGAACCGACCAAGCTGCTTAAAACAGACAGCAAAAAGCTGGCACAGCTAATGGAAAAAGATCCGACCAACGGAATCATCTTTATTAAACACCTCGCTGCCACACTGGGAAACCGCCTTCTTGAAAGTTATAAAGCAATATCGCAGAAGCCCGAATAGAATATTAATTAACCACGAATTATTGCCATGGTTAAAAGCACTCATATTTATAATGAAAAAATAAATTTCGTGAAAACTAGTGTTAATTTGTGGCTTATTTCAACAACCAAAACTGTTACAGGATATTCATCAACTCCCAACCCTGGTAACCCGGAGGACATATGGACAACAGCTCTCTGTCAACTTTAAATCACAATCCGATGACGCGCCGCCGGTTTTTATGGCTTTCGTCAATGGCCGCAGCCGGATTCGCTGCCGGGTGCGCCACTAATCCGGTGACCGGTAAAAGCCAGCTGATGCTGGTATCGGAAGACCAGGAAATCCAGATTGATCAACAGTACTCTCCCTACCAATTTTCCGCAGACTACGGAACCACTCAGGATAGCGCATTAAACAGCTACATTGACCGCACCGGTAAAAATATGGCCGGACGGACCCACCGCACCCAGATGCCCTATAATTTTCATGTGGTCAATGCAACCTATGTCAATGCTTACGCATTTCCCGGCGGAACCATTGCCTGCACCCGGGGCATTTTGCTGTCCCTGGAAAATGAAGCTGAGCTGGCGGCATTGCTGGGGCACGAATTGGGTCATGTGAATGCCCGGCACACCGCCGAACAGATGTCAAAGGGTATGCTTACCCAGGCGGTTGTCGGCGGCCTTTCGGCAGTGGCGGGTGCTGCGGGTGCCGGTTACGGCAGCATGGCCTCCCAGCTTGGGCAGATCGGGGCCGGCGCACTGCTGGCAAGCTACAGCCGTGACAACGAACGACAGGCCGATGCGCTGGGAATGGAGTACATCGTTAAATCAGGATACAGTCCTGCAGGCATGGTGGGTCTCATGGAAATGCTCAACAGTTTGGGCAAGCATAAACCCAGTGCGACTGAACTCATGTTTGCCACCCACCCCATGAGCGAAGAGCGCTATCAAACCGTTGTCCAGAACGCCGAAACCAAATACAAATCCGCCAAGGGCCAGCCGCTTTACCGGGAGCGGTATATGGACAACACGGCCAGGCTGCGAGCCCGGAAAGGCGCCATCGAGGAAATGCAAAAAGGCGATAAGGCACTGGCTCAAAAAAACTATTCAGCTGCTGAAGGGCATTACCGCCGGGCGTTAAAAGTGGCGCCCGGAGATTATACGGCCCTGGTCCTGATGTCAAAAACCCAGCTCATGCAAAAAAAATGGGCGGTAGGACGCCAATATGCGGAGATGGCTCAAAAAGTTTATCCCCAGGAAGCCCAGGCCTATCACCTGAGCGGCTTTTCCAAAATCCAGTTAAAAGATTATGAAGGGGCCCTGGAGGAATTTAACAGCTACGATCAGGTGCTGGCCGGCAACCCCAACACGCTTTTCTTTAGAGGCTATGCCTATGAAGGCATGAAAAAATATCGGGAAGCCGGTGGGGAATACCATCGCTATTTACAGGTTGTACAGCAGGGCGACTATGCCCGGCATGCCTATCAAAGTTTGAGAGAATGGCAGACGAAAGGGTTGATATAACGGTTAGAAATTTCTATAACTTGATTGAAATATGAGGTAGTATTTAAGGGCTGACTTATGGCCCCAATACTGGAATACTGGAATAATGGAATAGTGGCTTTTTAAGGATCATATCTGTCTTAAGTTTTAATGTCGATGCGGATTTTACCAATACAACTGCCCTGCAAACTCCAAATACCAACATTCCAGCATTCCAATATTCCAACATTCCAATTGGGGCCAAGCCCCTAGCTTGAAACCCCCTGAAATACTGGAGCAATGAAGAATAGACTTACTGGAGTATTGGAATGTCCAGGGCCGAAACCCGACAAATTACGTTGACTGGCGATCTCCCGCAACCGCTCGATAATGACTTCCACAACCGGTGGCAGGCTTTCCAGCGCGCAGCTGAAGCTGCCGGCCTTCCTCCGATTACCAATTCCAATATCCTTGATAGTTCCCAATATGTATTTGCATTCAGCGATTTTGTAGCTGCAAGCTGCAGGCACGATCCGGCCATGCTGATAGATCTCATTGACAGTGGTGATCTCCTCGGACACCGGCAATCCAATGATTATGAACAAAAGCTTAAAGCGATTCTGACCGATGTCAGTGACGAAGATTCGCTGATGCGTCTACTGCGTCGCTGTCGCCGGCGGGAGCTGGTTCGAATCGCCTGGCGGGACCTGGCCGGTTGGGCCGATCTGGCTGAAACCATGACGGAGCTGTCCGCTTTTGCAGATGCCTGTCTCCACCGCACCCTTAAAATTCTTCATCGCTGGCAGTGCACCCTAGCGGGCATTCCAACCGCGGACGATGGCTCGGAACAACACCTGGTTATATTGGGGCTGGGCAAGCTGGGGGCCCGGGAGCTGAACTTCTCTTCGGATATTGACCTGGTTTTTGCGTACCCGCAGGCCGGAAATACCCGTGGAACCAAGAAATCCAAAGGCAACGCAGACTTTTTTTCCCGTCTGTGCCGCCGCTTGATCAAAGTCATTGGGCAGCCGACGGCCGATGGATTCGTGTTTCGGGTTGATGCCCGCCTGCGTCCTTTTGGCGAAAGCGGTCCCCTGACCATGGATTTCGATACCATGGAACAATATTATCAGCAGCAGGGACGGGAGTGGGAACGCTATGCCTTGATCAAAGCCCGGGCTGTAGCCGGAGACATTGACGCCGGCTCACGCCTGCTTGAAAGGCTTCATCCGTTTATTTATCGCCGCTATTTGGACTACAGCGCCTTTGAATCGTTAAGGGAAATGAAGCAGATGATAGGCCGGGACGTTAAACGCAAGGGCATGGAAAACAATATCAAGCTCGGACCGGGCGGCATCCGTGAAATAGAATTTTTTGGACAGATTTTCCAATTAATAAGGGGCGGGGTGACTCCTGCCCTTCAAGACACAGGTATAATAAACGTCTTAACGGCCCTAGCCGATGAGCACCATATTCCGCCAAACATCTGCAGCGACTTGGTTGACGCCTATGTGTTTTTAAGAAATACCGAAAATCGTCTCCAGGCGTTTTCCGATCAACAAACCCACCAACTGCCGTCTGATGAAATCGGCAATTTGCGCCTGGCGGCGTCCATGGGTGTGACCAACATAGAATCCTTTATGGCCTTATTGAATAAACACCGCCAGATCGTCCACGGCCACTTCCAGATGCTTCTGGAAACCGGAGACACCGAAGAACACCGAAAGGATGATGAAGATCCGCTGGAAGCCATCTGGCAGGACGTTGCGGGCACCCAAGCGGCAGAAAAAGTGCTGCTGCAGATGGGTTATGAGCAACCCCAGGAGGTACTGCAGCTGCTGGAATATTTGAGAACCGCACCGGAAACAAAATCGTTGAGTCCCCGCGGACGCCAGCGTCTGGACAAACTGCTGCCGCGCTTTTTAAAAGAGATCGGTACCTATGAAAATTCGATAGTGACCCTTCGCCGGGTTGTTGACTTAATTAAAACCATTGAAAAACGCACCAGCTATCTGGCATTATTAGTGGAAAGTCCGACAGCCCTCACCCACCTGGTAAAGCTTTCCAACGCCAGTCCCTGGATTGCATCATTTCTGGCGCGGCATCCGGTGCTGCTGGACGAGCTGCTGGATCCGCGAACCCTTTATCTGCATCCGTCAAAAAAAGAAATGAAAATCAGTTTGCGCCAGCGCCTGGCCCAGGTACCGTTGGAGGACCTGGAGTATCAGATCGAGCAGCTGTGCATATTCAAACAGGTCAATGTCCTGCGGGTGGCAATTGCCGACGTTACCGGCACCCTGCCGCTGATGCGGGTGAGCGACTACCTCTCAGAGATTGCCGAGAGCATTCTCAGTGAGGTGGTGAATCTGGCCTGGAATCATCTGGTAGCCAAACACGGCCGGCCCGTCTGCCGCCTGGGCCATAAAAACACCAAACAGGGATTTGCCGTAATCGCTTACGGCAAACTGGGCGGGCTGGAACTTGGATACGGTTCGGATCTCGACCTTGTTTTTCTGCATGCCGGAACCCACGAACAAACCCGGGGCGGCGAAAAAGCCATCGACAGTGCCCAATTTTTTAACCGCCTCGGCCAGCGGGTAATTCACATCCTTACCTCCCATACTCGCGCCGGGAAAGCCTATGAGATCGATATGCGTCTGCGACCCAGCGGCAGCTCTGGCATTCTGGTCAGTCACATCAATGCTTTCGGAAATTACCAGCTTGAAGAAGCCTGGACCTGGGAACATCAGGCTTTGATCAAGGCACGCCCGGTTGGCGGTGATCCAATCCTGGCCAACCGATTTGAAACCATTCGCCAAAAAGTTCTGGCACGCCGGCGCTCCAGAAAAAAACTTACCGCTGAGGTGGCTGACATGCGCGAAAGGATGCGCCAGGAACTGTTAAAACCGGAAAACGGTGTTCTGGATCTTAAACAGGATCCCGGGGCCATGGTGGACATCGAGTTTTTAGTGCAGTACCTGGTACTGCTGCATTCTCACAAATACGGCGGTCTTTTAAAATGGACCGACAATGTCCGCCTGATCCAGGCCTTAATCGAAACCGGTGCTATGGACGAATACACAGCCCACGTGCTCAAGCATGCTTACCTGATCTATCGCGCAGCCGCCCATCAGCTCAGTCTCCAGGAAAAACCGGCCAAAGTCCCCCGCAAAGAATTCAACCACCTGCAAAAAAGGGTACAGGAAATCTGGCTGGCCTATATCCGACCCTAAGAAACCAATACTACAAAATTGTAATTTTATTTCCGGAATTTTAGCAAATTTGTAATTTTCCGCCCCGCTTCTTCTCGCCGGGATTTTCACATAATATAAAGCAATATTAGTGGCTTATAAACCCACAGCGCCGGTGGCACGCATTATGCTTTTAAAGAGGCATGCGCAAAATAGAAACGGTCCACGAACAAACTGCCAGCCAGCTGCAAAAGAAAACCGCAGGGTTAACTGCCCGTCTAATGCACGGCAAAGAACCTGATTTTTTAAAGCAGCATGCCCGGATTCTGGATGATTATTTCCGCCAGGCATTTGAGTCCAGTATGGTCGGTCCGCGCATGGATATCAGCAAAAATCCATATGCCATCATTGCCCTGGGAGGCTATGGACGTGAGGAGCAATGCATTCATTCGGATGTGGATCTTCTGTTTCTTTTTAAAAAAAGAGTTCCCCCCGAAGCAGAAGGTCTGATCCAGGAGATGGTTTATCCCCTGTGGGATATTGGCCTTGATGTCGGGTACGCCACCCGCTCGCTGAAGGAATGCCTATCTCTTGCATCCAGGGATTTTGAAATCCTGACCCCGATCCTGGACGCACGATTTATCTGCGGCTGGTCCCTGCTCTATTCCGATCTCATGGACCAGGTGCGCCAAAAGATTACCGGCAAAAAATCCCGCTCCATTATCAACTGGCTGGTCGAAAAAAATAATGCGCGGCATGCTCAATTCGGAGATTCAGCTTATCTTCTGGAGCCCAACCTCAAGGAGGGACAGGGTGGTTTGCGAGATTATCATACCATGCTGTGGATTGGACAGATAGAGATGAGCATGAACCAGCCCCGAGATTTAGAATATTTTGGACTACTCTCCCACGAAGAGTTCCAAACCTTAAGCAATTCACTGTCCTTTATCTGGAATGTGCGCAACCGCATCCATCACCTCTGCGGTCGCAAATGTGATCAGCTCAACTTTGAAAACCAGATCAAGCTGGCCGATGCAATGAACTACAGACAAATTAACGGTCAGCAGCCGGTGGAAAGATTCCTGGGCGATCTTCATGGGCAGATGGAGTCTTTAAAACAGCAACATCTGATGTTCATTTATGAACTGGGTCTTGAGAAAAAGCGCCGGCGCCCAAAAAAATCACAGAAACAGACCCGGGTTGACGGCCTGGAAGTTATCAAATGGGGAATGCTGAATTTTGAAGCACCGGAGAAGATAGTTGAATCTCCGGATCTTTTGATGAAGATTTTTGAAGAAAGTGCGCGCCTGAAAATTCCGCTAAGCGCCGAGGCCAAACGGTTGGTAAAAGATTTTCTTTCACAGGTAAATACCAAGTTTAGAAAATCCGAGACGATTGTCAAATCCTTTGAACGGATTCTGGCGGCACCGGCACCAAAATTCAATGTTTTAAATGAAATGCTGAACACCGGTTTTCTGGTGCGATTTATCCCTGAGTTTCGCAACATCATCAACCGCATCCAATATGATGAATATCATCTTTTCCCCGTAGACAAACATCTGCTGCGAACTGTACAAACCGTTAAAAATTTGGGCACGGCCAAGGACAGCAGCCTCGAACCGTTATGCGGACAGATCTACGGCGAACTCAAGAATAAAATGCCTTTGCTCTGGGCGGCACTGCTGCATGATATCGGCAAAGGCGAAGCCGAAGAGGGCCATGCGGAATCGGGCGCCGATATGATTAATAAACTTCTCACCGGCAAAGGGCTCGATTCGAAGGTTGTGAGCAGCGTTGCTTTTCTGGTCCGGAATCACCTTTTTCTAATTAAAACCGCCACCAGAAGAGACATCTACGACGAGGAAACAGCCATTATCGCGGCCAGAAGAATCCAAGATATTGAGCGGCTGAAAATGCTTTATCTGCTGACTGTGGCCGACTCGATTTCAACAGGCCCCATGGCCTGGAACCAATGGACCGCGGCACTGCTGAGGGATTTTTTCCTCAAGGTCTTAAACGTGCTTGAAAAAGGAGAATTGGCGACAGCTGAGGCAGTTGAAATTGTTGAACAGAAAAAAGCTCAAATCATCGAGGCGGCCGGGTCTATAAAAGCAAAACAACATATAACCGCACTGATAGAGGTGATGTCGCCGCGCTATCTCCTGTATATGCCGGCCGCAGATATCAAGGAGCATATCAAACTTTTTGAACGGCTCGGCGATAATGAATTTATATGGGATATTAAGCACTCGGCCGACGCCAACACCCGAACGGTTGCCATTTGCGCCCAAGACCGCCCAGGTCTTATCTCTAAAATTGCCGGGGTGTTTACCCTGCACAACATCAATATTCTTGATGTCCAGGTCTTCACCTGGCGCAACAACATCGCCCTGGATATTTTTGAGGTCAAGCCGCCGCCGGACCAAATCATGGAAGATGAGAAATGGAAGCGGGCCGAGAAAAAGCTTGTCAGCGCCTTGTCGGAAAAGCTAAACTTGGCATCTGCGCTGAAAAAGAAAGTACCTGTTTTCGGTCATTTCAGTCAGCGCGTTTCCCGCAAGCCCCACCGCATCCGGGTCGACAATAAAAGCTCCAGCTTTTTTACCATCATCGAAGTCTTCACTTACGATTTTTCCGGTCTGCTTTTCAGCATTACCGATGCCCTGTTTCAGTGCGGCCTTAATATCTGGGTCGCCAAAATTGCCACAAAAGCAGACCAGGTCGTCGATGTATTTTATGTCTGGGATTTAAACGGACAAAAAATAGATGAACCGGATCAGGTGGCCGAAATTAAAACCGCTATCCTGGAGAGGCTGCCGCCCGTGGAATGACGAAGGTCGATTGACGATTGACGAATGACTAAGGAGGAATTAACAATGACAAACGACTGGAAGGAGGAATGGCGAAACAAGAATGTCGAATGAAGGTTTTCAATCTATCTTTAATTTTCAGAGGACCAGTTAATCGAACGCGATACAAATTAAAATGATAGTATTTCTTAATTCGTCATTCTTTATTTGACATCCGTCATTCCAAAAAGGAGGACAGATTTTACAAATGAAATTAAACCGACTACTTACAGCTGGAATCTTTACACTGATCCCTTTTTCGTCGGCAATGGCTTCAGATGGTATAAATTCCGGGGACACCGCCTGGATAATCGTATCAACTGCCCTGGTAATGATGATGACTCCGGCAGGTTTGGCTTTGTTTTATGGCGGATTATCGAGATATAAGAACCTTTTAAATACATATGCGATGACCCTTGTGGCTTACTGCCTGGCCAGCGTTATCTGGGTTATGTGGGGCTACAGCTTGGCATTCGGACCGGATAAAGCCGGCATTATTGGCGGTCTGGCAAACGCTTTTCTGGCCGGGATCAGTGTGGACAGCGTTTCCGGAACGATTCCTACGTATGTGTTTGTGCTTTTTCAAATGACCTTTGCCTGCATTACGGTTGCCCTGGTTCTGGGCTCTATTGTCGATCGGATGAAGTTCTCATCATGGATCGTTTTTACGGTTTTGTGGGTCACCTTAATCTATGCTCCGATTGCCCACTGGGTGTGGGGCGGCGGCTGGATGGGCAAGCTCGGTGCCCTTGATTTTGCCGGCGGCAATGTCGTTCACATCAATGCCGGCGTGGCCGGATTGGTGTTGTCGCAGATGGTCGGCAAAAGAATCGGATACGGCAAAGAATCCATGTTTCCCTCCAGTATTGCCTTGACCGCTTTAGGCGCTGCCCTGTTATGGTTTGGATGGTTCGGCTTTAATGCCGGCAGTCAGCTGGCGGCGGATGGTGTGGCCGGCTCGGCTTTTCTGGTCACCAACACATCAGCTGCCATGGGCGCCCTGGCCTGGATGTTTATCGAATGGAAAGTGAATAAAAAACCGACAATTCTGGGCATGGCTTCCGGGGTCGTGTCCGGACTGGTGGCCATCACGCCGGCGGCCGGGTTCGTCAACATGCCGGCATCGCTGATAATCGGAGGGGTCGCCGGCCTATTCGGCTTTTACAGTGTCGCAGTGCTAAAGCAAAAGCTTGGATACGACGATTCTTTGGACGCCTTCGGGGTGCACGGGATGTGCGGTATCTGGGGAGCCATAGCCACCGGGTTATTTGCCAATCCTTCCATAACCGAAGGCGCCAAGGGCCTGTTTTACGGCAATCCCAAACAACTCCTGATTCAAATCGTATCCATACTGGCAACGGCAATTTTCACCGGCATTGGCACCCTGATTGTCGGTTATATCACCAAATTATTAACCGGCGGCCTGCGAGTGGAAGAAGAAAGTGAAGTCACGGGCCTGGACAACACCCTACACGGAGAAAGGGCTTTTGAGATTCAACTATCATAACAGAAATTGTCTACCGTCTATTGGCAATTGACTATTTAAGGAAAGCGCTTAGCTCAACCTTTTTACTCATTATTTTTTAAATCGATAGAAAACCTTAAATAGTCAATAGTCATTCGTCATTCGTCAATCATAATGGGGAGGAAGTATTATGAAAAAAATAGAAGCGGTCATCAAGCCCTTCAAGCTGGATGATGTCAAGGAATCGCTGAATGAGATCGGCATCCAGGGCATGACCATATCCGAGGTCAAAGGCTACGGCCGTCAGAAGGGTCACAAAGAAATCTACCGCGGGGCCGAATATGTGGTGGATTTTATTCCCAAAATCAAAATTGAAATTGTGGTCGAAGCCGATCGCGTCCAACAGGTCGTCAATTGTATTCGCGAATCAGCCAATACCGGCAAAATCGGGGACGGCAAGATTTTCGTGATTCCCGTCGAGGAAGCGCTGCGGGTCAGGACCGGCGAAACCGGTGCGGACGCGATATAAGGAATTCGGAATTGGGAATGCGGAATGCGGAATGGTCCGGTTTTCAACACGCAACGCGTAACCCGAAACAATGAACGCAACGATCAAAACGAACTAAACGATCCTAACCAACAACAATATTAAAATAAATACAGGAGGAATACAGTATGACACCCAAAGAAGTTTTAGACATGGCAAAAGAAAACGGCGCAAAAGTAGTCGATTTACGCTTTATGGATTTTCCGGGACTCTGGCAGCACTTTAGCGTGCCCATCAGGGAACTGGAGGAATCAAGCTTTGAAGACGGTTTCGGCTTTGATGGATCGAGTATTCGCGGCTGGCAGCCGATTCATGCCAGCGACATGCTGGTCATACCGGACGTTGCAACTGCCAAAATGGATCCGTTTTACGAAGCGCCGACCCTGGTATTGATCTGCGATATTGCTGACCCGGTAACCCGGGAACCCTACACCCGCGATCCCCGCAATATTGCTAAAAAAGCGGATGCGTACCTGAAAAGCACTGGAATTGGCGATGTGGCTTACATCGGTCCTGAAGCCGAATTTTTTATCTTTGATGATATCCGTTTTGAATCCACCCGTTACGGGGCTTTTTATGAAATTGATTCCATCGAAGGTACCTGGAACACCGGTCGTGATGAAGGGCCCAACCTGGGCTACAAACCGCGCCACAAAGAAGGATACTTTCCGGTACCCCCCATGGACAAATTTCAGGATTTGCGGACTGAAATGGTTTTAACTCTTGAGGAGCTGGGAATCGAAACCGAAGCCCAGCACCATGAAGTCGCCACGGCCGGACAGTCAGAGATCGACATGCGCTTTAAACCGCTGCTCCAGATGGCAGACCAGCTGATGTGGTTCAAGTATGTTCTCAAAAATGTCGCCTACCGCAACAACCACACGGTGACGTTCATGCCCAAACCCCTTTTTGAGGACAACGGCACCGGCATGCACACTCACATCAGCATCTGGAACGGGGATCAGCCGCTGTTTGCCGGCGACAAATATGCCGGGGTCTCCCAAGAAGCGCTGTATGCCATCGGCGGCATCCTGAAACACGCCCGATCCCTGTGCGCCTTTACCAACCCTACCACCAACTCCTACAAACGCCTGGTGCCGGGCTTTGAGGCGCCGGTCAACCTGGCTTACTCCAGCCGCAATCGCAGCGCGGCTGTAAGGATTCCGATGTACTCCACATCGCCCAAGGCCAAGCGAATCGAGTTTCGCACACCGGATCCGTCCTGCAACGGCTACCTGGCATTTTCAGCCATGCTGATGGCGGTCATCGACGGTATCCAGAACAAAATCGATCCGGGCGATCCCCTGGACAAAGACATCTACAACCTGCCGCCGGAAGAGCTGGCTGAAATTCCATCGGCCCCGGGTTCCCTGGATGAGGCCCTGGAAGCTTTGAAAGCCGACCAGGAATTTCTCTTAAAAGGCGATGTCTTCACCCGGGACGCCATCGATATGTGGATTGAGTATAAAACCGACAACGAAGTCAACGACATCAAACTGCGGCCCCATCCGCATGAATTTTACCTCTACTACGATATATAGTACCTCTAAAAACAACAGCATATATTTGCAGAACCATTACCGTAATTACTTTATTTTCGATTGCCTTGCTGACCCTTGGCGGGTGTTCCACGTCAAATTACGGGCAGCTAAAGTCCAACCCGGACGTTACCCGGTCCTTTCAAGGCTATCAGATTTAGCCCGGCTACAAATATTATTACAGGGGAGTGTACAGCAAGCCTACGGTCATCGTCGGTATCAGGCAAAACTATAAACTGAATTTAAAGCTGTGGGTCGAAATTGATCCGGAATCGGATGATTTCCGCATTTTGATCGACAGGGTTTCTCTCCAGGGAATGGGCAGAACGGTCGAGCCATGGGGGTTCACCATTCTAGATAAGTCCGGTAATGATGTGGGCGTATGGTATTCCGCCCTTCGTGCAGCGGCCGTAGAAATTGACGACAATGGTCAAATAACCATGTTAGCCCCCATGGGCCAGGTTGCGATAGGAAATCAGCCGCAGTAAAGCATTTATACCGCTTTCCATAAGTATCACTTGACTTGTTTCAGAGGCCTTAGATCTTGTTCGAAGGCCCCGCCAAACAGCGGCAGGACTTCGTAATCTGATTTTTATATCTTTGTGTTCAACAAGGCTCGGGAGGAGACCGTCTGGATATCAATTGACAAATGAAGAAGTATTATAAGCAGCTAAACTGGCTTCAGAAGGTTTAGGTTTTGTTCGATGGCAAGGCGCGATTGATTTCAAAAGCGGAGCGTACACGAAGTACGTGAGCATTTTGAAATTGATCGGAACGCAGCCAGCGGGCAAAAGATGAACCTTCTGAAGCCAGTTTCAGCGGTAGTGCTTGTAGGATACCCCATACTTCTCAGCCTTATAAGCAAACTTTCGCACCGTAGTCTGCAAAATTTTAGATGCCATGTTGATATTGCCCCGGGTGTTTTTCAAGGCATCGATGATGATCTCTTTTTCCAGGTTGGCAACAGCATCTTCCAGGGACAGAACCGGAACGGTATCAGATTCCTTGCCGGTCTGTAAGGTGGGCGGCAGGTGATAGCTGTGAATAACCCCCTCCTCGCACAGCAGTACGGCCCGCTCGATGCAATTTTCCAGTTCCCTCACATTACCCGGCCAGTGGTATTCCATGAGCATGTCAATGGCCGGGGTGGAAAATCGTTTAATATCCTTATTGTTTTCGGTGGCATATTTTTCCAGAAAATAGTCGGCCAAAAGCAAAATGTCGGTCTTGCGTTCTCTTAACGGCGGCAAATAAATGGGAAATACATTCAACCGGTAGTAGAGATCCCCCCTGAAGGTTTCTTCCTCCACGGCGTGCTCCAGGTTTTTGTTGGTGGCGGCAATAATCCGCACATCCGTTTTCAAGGTCCGGTGGCCGCCCACCCGCTCAAATTCTTTTTCCTGGAGAATGCGCAGGAGGTTGGCCTGGACCTCCAGGCCGATGTTGCCGATTTCATCCAAGAATATGGTCCCTTTATGGGCCAGTTCAAATTTTCCGATTTTTTGTTTGATGGCACCGGTAAAGGCGCCTTTTTCATGCCCGAACAACTCGCTTTCAATCAGGGTCGCCGGCAGGGCCGCACAGTTAACCTTTACCAAGGGATTTTTTTCACGCAGACTGCCGTAGTGGATGGAGTTGGCCACCAGTTCCTTGCCGGTGCCGCTTTCCCCTCGTATCAATACGGTGGCGTTGCTTTTGGATACCTGGGAGACCATCTGGAAAACCTCCCGCATTTTGTTGCTGTTGCCGACAATGTTACCTATGCTGTATTTGTCTTTCAGCACGCTTTTCAGACGCCGGTTCTCCTCCCGCAGCCGTTCTTTTTCCATCTGAATGGTTTCAAGCTTGATCACATGACTGGCGATCATGGTGGCAATAACCGTAAGAAGTTTCTGGCCGCTCTTTAAGGCATAGGATTGGTCAAAGGGCCTGTCAACACTCAGAGCACCGATAACCTGCTCGCCTTTTTTTACCGGTACGCAAATAAAAGAAAGATCCTGATCTTTTCTCTTTTTCCGCGAGCCGGTGCGGTCCAAAAATAGCGGCTCCTCGCTGATCTTGGGTATGGACACCGCCTTGCCGGTTTCAATCACCCGACCGGTAATCCCCTCCCCCAGTTTGTATTTGACCCTTTCCATGGCATTGCGGGTCATACCGTGGGCCACCTCGATGTTAATCTCGTTGCGCAGAGGATTTAAAATTGTTATAGTTCCCCGCACCATATTCATGGAATTGGATAGAATATCCAGGACCTTATACAGCGACTTCTTCAGCACCAGATGCTCGTTGAGCGCCTTGGTAATCTCATACAGCAAAGTGACTTCTTCAATGGGTTTCATAATATAATTTTTTCCCAAAATTTTATGCTATTTATCACGAATCTGTCGAAAGATAATTATAAAAATACAATTTTGTAATGTAGCAAATCTATAAATTATAGCAAGAAATAAATGATTTTACACATCGACATGGATGCTTTTTATGCCTCCGTTGAGCAGCTGGACAATCCCTGGCTCAAAGGCAAGTGCGTCATTGTGGGGGGCACTTCCAATCGCGGGGTGGTTTCGGCGTCAAGCTATGAAGCGCGAAAATTCGGTGTTCGCTCGGCCATGCCGATTTTTCAAGCCCGGCAAAACTGTCCGGATGGCGTGTTCGTTCCGCCCCGGATGGAACGCTACAAAGAAATGTCCAAAAAAATTATGGCCATTCTCCGGAAATTCTCCCCCCAGGTGGAGGTGGTTTCCATTGACGAAGCGTATATGGATATTTCAGGGGGCCAAAGGATGCTAGGCGACCCTGAAATGGTGGCCATGGCTATCAAAAATGAAATCAAAAAAACCCTCGGGTTGACATGCTCCGTGGGGGTGGCACCCGGCAAATTTCTAGCCAAAGTGGCCTCGGACATGGACAAGCCGGACGGACTGACCATCATCCGACCGCAGCAAGTCCATCATTTCATTGAAAGTCTACCGGTTCAGAAGGTGCCGGGTGTGGGCCAGAAAACCTTTTTGCACTTGGCGTCCATGGGGATCAAAACCCTGGGTGATGTTAAAAAGTTTCCTGATAAAATGCTGCTGGATCGGCTGGGCAAATTCGGTCAACGACTGATCGCACTTGCATCCGGCCAGGACCATTCCACCGTGACGCCCTGGTCACCGCATAAATCCATCAGCAGCGAACACACCCTGGGAGAGGACACCCGGGACAAAAAATTGCTGCACAAATACCTTTTAAAACAGTCGGAGGAGGTCGCCCGACAACTCAGAAAGGCTAACGTTAAAGCCAAAACCATCACCTTGAAATTAAAACATGCGGATTTTAAGCAGTACACCCGCAGCAAAACCATCGATACCCCCACCCGGTCTTCTGAGACCATCTACCGGCATGCCGCCGGGCTGCTGGATGACTATCGACTGACTCAGCAAATTAGGCTTGTAGGTGTCGGCACATCGGGATTTAAATCGGCAGGCCGGCCGGTACAGCTGGATCTTTTCGACCGGGTCAAAGAAAGCGATCAGACCTGGGAGAAGGTTGACCGCACGGTGGAAACCATCACCAGAAAATTCGGTCGGGATGCCATCAAGAGAGGCACTCTGAGTGAACAATGAACTCTTGCGGACGCCATCCCGAAGACAATGTGAATACCGTAGCGTTTTTTTAGGATCTTTCGTTTTACCCTATGGAATAATGGAATATTGGAATGATGGATGACTGGGTTCTCAAAGGATTTTATTCATTTTTAAAATTGCCTATATTTGACATCTACAACATCCCAAAACCCATTCTTCCAATCTTCCATCATTCCAATCTTCCAACCTAGATGCACTCCCCGAATTAAAGTATAGGGAATTTAAGTTTTTGTTTTAGCACCACTAAGCATTGCAACGATATGCTTCACTACCTGGTCCGGTGTCAGGGCGTCGGTTTCCACCATCTGGTCTGCATATTTTAAATACAGCGGATGCCGCTCCGCGTAAAGATCCGACAGGTCTCGACCGGGTGCTATCGCCACCCCCCGGGCATCCAGATCATCCAACCGCTTTTGGAGTCTGTCAAGAGACAAATCCAGATGAATGGCGACAGCATCGGTTTTTAAATGCCTCATCGCTGCCTTTCCGTAAACCACACTGCCCCCGGTCGCAATCACATGGGCGTTTACCGTAACCGATCGAATATATTCTTCTTCAAGGTCACAAAACCCGGAAATTCCGTGTATTTGAATCAGCTGTTGCAGCGTTTGACTCTCGGCGACCTGAATAAGCAGATCGGTATCCAGAAAGGAATAACCCAGATGTTTGGCAAGCAAAACGCCGATGGTGCTTTTGCCGACTCCCGGCATTCCGATCAGTACAATATTTTTTTTGTCATCCGGTGGCATTGCATCCCTTCAAAAGTTCATTCAAGCAGATACGAAAATATTATAAAGAAAGACAAACCGGCAGTCAATGCATCCAAGCCGGTTTGTGGTTGCTGATGGTTGAAAATTATACCGCTTTCCATTATTATGTGCCGAAATACGCAATTTATTATGAACTGTGGTTAGTTGGAGGTTGCCATGAAGAAAGACCAAATTCCAACCGGAAGGGAAGATCGGAAATCAAAACAAAAAGAGGATGTGTTGCGTAGTCAGCGAGACGGTCTGATGAATATTCTCGAATCGATGGCCGACGGCATTTACATCATTAACCAGGACTATGATATAGAGTATGCCAACCAAACCCTGATCAAAGAATTCGGACCGGTTGATGGACGAAAATGCTACGAATATCTCCCCGGGCGCAAGGATGTTTGCCCCTATTGTAAAAATAAGGAGACCCTCAATGGCAAGAGCGTCCGCTGGCAGTGGTATTCCCCTAAAAACCAAAAAACCTATGACCTCATCGACACCCCTTTGAAAAACCCTGACGGCAGTATCTCGAAGCTGGAAATATTCAGAGATATCACTGATTACAAAAAAGCGGAGGAAGCCCTGCGCAAAGCCCGCGACAAGCTGGAGCAACGGGTGGTCGAACGGACAGCCGAGCTTGAGACAGCCAATGAAAACCTGCGCCGCCAGGTCTTCGAGTGCGAAACGGCCGAAGATGCCCTGCGGGAATCAGAAAAAAA
>JBATKU010000144.1:0-2851 GCA_049669725.1 Desulfobacterales bacterium
GTATAGGGATGCAGGGGGTTCTCGAACAGATCGGATGCCTCTCCGGATTCAACAACCTGTCCGCAATACATAATATTCACATTGTCGGCGATGCGGGCCACCACGCCCAGATCGTGGGTGATGAGGATCATCCCCATGTCGAACTCCTTCTGTATGGAAGCCAGTAGCGCCAGAATCTGGGCCTGAATGGTCACATCCAGGGCGGTGGTGGGTTCATCGGCGATGATCAAGAGCGGGTCGCACATCAATCCCATGGCAATCATCACCCGTTGGCGCAGGCCCCCCGAAAGTTGATGCGGGTATTGCCTTAAGCGGCTGGCGGCGGCGGTTATCCCGACTTTCTCCAATAGGAACACCGCGCGATCCTGGGCTTCCTGCCGGGACACATTTTTATGGGTCAGCAGGGCTTCTTCCAGCTGGTTACCAATCGTATAGCAGGGATTAAGCGAGGTCATGGGCTCCTGAAAGATCATGGCGATTTTTGCCCCACGGATATCCGCCATCTGGCTTGCGCTGGCATGGTTGAGATCTTGGCCATCGAAAAAAATTCGGTCAGCGCGCCATTTGGCCTTTTGGGGCAGCAGATTCATCACCGACAGCACGCTCAATGATTTTCCGCAACCTGACTCGCCTACCAGCGCCAGGGTTTTTCCGCGTTCGACGGCAATGTCAACGCCGCGCACCGCATGCAAAATGCCCGCTTCCAGTGGAATGTCAACATGCAGTCCCTTAACTTCGAGCAGTGCATTCACTATCGTCCCTCCGGTGCCGTAATGTCTCGGATCCCGTCACCGAGCAGATTAATGGAAAGTACCAGGGCAAATATGGCTAAGCCCGGTACCATAATCATCCAGGGGCTAAAAAGCATGAACTCCTTGGCCTCGGCCACCATCAAACCCCATGAGGGCAGCGGCGGCTGAACCCCCATACCGAGAAACGACAACCCTGCTTCGATCAGTATGGCCCGGGTGATTTCCAGGGTCGCCACCACGATCAGATTGTTCATGATATTTGGCATGATTTCGGAAATAATGATTCTCAGGGTCGAACAGCCAGATGTCTTGGCGGCATTGACATAATCCATCGAGCGCAGCTGTTGCGTTGATGCGCGCATCACCAGGGCAAAGCGGTTCCAAATCATCAAGCCCAGAACCAGCACCACGATCGGCAAAGAACCGCCAACTAAAGCCACCACGGCCAAAGCCGACAGCATAATCGGCAACGCCAGGCGCGTGGTAATAATGGCGTTGACGACCATGTCCACCCGCCCCCCGAAATAACCGGCGGACACCCCCAGGATAGTTCCGATCACCCCCGAAATCAGCATCGCCATCACGCCGATGAGGAGCGAAATACGGGCGCCGTACATGAGGCGACTCAGGTAGTCCCGACCCAGATTGTCCGTACCCAGGATGTGATTCCAGGTTCCCTCCTCATGCCAAATGGGACCGATCAGACGGGCGTCGAGGTCTTGTTCATAAGGATCATGGGGCGCCAGAATCGGCGCCGCAAGCGCCGTGATAACGATCAACAGCAAAACAGTTCCCCCGATCAGAAAGCCTGTGTGGCGCTTGGCCTGCCGATAGACCATCTGCATCGGTGTCGGAAAGGTGACTTCTTTAAAAGGACTTGTGGCTTCCATAATTTTTTCTCTTTCTGCCTTCATGAATTTTCCGCTTCTACATTTCTTATGACAGGTTTAAATTATTCATTTCGATTTATGGGGTCGAGAAAAAAACAGGCTGCTAGACTGTAGACTATTAGCAGCTAACAGCCTGAACACCTGAAAGGCTTTTATTTTGTCCTTATGCGCGGGTCCAGAAAAGCGTTAAACACATCAGCCACCAATGTCATGGTCACATAGATGACGGATAACAACAGCACGATGACCTGAACAACGGGCAGATCCGCACGCTGGATGGATTTAACCGCCAGAAAGCCGATGCCGTTGATGGAAAAAACGTATTCAATCACAAACGCGCCGCCGAGCATAAATCCGAACTGCACAAAGGCCAGCGAAACCACCGGAATAATGGCATTGCGCAAGGCGTGTTTGAACAGGACGCGGGGCATTTTTAATCCCTTGGCCTTGGCGGTGCGAATGTAGTCCGATGCCAATACATCCAGCATACCGGTTCGCGTCAGCCGCATCAGGGATGGCGAGGCGTAATAGCCCAAGGTGACGGCCGGCAGGATGAAATGCAGCCAGGTGTCGTCACCCGAAATCGGCAACCATTGCAATGTGACCCCGAAAAAGATGATCAGCATCAAGCCGAAAAAGAAATTGGGCAGGGCCTGACCAAAGACGGAAATGGTCAGGGCCGTGCGGTCAATCCAGGTATTGGGCCGGACCGCGGCAATGACACCCAAGGGGATCGCCAGGCAGATGGCAAAGGCAAAGGCGCAGATACCCAACAGCAGGGTGACCCCGATCCGATCACCGATGATCTCCTTTACCGGCATATTGAAGTAGGGCGACTCGCCGAAATCGCCTCGCAAAGCGCGACCGACCCATTCAACGTATTGAACCAGAATGGGACGATCGAGACCATACTGTTCCCGAATGAACTGAATCTCTTTCGGGCTTGCGTCGGCACCGGCCAGGGCAATGGCAGGATCTCCCGATAAATTCAGGATCATGAAGCTGATAAAGGAGACAGCAACGGCGACCAGAAAAGCCAGGACGATTCGTTTTCCGATGTATATGAGCATTATCTTCGCTCCAAACTTGATGGTCTCGTAAAAAGTCAAAATTCTCAATTTTAGAACTCATAACCTATTGAATTTATTAGGTGTGAAATTTGAAAATTGACACTTTTCGGACTTTTTACGAGACCATCAAACTTAAAGG